>JAFGHH010000297.1 GCA_016930215.1 Deltaproteobacteria bacterium
GACGGCACGCCCACCGACGGCGCCACCGACGGCACGCCCACCGACGGCGCCACCGACGGCACACCCACCGACGGCACCACCGACGGCACACCCACCGACGGCGCCACCGACGGCACGCCCGCCGACGGCGCCACCGACGGCACACCCGCCGACGGCGCCACCGACGGCACACCCGCCGACGGCGCCACCGACGGCACGCCCGCCGACGCTGACACGGCGGACTGGACGCCGACCGACATCCCGTCCGAGTCGTTCTGGGTGGACGACGACGGCGACACGTTCGCCGAGGGGGACGGCGACTGCGACGATACCGACCCGCGGGTCTACCCGGACGCGACGGGCCACATCGAGGGGGTCGACTACGACTGCGACGGCAAGCGGGAGTACCTGGCGACGCTGATGCTGACCGTCGATGACTGGTACGAGCGGCTGTGCGTGAACGACATCGACGTGGCGATCGACGCGACGACGTCGCGCGACTGGTACGGGGCCGAGACGTACACGGTGGTGATGGAGTCGGGGCTCAACGTCGTGGGGGTGCACGGGGTGGACCTGTTCGAGGTGATCTCGGCGTTCATGATGCGGATCCAGGTCGCGGGCCTGACCTACCTGACGACGGGGATCTCGGCGGGCGAGCCGGACACGACGCCGTGGCGCTACTCGCCGGACCCCGACGAGAGCCCGCAGGCGGACTGGTGCATGGCGTCGTACGACGATTCGGCGTGGGGCCCGGCGCGTTACGTGGCGGAGTGGGGGGCCTCCCCCTGGGGACCGTCCCCGCCGGAGTTCTCGGGCGTGGGCGCGGACTGGATCTGGGACGACCGGCCCGCGTCGCTGGCGGACGCCTGGTTCCGCATCAAGCTCGACCTGCCGTACTGAGGCCGGGCGGAAGAGAGTCGCGCGGCCGCGGAGCTACTTCAGGCGCACGACGCTCGCGCCGTCGCCGCCCTCCCCCGGCTCGCCCGGTCGCCACTCGGCCACGAGCGGGTGGCCCTTCAGCCGCTCGCGCACCGCGCGGCGTACGGCGCCGGTGCCGAAACCGTGGACGACGTAGACCGTGCCGGCCTCGTCCTGGAACATGCGGTCGAGGCGGGCGTCGAGCTGGTCGAGCGCCTCGTCGACGCGCAGGCCGCGCAGGTCGATCGTGTTGGCCTCGGTCTTCGGCCGCCACGGCCGCTCGTCGCCGTCGCCCGCGGCGCGCCCGCGCGTCCGCGACGCCGCGGGCTCGGGCTCCGGTGCGCCGCGCCGCACGCGGCGCAGGTCGTCCCAGTCGGCGCGGGTCTTCACCGAGCCGAAGGCGACGACGGCCTGCGCGCCGGCGCGGCCGACGAGGATTCCCTCGCGTCCCACCGACACCACGTAGACCGTGTCGCCGTCGGCGAAGCGCGTCGGGTCGAGCGCCTCTCCCGGGGGCGCACCCCGGAGCGCGAGCTCCACCGGCCCGGACGGCGCCAGCCGCTCCGCCGCCGCCTCGACCTGCTGCTCGACCTTGCGCACCGTCTCGGCCGACGGACGGCGCATCTCCCGCAGGTACTTGCGCGCGTTCCGCAGCTCGTCGCGCAAGGCGTGGATCGACTTCCACAGGCCGGCGACCTCGGCGCGGACCGCCTCGTGCTCGCGCTGCCGCGCCTTGGCCAGCTCCTGCACGAGCTGCGCGCGCTCCAGCTCGACGAGCCGCTTCGCCTCCGCCGCCTCGGCCGCCTCCCGCTCGGCCCGCACGTGCAGCTCCTCGACCCGCTGCAGCCGCTGCTGCGACTCGAGGTACGCGCGGGGCAGTTCCCCGCGCGCGTCCGCCACGACGTCGGCCGGCAACCCGTACCGTTCGGCCACGGACAGCGCGGCGCTCGTCCCGACCTCGCCGAGGCGCAGGCGGTAGGTGGGACGGAACGACTCGGGGTCCATGCCCATCGAGGCGCTGCGCACGCGGGGATCGCGATCGCCGAGCCGCTTGAGCGGGTCGTAATGGGTGGTGAGCATCGCCGCGGCGCCGCTGCCCACCAGGTGGCGGGTGACGGCGACGGCGAGCGCGGCGCCCTCGGCGGGGTCGGTCCCGCCGGCCAGCTCGTCGACCAGCACCAGGTCGCCGGGCCGCAGCACCCGGAGGATCCGGGCGAGGTTCGAGACGTGGGCGGAGAACGAGGACAGCGAGAGGGCCAGCGACTGCTCGTCGCCCAGCTCGCAGAACAGGTCGTGGGTCCAGCGGATGCGGGCCGCGCGGGCCGGGACGGGGAGCCCGGCGTGGCCGAGCAGCACGCACAGGCCGAGGGTCTTCATCGCGACGGTCTTGCCGCCGGCGTTGGGCCCGGAGACCACCAGCGCCTCCCCGGGGGCGACCTCGAGGTCGTTGGGCACCACGTCGGTCCCGCCGAGCGCCAGGAGCGGATGGCGCGCGGCGGCCAGGACATGCCCGCCCTCCTCGACCAGCTCCGGCAGCACCGCGTCCAGCTCGCGGCCGAGGCGAGCGGCGGCGAGGCGATGGTCGAGGACGACGAGGCCGGCGAAGGCAAGGCGCGCCGCGCCCGAGAGCTCCTCGACGCCGCGCGACAGCTCGCGCAGGAGGCGCAGCGCCTCGCGGCGCTCGGCGGCGGAGAGCAGCCGGACCTGGTTGACGTCGCCGACCACCTCGCGAGGCTCGACGAACACCGTGGCGCCCGAGCCGCTCGCGGCGTGGACGATGCCGGGCACCCGCGACTGCGCCTCGACCTTCACCGGCACCACCGGCCGGCCCTCGCGCTCGGTGACGAACCGGTCCTGCAGGTGGTCGGACAGCTCGACCAGCAGCTCGCGCAGGCGCCGATCGACCCGCTCGCGGGTCGCGCGCGCTTCGTTCCGGACCCGGGCCATCTCGGGCGAGGCGTCGTCGCGGAGCTCGCCCGAGGGGTCGATGACGGCCTCGATCCGGACCGCCAGCCGCGCCAGGCCGGGCAGGTCGAGGTCGCGTCCGCCGGCCTGGAACAGCGCGGCGAGCCGCGGCAGCCGGTCGGCGCGGAGCAGGATCGGCCCGGCGGCGGCGCGCGCCAGCCGACACAGCACCGCCGTCGCCAGCAGCGCGGGCGCCTCGAGCTCGGCGCCGCGCGCGCAGCGCTCCAGCGCGTCCTCGAGGTCGGGAAGCGTGGACAGGTCGGGGACGGGCGGTCCGGCGTCGTCCCCCACGTCCTCCCGGATCGGCGCGTCCAGCAGCCGGAAGGCCTCGCGAACCTCCTCGAGACGCCCGCGGGCGGCGGCGAGGCTCCCCGGCCAGTCGAAACCGGACCGGCGGGCCTGGGCCGCCCCGGACGCGCAGCGCGACACCAGCGCCTCGACCACCGCGGGCCACTCCAGCGCGCGCAGCGCCGCGGGATCGGGACGAAAGACGGTGTTCGGCGCGTCGTACATCGCTGGCATCTCGACCGGAGTCCGGCGACCGGCTACTATAGTGGGCCATGAGGCGCAGACAACCGGAAACGAGCGGCGGAAGGCGGACCCGGGCGGTCCTGCTGCTCGCCGCCTGGCTTGCCGCCCCGGCCTGCTCGCTCCGCACGTCCGGCGTCGACGACGATGTCGGGACCGACGCGACCGATGTCGACGTGCCCCCGGTGGACGTCGTCGACGACGACGGCGACGACGGACCGGGCCCGGACGGCTCCGAATGCAGCAGCGATGACGACTGCGGCGACCCGACGTGCGCCCGCGAGTGGCGGCACTGCCTCGACGGTCGCTGCGTACCGATGGGCCCGTGGGAATGCCCGCAGGACCTCGTGTTGTGCACGAGCAACGTCTGCACGGGCGGCGACAGTGCCTGCATCGAGCTCCGTCCCCCCCGCTGCTCGCCAACCTACACCTGCCACGAGGATTTCGGCTGCGTGAACGAGAGGTCCTGCTCGTCCGACGGGGAGTGCGGCGACGGGATCGACTGCACGATCGATAGCTGCGCGCCCGGCGGCCTCTACTGCATCCACAACCCGCCGGACGCGGACGCCGACACCGTCGGCGGGAACTTCGAGTGCAACGCGGAAGGCCGCGACTGCGCCTGTCCCGGCGGCGACTGCGACGACACGGACCCGACCGTGAGCCCCGACCTTCCCGAGGTCTGCCGGAACGGCCGGGACGACGACTGCGACACGCTGCCCGACTACACCGACACGGAGAGCGCGTGTGCGGACCTGGGGGACCACGACACCTGCGAGACCGCCGTGCCGCTGATCGTCGACGCGCGCTTTCCGCTGCTGACGGACGAGCTGACGGAGGAGCTCGCAGTCCGGGAGCTCAACTCGTGGTGCATCCTGGGCTCGAGCTTCGACGGACGAGCCGCCTACTTCCAGCTCGACCTGACGGGGCGTCCGGGCTTGTCGCGCGTGCTGTTCGATACCAAGGACTGCGGGTTCGACACGGTGCTCAGCCTGTTCCAGGGGTGCGGGGCCGGGGCGCCGGAGCTGATCTGCAACGACAACCGACACCACGACGCAACCGTCGGCTCGCGCTTCGAGCACCGACGGCTGGAGCCGGGCCTGTACGTCGTCCGCGTGGCAGGCCGCTGGCCCGACCAGTTCGGGACGTTCGAGCTGCACTTCTCGGTGCAGGACACGGGCGGTGAAGCGGGCTGCGGCAGTCCGATCGAGGCGACCGACGGCGGGACGTTCATCGGCCGGCTGTCGGACCCGGGCGAAGCGCTCGAAGGCCCCGACGCCGGGTCGTGCATTCGCTCGACGTCCCTCGGCGATCAGGAGCGCTTCGTCGTCCGGCCGGACGGCGTGGTCGACCTCGTCGCGGACGCGACCGGCACGCCGTTCGATCACGCGGTCTACGTGCGTTCGGGCTCCTGTTCCGGCACGCCAGGCACGGACAACGGCTGCGCGTCGGGAACCTCCGGGGCGCCGGCCGTGCTGATCCTGCCGGAATGGGCCGGGACGGCCTACCTCACGCTGGACTGGGAGCCGCCGATGCTCACGAGCGGCAACCCCGGGCAGCCGTACACGCTGCTGATCCTGCTCTGAGCGACGCGCGCCGGCCGCCCTACTCGATGACCTCGGTCAGGTTGAGGCCGCCCGGGTAGCCGTAGGAGACGTAGGCGTCGAAGCCGTAGACCACGAGGCCGAACGGGGCGCCGAACCGACCGGTCGCCGGGTCGACCGAGCGGATCTCGTGGACCCCGTCGTTCTGCACCCCCTCATCGACGACGTCGGGGCCGACGATCTCGGGCTGCGACAGCGGGCAGCGGTAGATCTGGTAGGTCACGGGCGGCTCGGCGATGTCGTCCTGCAACTCGGACATGACGCAGCTCCGCGGCAGCGGCGCCTTGTCCAGCTCGAGCACCGTTCCGGAGCGGGTCGCCACCACGAAGAAGTCGAACGAGTACAGCTCGGGCGTCAGGAACACGTAGCTCGACCGCCACTGCTCGACGGGCGGCGTGAGGATGAACACCGGGTCGCCGCCGGGGTAGTCGTTGCTGATCCCGGTGACCTCCTGGCTGGCCACGAACTGCCCCACGCCGAACGGCTTGTTGGAGTGCAGCACGATGTCGCCCCACAGCTCGCGCGTCGTGTAGTCGCCGGCCCGCAGGAAGATCGGATCCGTGGGGGAAACCTCCTGGCGGACGCCGCCGTCGTAGGTCCAGACGCGCTCGAGCGCGGTGGTCCGGACCTCGGTGTCGTCGACGACGCCCATCAGCCGGATGTACTCCGGCTCGGGCACGATCGACACCACGCCGCCCGCCGCGTAGACCTCGGGAGTCCGCGCCGGGGTGCGGGCGAAGACGTAGGTGTAGCCGAGCGACCAGTCGGGGATCAGCTGCTCCTCGAGGTGATCGGCGCAGCAACGGCGGGTCGTGAGGTCGGCGAAGAGCGGCACGTCGGAGGCCTCGGAGCCGGAGTAGACGGCGATCGGCTTGTCGGCGCGCACCAGCGTGCCGGTGAAGTCGTGGTTGAAGCCGCCGGTCTCGAGGTTCAGCACCTCGTAGGGTCCGAGGGTG
Organism: Deltaproteobacteria bacterium; assembly: GCA_016930215.1. Taxonomy (GTDB): domain Bacteria; phylum Myxococcota_A; class Polyangia; order DRWM01; family JAAZOP01; genus JAAZOP01. Next base: position 5,948 of record JAFGHH010000297.1, read on the forward strand.
AACTCCACCGTGTCGCCGCGGTACCACTCGCCGGTGGTCCCCGCGGGCGGGTCGGGCAGCGGCATCACGTCCGTGCTGAGCTCCACGGTGACATGCGTGTCGGGCTCCGTGCCGACGACGGCGAGGAACGCTCGCAGGTCGCCGCGCATGTCGGTGTCGGGGTTCTCGGGGGTGTTGGCGATCGTCTGCGGCCAACCCATCACGGTGTACTCGGAGCCGAGGCCGCTCTTGGGGAGCAGCAGCGAGGCGTCGTTGGAGAACACGCCGACGTTGTCGAGCGGGTTGAACTGGTAGGCGATGATCGGCGCGGTGGAGGTGATCTTGTAGGCATGCGCGGTCCAGGCGGTGTGGCTGCCGTCGTTCCCGCCGAACTCGCTGGAGCCGTCGACCTCGCGCGGGTCGAGGCGGAAGACGAACAGGTCGTCGGTGGAGAGCGTGATCTCGTCGACCACCCGCTCCTCCGGCGGCTCGCCCGGCGCGGCCTCGTTGATCCAGACCTTGACCTCGGCCAGCAGCGGGGTGGGATTCGAGACCACGACCGCGTACTGCTGGATCGTGGCGTCGAAGCCCTGGGTGACGGCGTTGTCCAGGTCGACCGGCCAGTACTCGCAGCCGACGTTGGAGCGCAGCCGGTCGGCGACCTCGCAGCCGTTGACGCAGCGGCCGTTGATGCACTGGTCGCCGCGGGCCACGTCGCAGGTCGAGACGTAGTCCCAGGACTGGCCGTCACCCGCGCAGCGCACGATGTCGTTGCCGTCGCAGGACAGGGAGTCGGGCGAGCAGACGGCGCAGCCGAGCATCACCGGCGTCGAGATGCAGCGCATGCCCAGCGGCACGCACTCCCGCTCGATGATCGCCGGGAACTCGCTCCCCGGCGGGAACGTGCACCGCTGCTCGATCAGCTCGTTCGGACAGAACAGGTCCCCCTCCTCGTGACACCACGGCAGGTAGCCGCCGTCGCGTCCCGAGTCGGGTCCGTCGTCCCCGGTGGGGTTCGTGCATCCGAACGCCGCCGCGACCGCGACGGCGAGCCAACCGCAGGTCTTGCTCATCACCGCTACTCCGCCGTGAACTGGAACAGGAACGCCTCCGCCGTGTACGCGCTCCAGTACTGCGACGCCAGGAGCCGATAGCTCCACTCGTCGTAGAAGAAGCCCGGCGACCGGATGCCGTAGGCGATCCACACCAGATAGCCCGCCGGCGGCCCTTCCATGCCCGCCAGCAGCTCGACCGGGGGCAGGTCGAACTCCTTGATGCAGCCCGGCAGGATGATCCGCCACAGCGGCGCCTGGTCCAGGGTCTGGAGCAGGATCAGCCAGAAGTCCGGGTCCACCGGGTCGGAGCCGAACACCATGTGGTTGTCCGCGACGAGCGCGCCGTAGGCCGGGTTGATCGCGTACGGGATCCCGATGAACCGGTCGATGACCAGCGGGACCCAGACGTTGCGATGCCCCGGCGAGATGACCACCGAGAACGGGTTGACGTCGCTCAGCATCCCCAGGGCGTCGATCGTCCGGTTGTAGGCCCCGGCGACCACCGTGTACGTGGCGTCGGCCAGCTCGCCGTTCGGCGTGACCCAGCCCGGGAAGACCACCGGGCGCGAGATGTCGGTCACGTACCGGCTCTTGAGCGGGCTCCAGAACACGCCGTCGCCGCCGAGGTCGAGAAAGACATCGATGCGGTAGGTATTGGGCGCCCCCGACGGGTTCACCTCCGGCGCACCGTCCAGCTCGATCTGCAGCGGAACGTCCATCGGGTGGACGACCTCCACGTCCACGCCCTCGACCGTCTCGCCCGGCCCCGTGATGACGTGGCGCGCCACGCCCATCGCGTACGGCGTGAAGGCACTGTCGGCCAGCCGCTCCAGCCCCGCCAGCGCGACGACCGCGACGGTGCCCGGCCGCGCGAACACCTCGTAGGAGTAGCCGTAGATCCCGGGGTCCTCCTCGGTCACCCGGTAGTCCGCGGCGCCGTAGTACGGCGGCGGCGGCTCGTTCCAGACGTCCCAGGACGTCACGTAGACGTAGGCGACCTTCTCCTCGCCGGGCCCGGGCGGCGGCACGATGTCCCACGGCGCGCGCGCGAACTCGGCGCCCGACCAGAAGATCAGCTCGCCGTGGATCTCCGCCCCCAGCCGGCCGGGAGGCAGCGGGCCCGGCTCGGGGTCCGGGATCGGGATCAGGAAGACCGTCACGTCGACGGCGTCGAAGAACTGGATCGAAGTGGTCTCGTAGCCGTCCTTCGCCGCGCTCACGATCTGGCGGCCCGAGAGGTCCGGCCCCGAGAAGACGATCATGCCGCGCGGGTCGGTGAGCCCCTGGTAGGTCGTGTCGTCCTCGAGCCCGAGCATCACGAAGGCCTCGGCGACGGGGTCGAGCGTCGAGCCGTCGAGGACGGTGATGTTGATGGTGCCGACCGCCTTCGACGCCCAGCCGCCCTTGGTGCCGCCCTCGTCCGGCGGCGGGCAGACCTCGGTCCGCGTGCCGGGCCCGCCGATCGGGTCGCCGCCCAGTCCCCCGCTGCTCGGATCGGTCGACAGGAAGTAGGCGAAGATCCCCCGGACCGTGAGGTCGATCTCGGCGCCGCGGACCGTGACGTCCGCCGGGCCGATCGCACCGGGCGGGGTGCGGCAGGTGATCGTCTCGGCGGCGACCACCACCACGTCGGTGGCCGGCCGGCCGTCGAACAGCACCGCATCGCCCTCGACGAACTCCGTGCCGTTCCCGGTGATCGTCACGAACGTACCGCCCGCCACCGAACCGGACGCGGGGTCGATGCCGATCGCGTCGTAGGTGAACCCGTCGGCCAACGCCGCGACCTCGTCCCCCTGCTCGACCCGCACCTCCACCGGCCCCACCGGGCCGGCCGGCGTGACGACGACAATCTCGTTGTCGTTGAGCACGCGGGTGTCGGGGACCTGCACCATCCGGTCGTCGAAGTAGACGACCGCCCCCTCCTCGAAGCCGCGCCCGCGAACGACGACCGTCGAGCCGCCCTGGAAGGTGCCGTGGTCGGGACGCACCGCCGTGACGGCAAACAGCTCGTAGGCCGTGTCGGCGACGTCCGCGTCGGACTCCGCCCCGTCGACGACGTCCTCGACGTCGGGGACGGGGACGTCGAGCGCATCGGTCGCGCCGCCGTCATCCGTCTGGGAGGTCGGATCGGTGCATGCCGCCAGGAGTCCGAGAACGCCGAGCAACGGCCAGCCGAATCGTCCCCACATGACCCTCTCCTCCCGGCCGGGCCCGCGGGTCCGGGGTGCCTCCCGGACCCGTGCGACGCCTCACCCGGCTGCACAGGAGCATAGCCTGCGGTGGATCGACCGGCAAGCGAGGATTGCGAACAGAGTCGGCGCGTTGACAGCATCGTTCCCGCTGTGGTACGCAGCACCAGAACGGAGCGGCCCTGCGCGGGCGGATCGAGAAGGGACCGACCGGTGCCGTTCCGAACAAGGAGCAGGGAACAGATGGCAGGATATCCTCCGCAGTACCCCCCGCAGCAGCAGGGCCAGTATCCGCAGCAGCAGGGCTACGCGCCCCAGCAACCGGCGGCCGCCCCGCCGACGCCGCCGCCCGTGCCCGGCGGCGCCTACGGCGGTGCCCCGGCGGCCGGGGAGCCGTCCGAGTTGTCCAAGCTGGGCTTCTTCGGCCTGCTGACGTTCGTCGCCGTCGCGGCCTGCATCGCCCTGGCGCTGCTGGGCTGGATCCTCACGCTCGCCAAGACGATCCACGGCGGCAACTTCTACCAGTTCGCCGGCTACTTCGGCCAGGCGGGCCTGGTGCTGCTCGGCCTGACGATCGTCGCTCGGGTGCTCGACCGGAAGTAGCGCCGGACCGGCGTCAGAGACAGCGGAAGAACGCCTCGCAGTCGGAGATCTGCAGGCAGGCCTGTACCTTCGCCGCCGATTCGGGCTTGCGCTCCAGGCTTCGCAGGCAGTCGCCGTAGGCGTCCGCCATCTCCTCCTCGAACTCCGCCGCCGCCTGGTCCCGGTACTCTTCCGGGACCCGGTTCAGCATCGCGCCCTGGCACTGGCGGAGCTTCGCGATGGCGAGCGAGCACACGTCGCCTCCTCCTCCTCCTCCTCCACCGCCGGCCATCACCACGCCGCCGCCCCCGCCGCCGCCGCCACCGGCCATCGCGCGGCTGAAGCCGAACCCGAGCACGATGCACAGGAACCCGATCAACGCGAAGCCGCTCGTCTTGTCCATCGCCGCAACCTCCACCGGACGTTCGACGGAGCCGAGTCTGGCCGATCCGCACCCCCGCGGTCAACCGGCAAGTCACCGGCAAGTCGCTCGGGGGACCGTCCGGGACGACGCTTCCGCTCTTGCGCTCGGGCGCCCCGGCGCGGGATCCTCCGCTCCGTGCCGCTCCCCGCCGAGACGTCGCCGACTGCCGTCGCGTCGCGCCTGCACGTGCTGGCCGCGGCGCTGCTGTTCTCCACGGGCGGCGCGGCGATCAAGGCCTGCAGCTTCGACGGCCTGCAGGTCGCCTCGCTGCGCTCGGGGATCGCCGCGCTGGCGCTGCCGCTGCTGCTGGGCGCCGCCCGCCGCGGCTGGGGCCGCCCGCGCACCTGGCTCGTCGGCGTCGCCTACGCCGCGACCCTGGTGCTGTTCGTCACGTCGACCAAGCTGACCACCGCCGCCAACGCGATCTTCCTGCAATCGACCGCGCCGCTGTGGATCCTCGTGCTCGCCCCGTGGCTGCTCGCCGAACGGTTCCGCGGACGCGACCTGGCGTTCCTCGGCGTGGCCGCCGCGGGCCTGACCGCGCTGTTCGCCGGGTCCGCACCGCCCAGCGCGACCGCGCCGGACCCGGCCACCGGCAACCTGCTGGCGCTGGCCTCGAGCGTCACCTGGGCGCTCACGATCGTCGGACTGCGGTGGCTCGAGCGCTCCGGGGAGCGCGGAGGACTGGCCGCCGCCGCCGCCGGCAACCTCGTGGCGTTCGTCGTCGTGCTGCCGTGGGCCTGGCCGCTCCCCGCCGCCGGAGCGCTCGACTGGCTGACCCTCGGCTGGCTCGGCCTGTTCCAGATCGGCCTGGCCTACCTGTTTCTCACCCGCGGGCTGGGCGGCGTCCCGGCGCTCGAGGCCTCCCTGCTGCTGCTCGTCGAGCCGGTGCTCAATCCGCTGTGGACTTGGCTCGTGCACGGCGAGAACCCCGGCGGCTGGCCCCTGGCCGGCGGCGCCCTGGTGCTCGCGGCCGTCGCGGCCCGCGCGCTGCTCATCGATGCCCGCGCGAACGTCACCCCACCCGCCGCCGGAAAGCCGCGGGGCCCCTGAGCCGCCCGACGCCCCCGGCACGGGTGTTCGCGGAGCTTGACCCGCGCGGGCGGGAACGGCGAGTCTTGCGACGACAGGCGGTGCGGCGATGAAGATCCTCCTGCTGGTCCATTCGAGCACGGGCAACACACGGCTGGTGGCGCGCTTCGCCGCCCGGCACCTCGAGGCACGCGGCCACCAGGTGCTGTTCGTCGGGCTGGGGCCCGAGCCGCCGCCGGACCCGCGAGGTTTCGACCTGGTCGGCATGGCCAGCCCGACGATGTACTTCCGGCCGATGGTCGCGGTCGAGACGTGGCTCGAGCGGCTGCCCGAGCGGCCGGGGGAGCGGCGTCCGGCGTTCCTGCTCGCCACCTGCGCCGGCGAGCCCGGCGCCCACTTCGAGCTGCAGGCGCGGCAGCTCGCGCGCAAGGGGCTGCGCGTGGTCGGCGCGCACTGGGTGCCGATGCCCAGCAACTGGCCGCCGCATCGCGTGCTGTCGCGCAAGCTCGCACCGGCCCTGCCGCTCGGACGGCTGCTGTCCAGCGGCCCGCTGCGCCCGCTGCGCGTCGGCTGGGGCTTCCTGTGGACCGAGGTCACCGAGCCCGACGCGCGGGATCGACGGGAGTTGGAGACGTTCCTCGACGACCTGCCGGAACGCTCGCGGACCGTCGCCTCCGCCGCGCCCGAGCGACCGTACCGCCCGTGGCTGCCGGGCGCCGCGTACCTCGGTCGGACCATGGGCCCGCGCGAGATGCGCAAGGCGACCGCCGTGCGAATCGACCCGGCCGCCTGTCGCCGGTGCGGCAGTTGCGTCCGGGCCTGCCCGTCGGGCTGCCTCACCCGCCCCGACCCGGCGCAGCCGCCGGTGGTCGGGGACGGGTGCACCGGCTGCTGGGCCTGCTACAACCGCTGCCCGCACGACGCCATCGCCGGCTGGGCCAGCCCGCCGGGGCTCGGGCGCTACGCGGGCCCCACCGCTTCCGCGCGGGCGGTGTTCGGCGGCGCCGCCGACGCCCGGGACCGCGGTTGAGCCGCCGGTGGCTCAGAAGCCGAACACCTCGCGCGCCCAGTCGGTCCCGTAGACCCGCCGCACCCAGGCCCGCAGCGGCTCCGCGTCGGCCGCCTCCCGCAGGTTGCGGTGGTAGGCGTCCTGGGTGTCCCACGTGAACGACGACATCGCGCGCCCCTCGTGGAAGATCGCCATCGACCGGCAGGCGTGCCACTTGATGAACTCGCGGAACTGCGTCTCGCCCGTCCAGTACGACGGGTCGCGCGCCTCGACGGCCATCCCGAGCGCGAGCGCGTAGACCGTGAATTCGAGCTGGCCCATCACGCCGTCGCGCCAGCCGTAGGTCCACAGGCCGCTGCGCACCAGGTCGACGCCGATCGCGCCGCCGTTGGTGTACGCCACCCACTCGTCGAAGACGTACGTCGGCGTGTCGTCCCAGTCCGTCGACCCGAGGATGTACAGCGAGAATCGCGAGCCGCGCAGGCTCGACGGCACGTACGGCGCCACGTCCGACTTGCGGCACCCCGGCTCGGGCACCGTCAGGGCCCGGTCGTCCATCACGTAGAACGCGTTGTCGCCCCAACCCGCGATCGCACCGCGCAGGTGCGAGTTGATGCCGTGCGTGGTCTCGTGCCCCGAGGTGATCAGGTCGCTGTCGCGGTAGTACGTGCCGTACGACGCCGGCAGGTGCCGCAGGACGTCGGTCAGCGCCGCGCCCCACCGCGCATTCGACTCGGCGTGCTGCTCGGGCCATGTCACGAACGAGACCGCACCGCCGCAGGCGCCGGGGTCGGGCCCGGGACCCGGGTCCGGCCCGGGACCGGTCGTCGTGCAGTCCGGGTCCGCCGCCGCGGCCGGGCACCAGGTGTTGCAGATCCCGTCGGCCGCGCACGAACCCCAGTGCGGATCGCACTCGGGATCGCACCAGCACCCGGACGTGCAGCCCCACGTCGTGTCGCAGGAGCACGGACAGTCCGGGTCGCAGGCACACTCGTAGTCGCAGGCCGCCGTGACGTCGCAGGCGCACGTCCCGGTGCCGGAGTCGGCGTCCGCGTCGGCGTCCGCGTCGGCGTCCGCGTCGGCGTCCGCATCCGCGCCGGGCACCACCTCGGGCGACCAGCTCGAATCGGCATCGGCATCGCCGCCGGACGAGTCCCACCCGCCGGCTGTCTCGTCCGCATCGGCGTCCGCGGCGGGAGGAGGAGGGGGAGGAGGAGGGGGAGGAGGAGGAGGCTCGGTGCCCTCGTCGCCCGCGGGCTCGCCGTCGACCCACTCGATGATCACGATGGGGTCGTCGTCGGGCCAGCACGCGGTCGTCCCCAGGCACGCCGCCAGCACCGCCGCCGCCCTGCCCCATCCGCCGCCCGACTTCCGCATCGTCCGGCCTCCCCGACCGCCGTCCGCCCCGTCGACGGTCGCGCGCGTCCGGCTCGTACGAGAGTCGTGCCAGACGTGCGGTCGCGGCGGGGACGACGGCGTCCGCGCGGGGACGACGGAATTCGCGGCGGTCCCGGACCGGGCGATACGCCGCGCGTCGTCGACACGTACACCGCCCCACCCCGCCGCGTTGCCTCCGCGCAACAGGCTTCGCGTTGCCTCCGCGCAACAGGTTCCCCGCCCCCGACCCGGGTCCGCGGTTCGCCGCCCCCCGACCCTCCTTGACTTGCGGGGGGCACCGGCGGGACGCTGCTGTTCCAGGAGGGCTCGATGAACCGCATCCGCACGCTGGCCGCCGTTGTCCTGGCCGTCGTCCCGACCGTCGGCCCCGCGTGCAGCGACGCACCGCCGGCCGAGGAACCGTTGGTGGCTCCGCCGCCCCGCTGCGCCGAGTTGGAGGCGAAGATGCTGGAGTGCGCCCGGGAGGCCACCGGTCTCGCGGAGCTGCCGGCCTCGGTCGCCGCGGGGGTGATGCAGGCGGCGAGCCTCAACTGCCGGAGAATGCGCGCGGCCAGCCACGACCCCGAGCTGCCGACGCGGGTGATGGCGGTCTGCGGCGCCGAGCCGTGCGACACGTTCCCGGCCTGCGTGAACCGCGAGGCCGGCCCCGACGTGCTGCTGGCAGCCCGCGAGCCCGACCAGGCCGCCGGTGCGCGCGGCGGCGGCCCGCCGGACCTCGGCCGGCTGCTCGGCGAGGCGGCGACGGGCGATGCGGCCTCTTCCGGCGCCACGACGGGCGACACGTCCTCCTCCGGTGCGGCGGCGCCGACGTCGAAGTCGGCCGAGGATCTGTGCGCACCGTTCATCGACAAGCTGCTTGCCTGCGCCGTCGAGCAGGCGGTCGAACCGCTCGACCAGGGCGCATCCGACGCCGCGGCCCGCGCCTTCCTCGACGGCTGCCGCCACCTGCTCGAGCTGCCCGAGGCTTCGCTGACGTCGGCCTTCACGAGCTGCGCGGAGGCGCCGTGCGAGGCCTACGGCGAGTGCGTCGCCGGGGCGCTGGCGGACGCCGGCGACGACCCGTAGGCACGAGCCGGGCGAGGACGTTCCGCTCGCGGATCAGATCAGGATCGTCGGGCAGCCGTAGGCGGCATGGACGGCCCCCACGTCGCCGGCCAGGATCGTGTCGCAGGCCGCGCCGTAGAACTCCACGGTGTCGTCGTCGAGGTAGTCCCAGCCGGCGCCGTGCGACGGGTCGCGCGGAACCAGCTCCTCGCCGACGTACAGGTTGACCTGCGTCGGGTCGGTCTCCGGACCCGGGTGCAGGTCGAACACGCACGACACGACGATCGTCCCCATGATCGCCTCGAAGGTGGACAGGATCGCCGCGGTGTCCTCGGCCGGATAGAAATGCTCCGTCCCGCCGTGCACCGCCATGGTGTCCAGCACCTCGCGGTCCCCGCCGAGCCAGCGACCGAGCGCCATGACGTAGGTCTGGACGCCGTCGCCGAGCAGCCCGTCGAGCGCCGCGTAGCTCGCGCCGTCGTCCAGACAGGCCTCCGGCCGGTCGGTGCAGTACGGCTCCTCGGTGGCCAGGCAAGTGCAGGTGGTCCAGTCGAGCGACGAGTTGCAGTTCGGCACGCCGTCGGTCACCAGCAGCACGTACTTGGTGTGGCCGGTAGCCGTCGCCGCGAGGCAGGTCCTGGCGTTGACCAGCGTGGCGGAGGTCGGGGTGCTGCCGCAGATCCCGATCCCGGAGAGCACCCCGGCGATCTCCGGGGCGGCCAGCGGCCCGGGCGGGACGTGCAGCGTGGCCGGCGCCGCGCACTCCCCCACGATCCCCATGCTGGCGCAGGCGTTGGGCGGCACCGTCGAGGGGAACGGCATCAGGCCGAACCAGATCCGGTCGTCGGACGCGTCGACGATGCGGTTGACGGCGGTCTTGAGCGCGTTGAGCGTGAAGGCCATCGAGCCGCTGCGGTCCAGGACGATCAGCACGTCCGAGGAGACGGCGAACTCCAGCGGCAGGTCCTCGGTGCCGCAGACCATGTCGAAGGCGTAGTCGGCGAGGTCTCGTCCGACGGCGTCGTCCGGCTCGACGACGTCCGGGGCATCCACCGGAGGCGTGCCGTCGTCGAGGGCCGTCTCGCCGCCCCCGCCGTCGTCGCGGGGCCGCACGTCGCCGACGGTCGTATCGTCGTCGGACGGCGAACAGGCCGCGGCCAGCAACCCCGCCAGCACGAACGCAGCACCGACTCCTCGCGACCTTGGCGCCATGACCCACCTCCCGACCCCGGTATGGTACGCAGGAAGCGGCCCGGTGGCCAGGGGGAGAGGAAGCGGGGACGAAGCGGCGGGGTTCGCCCTCCCCTGCGGCCCGGAAAACTAGTACCGGGTGCGGATGCGGTAGGTCAGGACGACGTCCTCGTCGGGCCGGGCCGCGATGCGGAACAGCAGCTGCCGCGCCGACTCCTTCTCCCACTCGTGGGAGGCCGACAGCACCTCCCAGTCCCCCGCCATCGGCTCGTGCAGCTCCACGACGATCGGCTCCGGCTTGCGGTTGCGGATGTGGACCTCCCACTCGGTCTCGTACAACGTGTACGACAGAACCTCGTAGTCGATCTGCTTGCGCTCGGCGACGACGTCGAACGCGCGGCCGACGCGCAATTCGACCTTCTCGTCGCGCGGCGTGTGGTCGATGTCGTCCTCGCCGAGGAACTGCCGGCCGCCGTAGGGGTCGCTCTTGTACAGCCGCACCATGCCGGCGGGCAGCGGCATCCCCATGCCGTTCTCCTCGGAGTTCAGGAACTCGATCCAGACCCACACCGGCAGGTTCTCCATCACGCCGGAGTACTCGGAGACGTAGTAGTAGGAGTCGCCGTCGAGGCGGTACTTCTTCTGCACCTGGAGTCCAGCGGCGCCGAGCAGCTCGATCTGCTTCTGCTCGCGGTCCATCAGGTCGGTCTCGCGCTGCAGCGTGTACAGGTGGTACTCGAACATCCCCTCCTCGGCGAACTGCTGCCGCTCGCCGCTGCCGGGATAGGCCGTGGTCGTCGGCGGGGCCGGCGGGTAGCGGCCGTCGGCGCCGGTGGAGACGATGTTGACGCGGCCGGCGACGAGCTGCAGGCGCGAGTCCTGGAAGCCGATCCCCGACTCGTTGGCCAGCGTGACCCAGCCGGTCAGGTCGCCGTGGGCGTCGGCCTGGTCGAGCACCAGCACGTAGTCGGCGTTCCAGCGCATGCCGCCGGTGAGGTAGGCGGTCTCGACGGTGCGGCGGCCGGCCTGGCTCGCCTCGAGCAGCCACTCGAGGGTCGGGCGGGGGACGAAGCTGGCCGGCACCTCGGGCAGCACCACGCGCCCCGGATGCCCGAAGGTGATCCCCTCGTCGGTGCGGTAGACGAAGTTGTACTCCTGGGTCGACAGCAGCGTGGCCTGCTCGCGCTCCTCGGCGCCGGTGCCGGGGTTGACGGTGACCAGGGTGAGCTGGCGGTCGAGGTACAGCTCCATCAGCCGCGAGGGGTTGAGGACGTCGTACTTGTAGTTCTGCTCGAGCACCCGGAAGGTGGTGGTGTCGCCGGCATCACCGACGTGCACCGTCTCGGGGCGCACCTGGGCGGCCACGTCGGCCCAGTGCAGCACCGACTCGCCCGCCGGCAGCTCGACGTCGCGGACCTCGCGCACCAGCGCCAGGCCGTCGTTGTAGATCGTGACGTTGACCGAGGAGCGGGCGTCGCCGCCCACCTCGACCCGCGCCCGCTCCACGGCACCCGCCGGCGCCGCGCCGGCCGCCGCCGCGAGCAGCGCCGTCATCGTCCATCGCCTGAGGTTCATCGCCGCCTCCCGCCTAGTAGTACTCGACGCGGATCCGGTAGGTCAGCACGACCTCCCGGTCCGGAGGCAAGACCACGTCGAACCGCACCTCGCGGGACGACTCCTTCACGTACGGCAGCGAACTGGAGACGATCTCCCAGTCGCCGCTCGTCGGCTCCCGCACCTCGACGGTCACCGGGGTCGTCTTGCGGTTGCGCAGCTTGAGCTCCCACTCGGTCGAGACCGCCTCGCTGCCGATCACGTCGTAGTCCGTCTGGCGCCGGTCGACCACGATGTCGAACGCGCTGCCGGTGCGGACCTTGACCCGCTCCTCGCGGGCGGTGTGGCGGATCGAGTCCTCGCCCAGGAACTGCCGGCCCCCGGCCCGCCCCGCCTCGGTCTCGTAGACCCGCACCGTGCCCGCCGGCAGCGGGACGCCCAGGCCGACCGTCTCGGCGTTGACGAACTCCAGCCACACGTCGGGATGCAGGTTCTCCTGGATCCCCGAGACCTGGCTGACGTACCAGTAGGGCTGGGAGTACAGCCGGTAGTGCCGTTCGACCGGGATCCCCGAGCCCGACAGCAGCTCGATCTGCTTCTGCTCGCGGTCGCGCAGGTCGGTGGGCCGCCCGAGCGTGTACAGGTGGTACTCGAACATCCCCTCCTCGACGAATCCCGGCGCCGAGGCCGCCGAGTCCATCGCCGCCATCATCATCATCGGGCGCGCCATGCGGAAGCTCGAGCCGGCCGGCGGGGCGACGTTGACGTCGCCGGCGACCAGCTTGAGCTGCGCGTCGTCGAAGGTGATGCCCGCGTCGTTGGTCAAGGTGACCCAGCCGGTGAGGTCGCCCCTGGCGCCGTCGCCGGCCAGGACGAGCACGTAGTCGGCCTTCCAGTTCATGCCGTTGGTCAGGTAGCTGGCCTCGACCCGATGCCGGCCCGCCGCGGGGGCCTCGATGTTCCAGAACAGCGTCGGGCGCGAGACGAACCCGGCGGGCACCTCGGACGGCACGATGATGCGCCAGTCGCCGCCGAAGCTGACCTCGCCGCCGAAGTCGTAGACGTACTCCCAGGGGTTGGAGTAGGCGGCGGTGCCGATGCCGTAGCCGCCGCCGTAGGTCGTGCCGGTGACGTCGCCGATCGACAACAGGGTCGCCTCGCGGCGCCGCACCTCCCCGGTGCCCGGCACGACGTGGACCAGCGTCACCGTCTCGCCGAGGTAGCGCTGGATCAGCGAGGTCGGGGCGAGGATGTCGTAGCGGTAGTTCTGCTCGAGCACGCGGATCGCCTGGCCGCTGGAGAGATCCTTGAAGTGCACGGTCTCCGGTCGGATCTGGGCCGTGACGTCCTCGTAGGCCAGCTCCGCGGCCCCCGCCGGGACCTCGAACTCGCGGACCTCGCGCACCAGCCCCATGTTCTGGTTGTAGATCGTGACCGCCGCCGACACGCGGTCGCTCGCGGTGGTGCGCGCGGGCTGCGGCTGGGCGGCGGCGAGCGCCGGCAGCAGCAGGGCGGCGGCGAACGGAAGGGCCCGAGGCCCCGATCGTGCAAGCACGCGCATGGCTTCCGACCTCCCGCCTAGTACCGCGTCCGGACGCGGTAGGTCAGCACGATCTCCTGGTCCGGCGGGCAGGTGAGGTCGAAGCGCACCAGCCGGGCCGACTCCTTGACGTAGTCGTGGCTCTTCTCGAGGATCTCCCAGTCGCCGGCCATCGGCTCCAGCACCTCGACGACGACCGTCTCGGTCTTGCGGTTGCGCAGCTTGATCTCCCAGGCGGTCTCGTACAGGTTGGAGGACAGGATCTCGAAGTCGGTCTGCTTGCGCTCGGCCGCGATGTCGAAGGCGTTGCCGAGCCGCAGCTCGACGCGCTCCTCGCGCGGCGTGTGCTGGATCCGGTCCTCGCCGATGAACTGCTGGGCGCCGGAGGAGTCGGCCTTGTAGACGCGGATCACCCCGGCGGGAAGCGCCACGCCGAGGCCCGCGCTCTGGGCGTTGACGAACTCCACGAACACGCCGACCTGCAGGTTCTGCATCGGCGCGCCGTACTCGCCGACGAAGTAGTACGAGTCGCCCTGGAGGCGGAACTTCTTCTCCATCGGGATCGCATCGACCCCCAGGAGCTGGATCTGCTTCTGCTCGCGGTCGGCCACGTCCGTGTTCCGGCCCAGCGTGTACAGGTGGTACTCGAACATCCCCTCCTCGGCGAACCCGGCGCCGCCGTACGCGCCGCCGTAGCGGCCGTAGCCGTAGCCGTAGCCGCCGTAGTAGCCGCCGTACTGCGGCTCGATCTGGACGTCGCCGGCCACGAGCTGCAGCCGGACGTCCTTGAGCGTGATGCCGGCGTCGTTGCGCAGCGTGACCCAGCCCGCCAGGTCGCCCTTCTTCTCGTCCTCGGTCAACACCAGCACGTAGTCGCTCTGCCAGGACAGGCCGTAGGTCAGGTAGGTGGCCTCGATCGTCCGCGCCCCGCCCGTGCTCTTGAGCAGCCACTCGAGCGTCGGCCGCGCGACGAAGGTGTCGGGCACCGACGGGAAGACGATGCGCCCCACGTCGCCGAACGTGATCCCCTCGTCGGTGCGGTAGACCGCGCTGCCGGGGTCGACGTAGCTCGGCTGGGCGTAGTAGCCGCCGTAGCCGTACGGGTCGTAGTAGCCGTAGCCGACCTGCGGCTGCGACCCGGTGGAGAGCAGGTTGGCCTGGACCCGGGTCTCCTGACCGTCGGCCGGGTTCTCGCGCACCAGCGTCAGGTCCTCGCCGACGTAGAGCTCCATCAGCCGCGAGGGGGTCAGGATGTCGTAGCGGTAGTTCTGCTCGAGCACGGTGACGGCCGCGGGGTCGGAGACGTCGCGGATGTACACGGTCTCGGGCCGCACCGCCTTGGCCACGTCCTCGTAGCGCAGCACGAACGTCCCGTTCGGCAGCTCGACCCGGCGGGTCTCGCGCACGAGCGCCAGGTTGTTGTTGTAGACGGTCAGGTTGACGGTCTGCCGGGCGTCCGCGCCGGCGACCACCCGCCGCTCCTCCTGCGCCGCCGCACCCGCGGGCAGCGCCAGCCACGCGGCCAGCACCAGCAACCCCATGCTTCGCTCTGTCGCCTTCATCTCCCTCGTCCTCCCTGCCGCCGCGCGGCTAGTACTCCTGGTGGATCCGCAGGACGACGACGTCCTGGACCTGCTGATCGGGCTCCAGCGTCCGTTCCATCTCCCACACGCCGCTCTCGACCTCGGCGATCGGCGGCCCCTGCACGCCGGGCGCGCGCTCCAGCCGCGCGTCCCACGAGCCGTACCCGGGGTAGCCGTAGGGCTGCCCGGCGCCGGGGAGCGTCATCCGGAACAGCACCGTCGCCGCGTGCGAGCCCCGGTTGACCGCGCTCAGCTCGTGCCGCACCACCGTGTAGGCGCCGAACATCCCGGCGTCCGACTCCTGCACGTCGGCGATCTTGGTCTTGATCACCAGGAACGGCGCCCCGCCCGCGTCGACCTCCATCGGCTCCTCGCGCGGCGTGTCCTCGACCTGCTCGGCGCTGATGAAGAACAGGTCGTCCCCACTGCGCGCGTAGACCCGCGCCGCGCCGGCCGGCAGCGGAATGCCGAGCCCGTCGACCTCGCGCTTGTTCTCGATCTTGAGCACGCGGCGCGCCGACGCCGGGATCTCGTCGTCCGTCCCCTGGTAGCCGCCGTAGGCGCCGACCTGCAACGCAATGTCGGCCCGGTACTTCGTCGTGATCGCGATTCCGTTGCGCTCCAGGAACGCCACCTGCTTCCACGAATACGGCGGCAGCGTCGTCGGCTGGTCCAGCTTGTACAGGTGGTACTCGAACAGCCCCTCCTCCACGTAGCCGTAGTCGCCGTCCCCGTCCCCCTCGGCCGCCATCATCCCCATCGCCATCCCGCCGTAGCCGGACATCTGGTCGACCGCGATGTTGACCTGCCCCGCCACCACCGCCAGGTGCGCGTCCTCGAACCGCCCCCCGGTGGAGTTGCGCAACGTCACCCACCCGATCAGGTCGGCGGTGTTGAAGTCCTCGCTCGCCGTGATGACGTAGTCCGCCTCCCAGGAGAACCCGTGCGCCAGGTAGCTCGTCTCCAGCACCCCGGCGCCCCCGTCGTAGACCTCGACGATCCAGTCCAGCACCGGCCGCGCGAACAACGCCCCCGGCAGGTCGTCCAGGATCGTCCGCGCGTACCAACCGTCGCC
>JAFGHH010000298.1 GCA_016930215.1 Deltaproteobacteria bacterium
CGACAACCTGCGCGACGTGTCCTTCGCGGACGCCGCGCACGGTTGGGCCGTGGGCGTCGGCGGGCGCATCGTCGCCACCACCGACGGCGGCGCGAACTGGGCGCCGCAGACCTCCGGCGTCACCAACAACCTCTGGGCGGTCCGGTTCGTGGACGCCGTCCGCGGCTGGGCCGTCGGCGAGGGCGGCACGATCCGCGCGACGACCGACGGTGGCGCCGCCTGGGCCGCCCAGTCCTCGGGCACGACCGGGGCGCTGTACGACGCGATGTTCCTCGACGCCGACGAGGGCTGGGTCGTCGGCGCCTACTCGTCCGGCAGCTCCGTGCGCTACACCCCCGACGGCGGCGCCACCTGGATGGCGGAGCCGACCGGCATCCCGACGACGATCACGATGCGCGGCGTCTGGTTCAATCCCGGCGGCCGCGGCTGGGTCGTCGGCACCTCCGGCACGGTGCGCTACACGCTGAACCGCGGCGTGAGCTGGAGCGCCTCCGGCGCCACCGGCACGACGCAGACGCTGTGGGACGTCCGTTTCGTCGATGACAGCGTCGGCTACGTCGTCGGCGGCGCGGGGGTGCTGCTGGTCACCGCCGACGGCGGCCTGACCTGGGCGTTGCGCGGGACCCCGGTCTCCACCGTCCTGTACGGCGTGGCGTTCGTCGACCCGCTCCACGGGTTCCTCGTCGGCGCCGCCGGGACCTTCGTCCGGACGATCGACGGCGGGACGTCGTGGACCTCCCATCCGGCGACCACCTCGCGCGACCTGCGAGGGGCGAGCTTCCTCACGGCCGACGACGGCTGGGTCGCCGGCGACTACGGCACGATCCTCCGCACCTTCTCCGGCGGCGAGTGACCCCCGCGCCGTCGAGCGGGGCCCGTCAGTCCGCGAGCCGCACGCGGACGTCGACGGCGCCCGAGGCGCGGCCGGGCGGCGCGATCAGGAACGGGTTGAGCTCCAGCTCCGCGATTTCCGGGTGTGCGGCGACCAGCGCGGACAGCCGCACCAGCGCGTCGCGCAGCAGCGCCAGGTCCACGGGTGGCTCGCCGCGGCTTCCGGCCAGCAGCGGCCAGGCGCGGACCTGGCGGATCATCTCGTCCGCGTGCCGCGGGCCCACCGGGTGCAGGCGGAACACCACGTCGCCCACGACCTCCACGTGGATCCCGCCGCTGCCGAACACCAGCAGCGGGCCGAACAGGGGATCGAGCGACATGCCGAGGATCGTCTCGCGGGCGCCGTCGAGCTGGCGCTGCAGGGCGATCCGGCCGACGCCGCCCGCCTCCCGCGCCAGCAGCTCGCCGAGGCGCCGCCAGGCCCGCACCAGCATCCCCTCGTCGGTCAACCCCGTCGCCACGCCGTGCACGTCGCTGCGGTGCACGATCGCCGGCGTGTCGACCTTGGCCACCACCGGCCAGCCGAGGCGACCGGCGGCGTCGAGCGCCTCGTCCAGCGAGGCGGGGAATTCGGTGGGTGCGGTGGGGATGCCCCAGGCGGAAACCAGCTCCAGGCCTTCCTCGAGGCCGAGCAGGACCGGCGCTCCCGGAGGGCGGGGTCGGGCGCGGGCCGCGGCGAGCCGGGCCGCACCGCCGTCGCCGATGGGCCGGACCTCCGGCGGCGGGTCCTCCGGCCGCGCGCGGCCGGTGCCGTGGGCGACGAGCGCCGCCAGGGCCTTGGCCGCGTCCTCGGGGAACGGGTAGGTCGGGATGCCGGCCTCCCGCAGCCGCCGTTCGCCCTCGCCGGCGGAGCGGCTGCGCGCCATCACGCAGGCGACCAGCGGCCGGCCGTGCCCGGCGGCCCGCCAGGCCTCGGCGATCGCGCGCGCCACCGGGTCGGCGTCGACCATGATCGGCGGTGCGAAGACCGCGAGCAACGCATCGACGCCCGGGTCGGCGAGCACGGCGCGCAGGGCGGCGTCGTAGTCCGCGGCGCCCGCGGCGGCGAGCACGTCCACCGGGTTGTGGACGCTGGCCTCGGGCGACAGCGCCGCGCGCAGCGCCTTCGTGGTCGGCGGGGCGAACGCGGCGGGGGTGAGTCCCAGGCCCACCAGCGCGTCGGTGGCGAGGATCCCGGGCCCGCCGGCGTTGGTCACCACCGCGACGCGCGGCCCCGGCGCCGGCGGCTGCTGGGCCAGCGCCGCGGAGACGTCGAACAGCTCGGCCACCGAGGTCACGCGCACGATCCCGCACTCCTCGAACAACGCGTCGTACGACACGTCCCGCCCGACCAGCGCCCCGGTGTGCGACTGGGCGGCGCGCGCCCCCTGCGCGGTCCGTCCGGCCTTGACCGCCACGATCGGCTTGTGTCGCGTGACCCGGCGCGCCACCGGGATGAACCGTCGCGGGTCGAGGAAGCTCTCCACGTACATCGCGATCACCCGCGTCCGCTCGTCCCGCTCCCAGTACGGCACCAGATCGCAGGCATCGACGTCCACGCGGTTGCCGATCGAGCAGAACATCGAGATGCCGGCGCCCCGCTCCGCCGCCAGCTCGAGCATCGATTCGCCGAGCGAGCCGCTCTGCGTGACGAATGCGATCGGGCCGGGGGGCGGCGTCAGCCGCGCGAAGCTCGCGTTGAGCCGCACCGCCGGCTCGGTGTTGATCACCCCCATGCAGTTCGGGCCGGCCGCCCGCATCCCGTATCGTCCCAGGAGCTCCCGGAGATGCGTCTCGCGCTCCCGGCCCTCCGGCGTGCCGACCTCGCCGAACCCGGCGGAGACGATCACCAGCGCGCGCACCCCCTTGCGTCCGCAGGCCTCGATCGCCTCGAGCGCCAGGTCCTTGCGGACGATGATCACCGCCAGGTCCACCGGGTCGGGGATCTCGAGCACCGAGGGGTAGCACTTGAGCGCCATCACCACGTCGTGGGACGGGTTCACCGGGAACACCTTCCCCTGGTACTCGCCGACCATCAGGTTGCGCAGCACCTCGCGCCCGATGCTGCCCTGCCGCCCCGTGGCGCCCACCACCGCCACCGCGCGGGGCCGGAACAGGCCGTCCAGGCCCCGCTCGCCGCCGTCGCACCCCGTCGTCCGTTCCACCGTCCACCTCGCTCCCGGCCGGGAAGCGTGCCCGGCGGAGGCAGGCTAGTCCCGCCCTCGCCGGGTGTCGACCGCGGGGCCGGAGTTCGAGGACTGAACGTCCAGCCAGTGGGAAAGGCCGTTTCCTTGACAGGTTCGGTGGGACGGGTGAGAGTGGCTTCGATGCGTTTTTCGCCTCTACGCAGCGGCCGAAAGGCCCTGCTCGCGTCGGCGGCAATGCTCGGGGCGCTGGCCTGGAGTCTGGCGGGAGACCCGGCGGCGGCCCAGGGCCGGTCGAGCCGTCGCGGGGCCGCGGCGCGAACGCACGAGGTGGAGTCCGGGGAGACGCTGACGGAGATCGCGGGGCGGTACGGGGTCAGCGCGGCGGCGTTGCAGGAGGCCAACGAGCTGGAGGATCCGAACCGCATCCGGGCCGGCCAGACGCTGAGCATCCCGGCGTCGACCACGAGCTCGGCGACCGCGGCGCAGGGCCCGTCGCGCTCCGCACGCGACCGGGCGTCGTCCACGGAGGAGTCCGGACGTGCCTCGTCGGACGGCGAGCCGGGCGGCCGGGCGGCGCGCGTGACGCGGGCCGGGGTGGTGCTGTACGTGGCGGCGGGGCAGACGCTGTCCGACATCGCGACGTCGTACGGGACGACGCTGTCGCGGCTCAAGGCGGCCAACGACCTCGAGGACGCGAACACGCTGCGGGTGGGACAGCGCATCCTGGTCCCCGGCGCGCGGGAGGTCGTGGCGGTCCGCCGGGCGCGCCGCGAGGACCCGCCGTCGAATCCGATCACGTTCCTGCGGGTGTCCACGGACGAGTCGCGGACGGTGCGGTTGTTCGACGGGCGCGGGCGCCCGCGGACGTCGGCGCGTGACGACCTGGACTACCTGATGCGGTCCGTCGGCAGCGGGAGCCAGCGGCGGATTCACGTCGATCTGTTGCGGATGCTCCAGAGCGTGGCCGATCACTGGCCGGGCCGGCGGATCCTGATCTACTCGGGCTACCGCCCACATCGGTCCGGCCAGTTCACGGCGCGCAGCAAGCACAACGTCGGGCGGGCGGTCGATTTCCGGGTGGAGGGCGTGGGCAATTCGGAGCTGCGCGACTTCTGCCGGAAGTTCCCCAAGGCCGGCGTGGGCTACTACCCGAACAGTACCTTCGTGCATCTGGACGCTCGCGACGAACGCGGCTACTGGGTCGACTACTCGGGGCCCGGCGAGGCGCCGCGGTACGGGCGCGAGCGGCGCGAGGCCGAAGGGGACGGGGAGGACGAGGCAGCGGCGGACCGTGCGGCGACCCGGGCGCGGCGGAACCGCGCGACGCCGGCCGACGGGGCCGACGGCGCCGGTGCCGGGGAGGGCGCGCCCGCGTCGGCGCCCGGCGGGGCAACGCCCGCGCCGACGGAGGGCGAGCCGGCGGAGGCGGAGCCGGCGACCGCGGCCGCGCCGTAGGGCGCGGCATGTGCGAGGAGGTGGGCGTTGTTCGAAGGCACGCATCTCGTGGGACTCGACCTCGGCTCCAGCTCGGTCAAGGCCGTGCAGCTCAAGCCGCACAAGCAGGGGTACGAGCTGTACCGGTTCGGGTTCGAGCCGTTGCCGCCGCAGAGCATCGTCGACCGGCACGTGATGAACTCCTCCGCGGTCCGCGACTCGATCCAGGCCCTGTTCGCCAAGGCGCAGATCCGGCAGAAGGAGGTGGCGATCGCCGTCTCCGGAGCCTCGGTGATCATCAAGAAGATCTCGCTCCCGATGATGGACCGCGACGAGCTGGCCGAGCAGATCCCGTGGGAGGCCGAACAGCACATCCCGTTCAACATCCACGACGTGGACGTCGATCACCAGGTGCTGCAGGTGCGCCCCGACCAGGGCCAGATGGACATCCTGCTGGTCGCCGCCAAGAAGGAGGACGTCGCGCAGTACGTGGCCCTGGTCGACGAGGTGGGGCTCAAGGCCGTGGTGGTCGACATCTGCGCCTTCGCGCTCCAGAACGCCTTCGAGGCGAACTACGGGACCGGCGAGGGGACGGTGGCGCTGGTCGATGTGGGCGCCACGCTGACCACGATCAACATCGTCGCGCGGGGCGTGACGATGTTCACCCGCGACATCTCGCACGGAAGCCAGTTCATCACCGAGGAGATCCAGCGCCGATTGCAGGCCGACTTCGCGACCGCCGAGGCGTACAAGGTGGGCGCCGAGGCGCCGGGGGCCACCGACGTCGTGCCGCACGAGGCGATCGCCGTGATCCGCCAGTCGCTCGATTCGCTGGCCGGCGAGATCCAGCGCACGCTCGACTTCTACCTCAAGACGGCCGACCTCAAGGTCATCGATCGCGTCTACGTCTCCGGCGGCACGGCCCGCAACAGCGGGTTGCTCGAGGCGATCCAGGGGCGCACCGGCACGCCGGTGGAGCGTTTCGACCCCCTGCGGCGGGTCCACGCCGACGCCCGTCATCTGGACGTCGAGTGGCTGCGCGGCATGGCCCCGCACATCGTCGTCGCCCTCGGCCTCGGCCTGCGCAAGGGCCGCGAGAAGCGCACCTGAGCCCGACCTGCCCCCGTCCCCGTCGGTCGCAAACTTGGTGCTGCGATCCGGCCGTTGCTACAATGGCGTCGTCGGGCAGGGAGGTGCTCGAACCATGATTCGCATCAATCTGCTTCAGGTGCGGGCCGCCCGAGAGCGCGAGCGATCCTCAGCCGCCACGCAGCTGCTCCTGTTTCTTGCGCTGGTCGTCGCCGAGGTCGGCGTGCTGGTGTTCCTGACCCTGCGGCTGTCCGACCAGGTCGCCACCAAGAACGAGGAGGTCCAGTCGGTTCGTGCGACGCTCAACACCAAACGCAGCCAGATTGCCGACTTCGAGGCCAAGAAGGCCGAGCTCCAGCAGATCTCCGGGAAGAAGCAGGTGATCGAGGGCCTGCGGGCCGCCCGCACCGGACCCAAGCACGTGCTGGCCGAGGTGATGCGGATGCTGAGCAAGGGACGCGGGCCCGCGCTGGACGAGGCGACCCAGGCCCTCGTGCGCCAACAGCCCGAACAGAACTACCACCGCGAATGGGACTACCGCCGTCTGTGGCTGCGGTCGTTCGCGGAGAGCGACCGCCAGGTGACGATCGCGGGCTCGGCGCTGGACGTCCAGGACATCGGCGAGTTCCAGCGTCGCCTGAACCTGTCGCAGTACTTCGACGAGGTACGGTGGGTCAGTTCCCCGGAAGCGAAGTCCGGCGAGGGCGAGGAGTCACGCTACGACTTCACGCTCAAGGCACGGGCGGTCTACCAGTAGGAGGCGGCCGTGGCGAAGAACCTGGGCGCCAGTTTCCAGAAGATCCCCACGACCCAGAAGCTGCTCCTCGGCATCCTGCTCCTCGTCGGAGTCGCCGCCGGGTGGTTCTTCCTCTACTACTCCCCGGGGCTCGACGAGCTGAAGGCCAAGGACGAGGAGAAGGCCCAGGTCGAGGCCCAGCTGCGCCAGGCGCTCGAGGACTACCACGCCTGGGTCCAGGTCAGTCAGGAGCTCGAAACCGCCCGCGGCGAGCTCGAGCAGCTCAACAAGCTGCTTCCCGTCAGCCGCGACGTCGAGGGCCTGATGACCGCGCTCAACGCCAAGGCCAAGGACTCCCAGCTGCGGCTGACCAACATCGTCCCCGCCGAGGAGCAGGAGGACGAGTCCGGCATGTACGTCCGTATCCCGATCAAGATCGAGTTCCGCGGCGCCTTCCATCAGTTGCTCCAGTTCCTGCACCTCGTCGACACCGGCATCGAACGGCTGGTCAACATCGAGAACATCAGCCTCGATTCCGAGACGCGAGAAGATGGTCCGGTCCAGCTCAAAGGCTCGTTGCTTGCCACCACGTTCATGGCGAAGGAGCCGGCCAGTGCACAGTGAGAACCGCGAGCCAGAAGGAAGCGGCGGCAGACCGCCCGTCGCCCGCCGCCGCGCGCTCGTCGCCGCCGCGCTGCTGCTCGTCGCTCCGGCCTGCGGCGACGACGAGCCGTCCGGCGGCAGTCCGTCCACGATCGGGACCACACCGATCGCCACGCCCGGCTCCGCGGCCGCAGCGACGGAGCGCGCCGTGGACCAGGCCACCGGCCGGGCGCCGGCCGAGGCCGCAGGCCCCGGCGGCGCCGGCGACCCCGTGGACAACGTCGGCATCCGTCACCCCCTGCTGACCGCCGACGAGTTCGTCGACGCCCCGGAGCATCGCGATCCGTTCGCTCCGTTCGTGCTGCCCAAACCCGAAGGCGGGCTCGCCGCCACCACCGCCACCCCCGAGCTGCCGATCGCTCCGATCGTCGCCCACCAGAACGTCATCTTCCCCGACATCGATATCGAGAATCTGCAGTGCCGCATGATTCTCGCCCTGGGAGGCGAGAAGCCCCGGGCCTATCTGATCGGACCCGACGGCCAGCATGCCTACGTCCGTCAGGGCGACTTCGTCGGACGCTCAATCCGATCCGGCGTCAACGAGTCCGAAGTCCACTGGCGCGTCTACGAAGTGCAGGAAGGCGGCGTCTCCTTCGAACTCAGCAGCGCCACCGGCGAGGAAGGCGACACCGGTCTTCGTCCCGCCCTTCGCCTCTACACGATGGCAGAAATGCGTAGTTTCGAGAACTTGTTCTCTCTGAGGTAGAGAAGGGTAGGATATTTGCCACACCATGGCTCTATGTCGTATAATGTGAGCGAAGGGAGCGGAGTCATGGGCGACCACAGCGGGAAGAGCGGGACTTGGTGGCGGGGGTCGTCGTTTCTGCGAGCGGTCGCGTGGGGTGTCGCGCTGGTCGTGCTCGCGTGGACTCCCGAAGCGACGCCGCAGAGCGGTAGTGCATCGAGCGCATCGGGCGGGACGGCCGGAGGGCCGGCTCCGTCGCGGCGGCTGACGCAGGAGGAGTTGCGGCAGCAGCGAGCCGAGCAGTGGCGTCGAGAGGGCCGCGTGTCGCCGTCCGTCGCGCCGTCCGCGTCGGCTCCTTCGGTGGTGCCGGCGGCCGTTCCGACGGCGTCCGTTGCGTCGTCGCCGGCGTCGGTCGACCCGCCGCAGGTGGAGGACATTCGCTTTCGCGGTGAGGGCGACCAGCAGCAGGTGGTCGTCGACCTGTCGCGAGCGGCGGAGTATCGGCTCGAGCAGCACGCGCCGGGGCGATGGATCCTCGAGCTCCCCGGCGCGGTGATCCCCGACCCGCTCGTGCGGACGCTCGACGTCTCCTCCTTCTCCGGTCTGGTCGAGGCGGTGCACTCGTACCGCAACGACGGTCGGGTGCGGGTGGCGTTGGACGTACGCCGGGAAGCCCGGGTCGTGTCCCGAGCGGTGGGGGACCGCATCGTGGTCGACGTCGGCGTGGCCGCGGCGGCGGCGCCGGTCGCGACCGCGCCGACCGCGCCTGCCGCGCCGTCGCCGCCGGTCGGTCGCGGTACCCAGACGGTGGTGATCCAGGCGCCGTCGTCGCGTGCCGCGCCCCAGGTCTCCACGTTGGACCTCGACGCGCCCGGCGAGGAGCGGCGCGCGCGCTTCACCGGTCGCCGGATCCAGGACCTCGACGTGCGCGAGCTCGACATCCGCGACTTCCTCCGCTTCCTCGCCGAGGCGGCGGGGGTGAACATCGTGGTCGACAACGACGTGGACGGCTCGGTCACGCTGCGGTTGCGCGACGTCCCGTGGGACGAGGCGCTGGACGTGGTGTTGCGGGCCAACGGCCTGGCGATGGTGCGTCGCGGCCACGTGATCCGCATCGCCAAGCAGGGGACGCTCGATGCCGAGCTCCAGGCGGTGCTCGAGCGGCGCGAGCAGCTGTACGTGCCGCCGCCGCTGGAGACGCGCCTGATCCCCGTGAGCTACGCGACGGCGACGGAGCTCTCTCCGCGGGCGGAGGAGTTGATCACCGACCGCGGAAGCGTCTCGGTCGATGCGCGCACGAACGTGATCATCGCCACCGACGAGCGACCGGTGTTGGAGCAGATCGAGGAGTTGGTGCGGAGCCTGGACACGCAGACGCCGCAGGTGTTGATCGAGGCGCGGATCGTCGAGGCCACCAGCACCTACGCGCGGGAGGTGGGGATCCAGTGGGGCGGCGACTTCATCTCCTCGACGGCCACCGGCAACGCCACCGGGCTGGTGTGGCCCAACTCGATCGGGTTGGCCGGCGGCGCCACCGACCAGAGCGCCCCGCTGATGGGCCTGACCTCGATCCGCGGCGGCCAGGCCAATCCGAACTTCGCCGTCAACCTCCCGGCCGCGGTCGGCACCGGCTCCGGCGGCGCGCTCGGCATGACCCTCGGCTCCGTCGCCAACAACGCCAACCTCAACATCCGCCTCTCGGCCCTCGAGGACACCGGTACGCTGCGCATCATCTCCTCCCCCCGGATCCTGACGCTCGACAACCGCGAGGCGCACATCGAGCAGGGCACGTTGATCCCCTACTCGCAGATCTCCGCGCAGGGCGTGCAAACCGCCTTCCAAGAGGCTAAACTGAACCTGACCGTCACGCCGCACGTCACGGCGGACGGCGGGGTGATGATGCGGATCAAGCTGACCCGCGACGAGCCCGACTTCTCGCAGACCGGCTCGCGCGGCGACCCGACGATCCTCAAGCGGGAGGCCGAGACCGAGCTCCTGATCATGGACGGTCGCACCGCGGTGATCGGCGGCATCTACACCCGCAACAGCGGGGTCAACTACAGCCAGGTCCCGCTGCTCGGCGACATCCCGGTGATCGGCTGGCTGTTCAAGTCCCGCACCGACAGCGACCGCCGCAGCGAGTTGCTGATCTTCATCACGCCGCGGATCGTCAACCGCGCGGAGAGCATCGGACCTTGACGGGAAGGAGCCGCACGCCATGAAAGCCTGTCTCGCGCTCGTGCTCGCCTCGGGGTTGCTCGCCTTCGGCGCCGGCTGCCAGGACGACTGGCAGAGCTTCTTCATCCAGGACAACAAGCGCCTCGGCGAGCCCCCCGGCTGCGAGATCCCGCGGGAGTCCTCGGCCGCCGGCCTGGTCGCCGGACTGCTCGACCTCAGCGTCAGCAGCAGCTACGCCGGCTACCTGTACGTCGAGAACGGCCTGATCGCCCGGGCCGATCCCGGCCTGCCGCGGGCCGAGTCGAACGGCATCTTCGTCCGCGGCGCCTACCTGTACTTCGAGCCGGACCCGGCCTGCGGGGCCGGCGCCCTCCCCGACATGGAGATCCGCTTCTCGAACTTCATCCTGCCTCAGGGCAGCGCCACGATCGGCATCTACCTGATTCCCGAAGTCCTCGGCGCCGGGCTGCGCACCGCGCTCGCCGGCTGCCCCGACCAGCGGGCGCAGATCACCGTCACCGTCCAGGTCTTCGGCGTCACCCAGGCCGGCACCGAGATGGAGACCCAGGAGTTCGACTTCCCGATCACCCTCTGCGACGGCTGCCTCGTCTACTGCCCGACCGGCGTCGACCTCGACACCACCACCCCCGGCTGCCAGTGCAACTGCAACTCCGACGTCGAGCAGGAGGATCCCCCCTGCCACCCCGGCCAGGACGATTACGTCGACTGCCGGTACGTCTACTGCGCCGACTGACCCGTTCCATCGCCCGCGTCGTTCCCCGCCAGCCGCAACGCCAGCCGTCCGTTCGCCGCATGGTGCGGCTGGACGGCGCGCACCCGCATCGCCGGCAGGAACCCGCACAGCGCCAGGTCGCCCAGCAGGTCGAGCAGCTTGTGCCGCGCCGGTTCGTCCGGGAAGCGCAGCGGCCCGCCGAGCGGCCCGTCGGGGCCCAGCACCACCGCGCACTCCAGGCTGCCGCCGCGGGCCTGGCCGGACGCGAAGATGCCCTCCAGCTCCTCCAGGCGCGCGAAGGTCCTCGCCGGGGCGATCTCGCGCGCGAACGAGTCGGCGTCCCCGCCCCAGGCGACCCGGCGCCGTCCGAGCCACGGGTGCGGTACCGCATACTCGACCATGAGCGCCGTCCGCGCCGTCGGCACCGCCTCGTAGCGCGAGACGCCGACCCGCAGCCGCCGGACCGGGCTGCCCGCCCGCGGCGGCCCCGGCTCGGGGACGACCGGCTCCGACGCCGCCAGCAGCCGCTCGGCCCACGGCAGCGCCGACCCGTCCAGGATCGGAGCCTCGGGGCCCTCGAACTCCAGTCGCGCGTCGCGGATGCCGCAGCCGGCCACCGCCGCCAGCAGGTGCTCGACGGTGCGTACCGTGCCGCCCGCCAGGCGCAGCTCGGTGCACCGCACGGTCCCCGGCGTCGCCAGCGTCGGACGGAGCGACTCGAAGGTCCCGCCTCGACCGACCAGCAGCCCCGCGCCGGGCTCCGCCGGGCGCACGCGGACGGCTCCTTCCTCTCCGCCGTGCAGGCCGCGGCCGGTGAGGCGGAACTCCCGGGTGAGACGGCGCATGACGGTGCTAGCGGAAGAAGCCCAGCCAGAACGGCTCGGACAGGACGGCGCGCATCAGCCGCCGCGTGATCGACGACCAGCGCAACCCGTCCCGGAACGCCGCCTCGGACAGCGAACGTTCGGGCGGCACGGCGGCGTCGAGCGCGAGGCCGAGGCGGAGGCCGGTGCGGATGTCGCGCGAGACGTGGACTCCGAGCAGCAGGCAGCGCGCCTGCACCTCGGTCAGCCATTCGTTGGCCACCCCCATGTCCAGGCCCGCGAACTCCTGCCGCAGCTGCCCCTGCGCGCGCGGCGGCAGGAAGTGCCACAGATCCTGGGCCACGGCGGCCGCGCGCGGCGGGATGTGCGGCATGCAGCCGGGCGGTCCGAACGCGCACAGCAGGCCCTGGAGCAACGCCTCCCGTTCCGCCGGCGGGAGCGTCGCCGGCAACACGTGCTCCGGCAGGCACCGCGCCACCGCGGTCGCCAGCATCGTCAGGTCGGCGGGCCGCCCCGGCACCGGCTGCAGGTTCGCGCCGGCCAGCACCGACGGCGGGCGCGTTCGCAAGACCTGCAGCTCGGTCTGCGGCGCACGGCGGTAGACCTGGAACCGGAAGAACGCCAGCCGATCGGAACACTCGGCAATCCCCCGCGCCAGCGCGTCGGTCCCCAGCGGACTGACCTGGTCCCCCGGCCGGACCGACGAACCGAGGTCCTCCGCGAAGGTCGCGGCGCAGTGCTCCCAGACCAGCGTCGCCGCCCGGTGCATGGACTGCGCGGACCACGGCCCGCATCGCGCCAGCACCACTTCGGCCGGCGACGCGACCGCCGGCGGCGGCGGCGTCGGCCACATCGAACGATCGAAGACCGAGAGGATCGACTCGGCCGCCCATAGGCCGCCCGGCGAGCCGCCCGCCCTCCAGAACCCGTGCAGCGTGCGCAACGCGTCGAGGTCGGTCACGTCGGCCGCCAGCCGTTCCCGCGCCTCGCGCACCGCCGGCGGCTCGACCATCGGCGCCGCCGCCTTCGCCTCGACCCCGAGCAACGCCGACCGCCGACGCGGCAGCGGCGCCTCCTCCGATCCGGCCGCCTCGGGCTCCTCGCCGGCCGCCGCCCCACCCACCGTCGCCGGTCCCGCCGCCGCGTCCTCCGGTGGGTACTCGATCAACATCTCGACGTCCTCGTCGAGCCAACTCACGTCCCGCGTCGGGGCCTCCGGCTCGGGCGCGGGGGCCTCGGGCGCCGGCTCGGGCGCGGGGGCCTCGGGCGTCGGCTCGGGCGTCGGTTCGGGCGTCGGCTCGGGCGTCGGCTCGGGCGCCGGCTCGGGCACCGGCTCGGGCACCGGCTCGGGCGC
>JAFGHH010000299.1 GCA_016930215.1 Deltaproteobacteria bacterium
CTCGACTACGGCTGGATGCGCGCCCACAAGCACACCGACCACCCCGACGAGACAACCATCAAGGACCAGATCCTCCAGGGCATCCTGAACGAGGTCTGCGAGTACTTCGAGTTCGACGAGGGCAGGCACGAGCAGGAAAGGTGGCGCTCGCCACCTCACGGAGCGGCGTCGCCAGGATCCGCGGTGTCGCAGACCCTCACCCAGTCCAGGACTTCCGGTATTCGAACGTCGATGGCGCGCGGGGCCGGATCGGGAAGCGGGTCCGGAAGCGGGACGGGGTATGCGCGAATCATCCCTCGGAGCACTGGATCGTGGATGAACGTTTCCTCGTCGTCGCGGTACCCGATGTAGCCACCGTACGTGTTGTAGCCCACACCGCGCTCCGACACCTCGACCCAGAGGCAGGAGAACGGGTCTCTGCTTGCCAACGACGCCGGGCATTCGCGCCCTGCGCGGTCGAAATGCACCGCCCAGTCGAACGGCGACGTGAGGAACTCCCGATGCGCCACCTCGTCGGTCTCGACATCGACCACGACGACGAGGTCGCGATCGATCGGGAAACACCAGTTGAAGCACTGTGCCCAGCACCGCGGCGACCACATTCCTGCGACGAGCACGATCTCCGAACCGTCGGCCCGCCAGGACCAGCCGCGAAGCGCGGGGAGGAACCCGACGTTCGATTCGTCCACCCGGAACATGGCCCGCGCCGCGAGACTGCTGTACGTCGGCATGTCGGCGGGAAGCGGGTGGGCGGCCAAGTACGCGCTCAGCGATTCTGGACTGCAGCACCTCGAGCCGCCGCAGCGGATCGGCTCGCCCCAGCAGTCGCCCGCGTCCGCCGCACTGTCCGAAACCTCGTGCTCCGCCTCCGCTTCGCCACGATCCGAAACCTCGCCTTCTCGCGCATCATCCGCATGGCTCTCCACGTCGGCATCGCCGCGGGCGTCCTCGGCTGGCGACTGCGGACAACTGGACAGAGCCAGCATGAGGGGAGTCAGCGTCTTCCAGTGCCTTCTTCGCGCCATGACCGACGATGCGGCCTCCTACTCGCTGAATTTCGCTCGAACGTACAGCGGTCGCGCCCCGCCCGACGGCTGCCGGGTCTGCCACAGGTACAACGCCCCGTCCGGCATGGCACTGAGGCGCGCACCTGCGAATGCGTCGGCATAAGGATGCTGCGGCACGATCTGGCTCCACGAGTCGTTGGCGAGCGGCGTCGCCGAGCTAACGTACAGAAGCGTGCCCGCGTCTGGCGTCGACATCTCGGTCAGGTAGTAGTCCGCCACCCGTCCTGCAATGTGCAGCCTTCCACGGAACCACGACGCCGTCGGGCCCTCCATGACCGGCGGTTCAAGAACGGTCGGGTGCTCGTGACAGGTCACCCCACCGCGCTCGACCTCGACGCCGTCCGGCAACCCAACCGGGACGGGCACGGTCCACCGGCCCGGCGCGCCGATGCCCGTGAACCGGGACACGTGCAGAACTGGTTCCTCGCCATCCCGCACCGGCACGATCTTGGCCGACACGAGCCAGAGATCGCCGCTCGGATCACCTGCAAGCGCGGGAGCGAACGGGCTTCGAATCACCGCTCCCGAGGTGTCCACGGCCGGCTCCTCCCAACTGTCGCAACGGCCCGCACGGCAGCGGTTCAAGTGGATGCCTTGCTCGCCGTCCCCGCATCCACGATAGGCCACGAAGACCTGATCACCGTGCCGCGCAGCGGTCACGGTTCCCTGGGACGCTCGGGCTGCAAGCGCGTAGCCCTCCGTGACCCAATTCCCGGAGGCGTCCATCGTTCGATACCCGACGTTCGCGCATGCCGGGAAGTCGCTCGCGGCAGCGGGATCGAGTTCGGTGTAGAAGACCCACAGCCGGTCGACATCGGCGACCGCAGCCGGATAGCCATACGCGAAGGCCAACTCCGCTGGCTCCGGTTCGACCCAGCACGTGGGGTCGGTGAGAGCGCAGCGATCCGGGCTCGGGCGGTATGCTTGGTGCTTCAGGACCAACGGCGGTGAGTCCGGCCCGTTTACAAAGTAGCTGATGTAGAAGAGGTGATGGCGGGGATGCCCACCGGCTGGACCGGTGAGCGGGAAGTACGCGTGCGTGAATCCACCGCGCAACGCCGATTTGAGCGGCACCTCTGCGTCACCTGTCCAGAGGCCCGCCGCCGCGAGTCCGAGGAAATACGACCACGTCGCCCACGGCTCGCCTGCAGGTGGTGGAGCCGCACGATCCTGCGCTACGGCCGCATTCAAGAAGTGGCCGGTCATCAGCCCGAAGTCGATCGAGCCCGCCGAACTCGCGGCGCGAATGACGCTCGCGTCGTACCAGACCGCGCCGAACCGTTCTGCGCTCATCGCCGATCGCAGCGGGACACCGTACCTCGTTCCACGGCAGAGCGGACGCCGGTCCGCCACCACGTCGGGACCGTCGCCGGCGACGAGGCAACCGAGGACCGAGAGGATCGTTGAGTTGTGGTGCGGGTCACCGGCACCGTGCCCCAGCGGGTCGTAGTTCACCCCCCACACGTAGTTCGACCAGGTATCAGGGTAGAAGCCGCGTTCGACGCCCTCGACCACGTAGCAGGTTGGAGCTGCGAGGTCACGCACCGTTCCTGCGCAACCGGCCCGCTCGTTGCCGCCGATCCGCCAATCGAAGATGTTGTCGAAGAGCGTCGGAAAGCGATTGCTGAACTCCCAGCCCCCCGAGAGCTCACCCAGCACGTCCGATGTCGCTTCGATCGTCTCCCCCTGCTCGCTCGTGCCGCCCGGCGGGTCCCACCCGGCGCTCGTCTGCACACCGTGCGCTACCTCGTGCCCGACAACGTCTGGACACGCAAGGCCCCTCGTCACGTACGCGAACGGCACCGTTGCGCCCGGCGCAGATGCCCAGTGCGCTTCCTCCCGGCCGAGGAAGACGTCCTGGGTGCTATCCACGTAAGCGACCAGTTCGGCGCCCCATCCATCCCACGAATCCCGGCTGTGCTGCCCCAGGTAGTAGGTGTAGGCCGCCGAGAGCGCATCGCGAACGTTGAACGCCTCCGGCGGCCACAGCCCTGGCGGGTACTCGATCGTGTAGCTGTTCCGGATCATCAGGGCACCCGCGCGCAGGATGTCCTCGCTACCCGCGCCTCCCCCACCTCTGCGCGCGCAGACTCCCGGCACCATGCTGCTGCACCAGTACATCGTCTTGGACTCGGCCTCGGGCGGGAACTGCCACCTCGACGCCAGCCGCCGGCCATCCAAAGCCGAGACGAATACCAGTAGCGGCCCATCCGAGCCCACGACGTCGATCTCGGCTCGATAGGCAAGGTGGCCACCCTTGCCACGAGGCGCTTCCGCCTCGGCCGCGAGGACCCCAAGCGTGAGTTGGCGCACCGTCCCGGCAACTCCGGACGGCAGCAGGGCGAGTGCCGAGGCTATCGCGGCGGACTCGTCGATCAAGGGCTCACCCGAATCGACCTGATCGGCCGGGACGACCAGCCCCTCGATGCTCTCCATCTTCAGGTCCGGGGTCAGATGAACGCCGAGGCCAGCCCCGAACACGGGGAGGCCCTGAGCTACCTGCCGGTAGGCGACGTGGACCCCACCCCACCGGTCTCGCGTCGTCGCCGCGTGCACAAGTTGTTGCGACGGCGCGTCGAGGCCGAATGCCGAGCGGTACCTGATCGCGGCTGCCAGCGCGATGTCTTCCGCGATACGACTCGACCCAGTTGCGATCGGGACGGAGCTGCCGGTCGCTCCGATGAACCGCGCAACTCCTGCGCGCGAGAAGCGCACCACCGGGTCCGCCATCGAGAGACCGATCGACTCCTCTTGGATCGCGGCAATCTCGTTCACGACTGGAAGGACGTTCGCCGGGTCGGCCGTGACGGAATTGCGATAGTCGACGACGAACTGGTCGAACGACTGCACCGCCTGCGCCGAGGCGGTCCGGAAGGGCTCGTGCCAGGGCCGGATCGTCCCTGCAGGATCGACCGTGATGCGGTCAATCTGGCAGGCCGGCGCGCTCGGCCCATCGACGATCGTCGTCTCATCGCGCGAACAGGGTGGACCGTGACCCCTCCCGACATAGCGGCGGATGAACTTCGCCTCGACCCGATACTGGTTCGGGACCTCGCTGTTCACCACCGTGCCCGTGGCGTCCCTGCCATTCCACGTCAGGTCGATGTTGGCGTCCGTCGGAGTTCCGCCGGACCCGGGGCCGGACGAGACGGGGCTGGACCCGGCCAGTTCGGCCAGTACGGTCCACCCATCGGCAGAGAGGATCGTCCACTTCACCTGGACCTGGAACTCATGATTCGGCGAAGCCCCTCCAAGCCCGGCTACAGGTTCGACCGAAAAGGTCGTCGAGAGCGTGCAAGTCTCGTTCAGTGGGTCGAATGGATCCGGCCCAGCAACCAACTCCACCGCGGAGAACTTGGCGTGTTCGCCGTTGATCGGGGCATCTCGGGATGCGGCCACGACTTGGAATGCGACGGGAGCCGACGGAACCGAGGCTCGGGCGGCACGGTCCACGCTGACGGCGACGATCGTGTGCGGGCCAGGCCCCAGAGGAATCGTCACCATCGCCTCCGCGCGCCCGTCCCAATCGGCCGTTGCCGCGGCGAGCAGCGAACTGCCCTCGTACACGCGAACGCCGTATTGCGCGGGGGCCTCGACCACCACGATCGGAGTGGGCGTTGTGACCACGGCACCCGCTTGCGGCCACACGATTCCCGGAGGAGGAGGAGGGACGGTGTCCACGACAAACCGGATTGCCATCGAGGACTCGGACTCCCGCCCGAGCGCGTCCACAGCCACCGCGGTAAGTTGGTGCGCCCCCTCCGCCAGGTTGGAGGCGGGCGAGAGGAGGAAGATCCCGCTGGCATCCGCCTCCGTCACACCGAGGGGAGTCCGGAAGTCGCTGACCGCAACGTGGGTCCCGGGCGCGGAGCGGCCTTGGATTGCTGGCCGGGATGTGACGACGATCGTCCACGCGAGCGGCGCGTCAATGATCGGCGCCGGCGGTGCCGGCTCGCAGGCATCGCCCATCCCGTCGCCATCGCTGTCCTCCTGGCCGGGGTTCGCGACGGTCGGGCAGTTGTCGAGGGCGTCAGGTACGGTGTCGCCGTCGGCGTCGCCGGTGCAGCCGGGCCCTCCGCCAGCCGCCCATGCATCCGATGCGCCGTAGGGGAAGCTGTCGACGACATCTGCGCGGTCGCTGTCGACGCCCGGCTCGAACAACGGCCCCGGGCAACCGCGGTTCCAGAACGAACCCTGCGACAGCCAACTCACCTCGATGGGACCAGCGAAAGACGACACGCCGACGACGGTCGCGGCGACGTTGTTGTGCCAGAACCGGTGCGTCCACTCCGGAGGCGTCGTCGGATCCGTGCCGGCCATCGCCGCCGCGCGAATGAGGAGCCCGGCGCGGACGTTCGCGAAGTCGGTGTCGCGGATCTCGATCTCGCGCGACATCCCCAGGGCGACGCCCGTTCCGACGCCCTCGATGGTGCCGTCCAGGAAAGAGCAGCTCTGCGGGATGTAGTAGATGTTCTCCTTGCCCAGCAGCCCCTCGGTTGCAAACCCGATCGCCTTCTCCGCCGCCACCGCCGGCGGCTCGATCTGCACGCGCTCGAACACCACCGCCTCGGACTTCGACGCGACCTCCACACCCCTCCAGGAGCCTAGCACCGCGGTGTCCCGCACGCCCGCCGCGCGCACCTGCTCCAGCCGCACACCGGTGTAGTTGTCCTCGAACGTGCATCCGCTCACCGTCAGGCCCGAGCCGTCCGCGGGCCAACCCGACAACTCCGCGCCGAGCCCAAGCGAGAACCCCGCGCCGGGCCCTCCAACGGTGCAGTTGCGGACTTCGACGCCGTGCCACCCAACAACGCGGATGCCGAAACCCTCGCCGACGGCAGCAGGGTCCGCAGCGATCCGATAGCCCGCGCAGTCGAGCACCTGGTCGTCGGCGCCGATCTCGACCGTCCCGACCAAGTCGTGCGTGAGCGTGCAGGTGTTCCCGGCCCGCACGCCGTCCACGCCGGCGTTTGTGCACATGTCGTTCGGCCCGCCGATGCCGGTCGTGGAATGGTGGAACTGCATCCAGACGAACCGGGGCCGCTCGAGTTCGAGGTGCAACGTCATCGTCCCGCCGTCGCTCGGTCCAAGCATCCGTTCGTCCTCGACGGTGTCGACGTAGACGTGGACTGGCGCGTCCGTCGGCAATCCGGAAATCGTGATGTCCGCGACCACCGTCCCCTGGCCGTCCACGAGCAGCGTGACGATGTCGGAGGAGACCCAGAGCCGGGCGACGACCTCGGCAGATGACTCGGTAACGACGCCGTTCGCCTCCCACCGCGTGCCCGCCCCGGCGTCGGCGGTCGGGTCGGCGACGATCCCGAAGGTCGAGAAGTGGCTCACGAGTGCGGAGACCGTGCCGGCGTCGACATCCACCTCACCGCCGTCGAGGGGCATCCAGCGGCCGTCCTCGAGGACGGTCAGTGCCAGCAACTCGGCCCGCGTACCCGCCGGGAGTTCGTCCTCTGCGAAGGCGACGGTGAGTCGCGCGGGCACCGCGAAGCGGAGGCCATCGGGGCCGAAGTCGTACGCCGCGCCGATCGTGCCCCACGGCGCCTCCTCGAGTTGACGCACCGTGATCGTGGTCGCGTCCGCCAAGGCGCCGTCGGGGATCTCCAGCGTCGCCGCCCCGAACTCCACCCGGCCGCCATTGCGGTCGATGCGGGCGGAGGCGCTCTCGCCGGGACCTCCGACCGGCGAAGGCTCGCGCCCGCACGTTGCAGCGATGAACATCACGGCCAGCGCAGCACCGGTACCGATTCCTCGCCTCATCGCTCCCTCCCTTCGCGCCCCCACGCGAACCGCGAACGCGACCGGACGAGTTCGAGCACGCAGCAAGGACCCACGTGCGCTGGTTGTTGCCGGCCCTCGGTGGGCCCGACATCAGTGTGCGAGAGCGCAGACGGATCGTCAAGGACGAGTTCGCGAACGGTCGCCCGCCCTGCAAAGGCAGCACCCATCTACCACCGATTGACGCTGATATGGTAGTTCCATATACTCTCACCAATGGACGCCGCCGCTCCGCCCGAAAAACCTCGCCGACCGCGTGGCCGACCGCGGAAAGCCGATGCGCCGATCGTGCCGTGGGACGAGGTCGATCGGCTACTCGTGTTCGGCGAGGCGGTCACCAGCCCGAAGACCGGGTGCGTCGCGACGAAGTTCCCGTCGCTCGCGGATCTCGGCGCGCGGTACGGCGTGTCGCGCAACCGCGTCTGGCAGTACGCGTCGAAGGCGCGGTGCTTCCAGCGACGCGAGGAGGCGCGCCTCAAGACCCAGGAGCGGTACGAGCAGAAGGTGGTCGAGCGGGTCGCGGAGGCGCGCGCGCTCGCCACTGCGGACGTCGTCGCGGTTGTGGACGACTACATCCGCGGCTTCCGCCAGGCGGTCGATGAGGGCAAGGTCCGCTTCGACAGCCCCGCGGACCTCGACCGCCTCGTGCGCCTCAAGGAACTGCTCGCCGGCAACGCCGACTCGCGCCAGGAGTTGCGCGGCGGGCTGACGCTGGAAGCGATCCAGGCACGCCACCAGCGCGCACGCACGCAGCTCGACGGCATCACGCCCGAGATCTCCGGCGAGGTCGGGCCGCGCGACGGCGAGGAAGGCACCGATGCCGCCGTCCACTGACGCCCTTCGGGATTGCCGCTTCCATACGAAAGCGGCAATCGACGACCTGCCGGGCTCGCGATTCCGCGAGGTTGCAGGTGCCACCTTGGCGCGCCGCGCGAACTCCGATTGCCGCTTTCCTGGACCTGGGGCCGGCCCCGCCACCGACGCGCACGGCGCCCTGTGCGCGCCCGTGGGCGCCTCGTTCGACCAGGCCGATCGAGCCTCGCAGACCGCCGCCGACCGCGCCCCTGCGGGCGCCGTGGCGCGCGACGCCGCCAACGTCGCGGCCGACCCAGGGGGCGGGGGCGATCCCCCAATTTCGGCGCCCTCGCCGGCCGTGCCTACTGCCGTCTCGCACCGAGGACTGGGTGGCGAAATGGACGCCCTCGATCGGGCCGGGAACCTCGGTTCCGCGGAAATGGAAGCGCACCTCCAGCGATATGGACGGTGTCCAGATCCGTCAACATGGGAGGTCGCGGACGGCGCGCAGGAGATCCTCGTCGCTGGGGACGGCGTAGACGGTCGTCGTGTCGACGCTCTTGTGCCGGGCGAGCCGCTGGACGAC
>JAFGHH010000035.1 GCA_016930215.1 Deltaproteobacteria bacterium
CGTCGACGACGGGCGAGAGGATCCGCGTCTCGTCGAGCCCCATGCGGCGCAGCGCGGTGCGCACGACGCCCGGGAGTCCCTGGACGTACGGGCAGAATTGCGAGTCGGTCGTCGCCTGGTTGCGGCGCCCGGCGATCCGGTGCGGCAGGAAGACGAAATCGACGTCCGGCTTGGCCAGCAGCGCGTGGACGTGGCCGTGGACCACCTTGGCCGGAAAACAGAACTCGGAGGCGACCATCTCGGTCGTGGCCTTGCGCACCTCGCCGTCGGTCTCGCGCGACAGGACGATCCGCGCCCCGAGGCTCTCGAAGAACGCGCGCCAGCGCGGCAGCTCGTCGTACAGGTGCAGCGACCGCGGCAGGCCGATCGTGATCCCCGTCGGCCGCACGTCGGGCTTCGCGCCTTCGCTGCGCCACAGCACGTTGCGCCGGTCGAACAGCTCGTAGGTCGTCAGCTTGCGCACGCGCTTCTCGTCCGGGTCGCGCCCGCAGAGGTAGCCCCACGAGGCCTCCGCGGACATCGCCGGGCTCCGTGCGTAGGTGATCGCGCACTTGTTGGCGCAGAGCGTACAGCGCTCCTGCCGCAGCTCGATCTCGCCCTCGAGGCAATCCAGCCCGCGGAAGGTGCTCCGACCCGCCGCCGGCTGCTGCCGCCGCGCCAGGCACGCCACGCCCATCGCCCCCATCACGTGGCACACCGGGGAGACGACCAGCTCCACCCCCAGCTCCTGCTCGAAGGCCGCCACCAGCCCCGGGTTGCGGGCCGTGGCGCCCATGAACGCGATCTTGGACTTCGAGACGGGTCGGCGGCCGACCACCTTGGTCAGGTAGTTGCGGACGATCGAGCGCATCACGCCGGCCAGCGCCTCCTCGCGGGTGTAGCCCTGTCGCAGGAGCGTCATCACGTCCTGCTCCATGAACACCGTGCAGCGGTCGGAGGTCATGGGCGGGGCGAGTCCGAGCACGGCCGCGCCGACGTCCTGCACCCGGTAGCCCAGCTTGAGCGCCTGCTCCTCGATGAACGACCCGGTGCCGGCCGCGCAGACGTAGTTCATGTTCGCGTCGCAGGCGTGGCCGCCGCGCAGCCGGATGTACTTCGAATCCTGCCCGCCGATCTCGAAGATCGTCTCGACGTCCGGGTCGCCGGCCAGCCCCCCCGCCGCGTGCGCCGTGATCTCGTTGATGATCGCGTCGGCCCCGAGCAGCATGCCGATCAGCTTGCGGCCCGAGCCGGTCGTGCCGACCGCGAGCACCTCGAGCGTCTTGCCCGCGCGCGCCAACGCCTCGCGCAACGACGCCAGCAGCTTGCGGGTGGCCCCGATCGGGTCGCCCGCCGTCTTGCGGTAGATGTCCAAGAGCACCCGCTCGCGCTCGTCGATCAGCACGCACTTGGTCGAGGTCGACCCGACATCGACCCCCAGCGCCGCACGCACCACCGGCCCCTCGGGCCAGCCGTGCACCCGTACCTCGGCCTCGTTCTCCGTGGTCCACGAGTCGGCCACCTCGAACGACGGGTACTTCGTCCGCTCCAGCACCAGCGGGCGGCCCTGCGGCACCAGCGACGTCCGCGCCCCGGGGCTCGACGGCGGTCGCGACGGCCGGGCGTTCTCGCGATGGCTGCCCGCGGCCGTGGCCACGGCGAGGTCCGCGGCGAGGTCGTTCCACGGCCGCGCCGTCGCCTCGTCGCGCGCCACGAGCGCCGCGCCGAGCGCCGAGGCGAGCTGCCCGCGGTCGCCCTCCGCCGTGCGGATCGTCGCTCCCGACAGCCGGCCGACCCAACGCACCACGTCGCGGTTGCGCGACACCCCGCCCACCATCAGCACCGTCCCCTCGACCGGACGACCCTTGAACAGCGTCTGCAGCATCGTCGAGGCCAGCCCCTGGCACAGCCCCGACCACATCGCCTCCTTCGAATACCCCTCCTGCTGCCGGTGGATCAGGTCGCTCTTGGCGAACACCGCGCAACGCGAGGCGATCGACGGCGGGTTCTCCACCGGCTCGAGCTTCGCGATCACGTCGTAGTCGATCCCCAGCCGCCTGGCCTGCTCGTCGAGGAACGAGCCGGTCCCCGCCGCGCACACCGAGTTGGTCGTGAACCCGAGGAACCGCCCCTCGCCGTCGAGCTCGATGCCGGTCAGCGAGCCACCACCGGCGTCCATCACCCACCGCACGCCGGTCGCCAGCCGCGACGCGCCGACCACCGTGGCCCGGAGCGTGTCGGCAAGCAGCGCCCCTGGCACCCGTTCGAGGGTCGTCCGGTGGTGTCCCGTCACCGCCAACGAGATGTCACCCTCGAACCGCACCTGCTCGAGCCACCCGGCCAGCTGGGCACGCGGGTCGCCATGGTGCCGCTCGATCCACGAACCGGCCGGCTCGCCCTTCTCGTCGAGCAGCAGCGCCTTGGTGAACAGGGTGCCGATGTCGAGTCCCAGGTACTTCATCGTCGTCCTCCCGCGCCGGCGACACCGGCGCGTCGTCCCGCCTGTGCCGCCCACCTTCGATCCGTTTCGGGTCCAGCCCCCCGGACCCCCGGAGCCGCTTCCCCCTTGCGCAAACCGTCGTCCGTCTTCTCCGTCCTCGTCCGCACCCGCCGTCTCTCGTCGCTCACATGTAAGATAGCGGACAACCAAACTAGACTGACGTGTCAGGTCACGGCTTTTAGTCGGAGCGGCGGCCGAAGTCAAGGCGTTTGGGTCGAGGCGCATAAACAACGAACTTCATGGCATTATCGTGCGGCTCCGCACACCAACCCCGCAAGGCGCCGGGCCGGATCAACGACCCGGTTGCCGCGACGGCGCGGGCGCCGGCGGGTCGAACGCGGAGGGGACGAAGGCGTGCAGGCAGCCGTCGCCGGTGCACGAGTCGACGGTCAGCGGGTTGTCGTCGTCGCAGTGGAGCGGTCGGCCGCGGCACACTCCGTGGTCGTACCGGTCGTCGAACGTGCACGGGTCGCCGTCGTCGCAGGCCGTGGCGGCCGCAACCGTTCCACCGGTGACCGGCGTTCGGGACGCGGAGGCCGCGAGCGGCTCACGCTCGCCGGAAGCATCGCTCGTCTGCTGCCGACCCGCGGGTCCGGCGGCCCCGCGGCCGGGCCGGCCTGGCGACGACCGGCCGGGACTCCGCTGGTTCGTGCGCTGCGTCGGCTGCGTCAACCGCGTCTCCGGGCCGTCCATGTCCCCGCCGGCCGGTGCGTCGGACCCGCCGGGGGCGAGGGACCACCACAGAGCGACCACGGCCCCGAGGGCCACGACGATGGCGACGACCGTTCTTGGCCGCGGCATTCCGGCTACCGCCACCAGCAACCGACCTGCGCGGCGCAGGTCTCCGGCTCGGTGAACTGCGCGCACGGATAGGGCCCCACGGGCGAGTTGTCATCGCAGCGCGTGCCGACGTAGACCCAGTAGCACCCGCCCTGGCGTCGACACGACTCGGCGTCCCGGAACGATTCGCAGGGCTCGGGCGTACCGCCGCAGACTCCGTCCTCGGCCAGCAGAAGCGGGCCGGACTCGTCGCAGCCGGCAACCGAGAGGACCACAGCCGGAAGGACCACCCGGGCAAGCAGCATCGACAGGCTCCAGACCGCTCGAGCAGCCATCACCAGCATCATGGCTAGTCGCAGTCCCGGAGCGCCGGCACGCTCCGCAGCCGTGTCTCCGACCCGAACTCCGAACGCCCGCACGCCTCCATCACTCCACCCACGTGCAACCCACCTGGCGTTCGCAACTATCTTCCCGACTGTGCAGCTCGCACGGGGTGGGGCCGGGGGCATCGCTGTTGCACTCGTAGTAGTGGAACACCCAGTGGCAGCCGCCTTGTGCAATGCAGCTATCGAAGTCGTGGAACGATTCGCAGGGCTCGGGAGTGCCGACGCACCTGCTGGTGTCACCGGAAACGTCCAGGCCCGTGGAGTCGTCGGAATCGGAGCACCCAGACGGGGCGGCCGTGAGGAACAACCCCAAAAACGCCGGCAGGCATCGAACCAAGCCGCAACTCCGGGCTCGCATCACAGGTGCTCGCAATCCCGGAGCGCCAGCACGCTCCGCAGCCGCGTCTCCGACCCGAACTCCGAACGCCCGCACGCCTCCATCACTCCACCCACGTGCAACCCACCTGTCGTTCGCAACTATCTTGCCGACTGGCGCCCTCGCACGGGGTGGGCCCGGTGGGAAAGTTGTTGAAGCACTCGTAGTCGTGGAATACCCAGCCGCACCCGCCTTGTGTTATGCAACTGGTGAAGTCGTGGAACGACTCGCAGGGCGCGGGGGTCCCGACGCACCTGCTCGTGTCACCGGAAACGTCCAGGCCCGTGGAGTCGTCGGAGTCGGAGCACCCGGACGGGGCAGCCGCGACGAACAACCCAAGAAACGCCGCCAGGCAGGGAACCAAGCCGCGACGCCGGGCTCGCATCACAGGTGCTCGCAATCCCGGAGCGCCAGCACGCTCCGCAGGCGCGTCTCCGACCCGAACTCCGAACGGCCGCACGCCGCGACGCATCCGTCCCAGTCCCCCGGCTCCACCGACCCGTTGCACCGCAGCAGCAGCTCGCAGAACGAACGACACGAGGCCGGCTCGACCGCCGCCGCAATCGCGCCGGACGGTTCCGCGCCCGCCACCGCCCGACGCGCCCGATCGCGCCGTTGCCCGTCGGCATACTCCGCGGCCCACTCCAACCGCTGCTGAAGGGTCGAGGCCGCCTCGACCGCGAGTTCGCGACCGGCGGACTCCGCACGCAACCGTCGGGACGTTTCGAACTCCTCCGGCGTCACCCCTTCGGGGTGCGACGGCCGGACCGACAGGTCCTCGACCCGGATGCCGGCCTTCGTCGCCAGCGCCCGGCGCTGCGCTTCCGCCTCGACCGACGTCGGGTCCGGCAGCCCGGCGTCGGCGTCGACGGCGTCGTCCGAGCGGGCGCCGACCGCCACCAGCCCGACTCCGATGCCGACCGCCGATGCGACCACGATGATCATTCTAGCGCGTTTCATGGTGCTACGCCTCCTCACGAGCCGCGGAAGCTCAGAAACAGCACTTCACCCTGGTCGTCGTACCGCGGCGCGGCGATGCCGACCTGGAAGTAGACGCGGGCGCAGGACGACAGTCCGTAGAACGACCGCCAGCTTCCGTCCGTCGGCAGCGTCAGTCCGTTCTCGTAGCCGGGCATGATCGACCACGCCCCGGCGGCCGACTCACAGTACAGGTTCAGGATCACCGGGGTGCCGGCGGGCGCGCCCGGCGGAAGCTGGGCCCGCACCCGGGCGGTCATCGAGTACGGATCAACCATGAATCCGTAGGCGTTCATCCCGCGGTAGTAGGGGAAGTACTGGGCGGCGAAGGTTGCGGCGGGGCGATCCCAGGTCACCACGTGGTCGTACCTCGGGTTCGCGTGCGATGAGACCTCGAACTTGCTGCCGGCCGGCATGTTCTTCTCCAGCCGCAGGACGTATCGGTTGCCCATGGCGGCCTCGCCATGCACGGCACCGAAGTCCGATTCCGTCCCCACCACGGCCGGCTCGGTCGGATGGGTCGACCCGATCCATGAGAACTCGTGCATGGAAGGAGCGTCCGGCGCCGCGCTGAACGAGTACTCCGACCCGAGCCGGTCCACGGCGGCCATCAACTGGATCACCTTGTTGCCGGCGTCGCCCATCGAGCCCACGGCGTAGGCGGCGCTCGCGTCGTCGAACATGCACCAGTGGTTCGACTCGACGGGACAGTCGTCGCCGAAGAAATGCCATCCGTTCCGGGCACAGCAGTAGTAGAGGCGAAG
This sequence comes from Deltaproteobacteria bacterium, assembly GCA_016930215.1. GTDB lineage: Bacteria > Myxococcota_A > Polyangia > DRWM01 > JAAZOP01 > JAAZOP01. Next base: position 5,764 of record JAFGHH010000035.1, read on the forward strand.
CTTGCGCGGACGGTTGTACGGAACGATCTCTCCCTGGACGACCTCCACCGAGTAGACGCGAGGGTCGTTGAACGCCCCGATGTGGACGGTGTGGAAGCCGGCCGGGACGTTGCCCGTCGCCCAGGCGGGAAAGGCGGTCGAAGGGATGAAGCGCATCGTGGCCCTAAGACCGGTGTCGCAGTCTCCGCCGTCGCTCTCGGTCTCGCCGCCGATCGTGTAGCGGCACCCGATCGGGCCGGGCGCATCGTGGCCGAAGGCCCAGCATTGCTCGGTCTCGTAGTACTCGTCGTCGTACATCCGCCCGCCGGCCCGATGCGCGGCATCGTCCGTGTCGACCCACACCCGCAGCGCGTCGCGCCATAGCGGATCGCCGGAGGAATACCAGTTCGTCTCCGCGGTGATCACGATCGTGAGCTTCGTCGCGGTCGGCAGGTAGAAGAGGAGCGACGTGAGGCTCGGGTTCTCCTGGGCGCCGTGGTTGTAGATGCCCTGGATGCCGCCCGGTTCGTACTTGAGGTGCATGCGGGACCGCTGGGCGTCCGAGTAGGGGACGTCGTCCGGGAGCAGGTTCGGGTTCGAAAGGAAGTGCGTCTGGCCCCACCGCGCGAATGCGTGGTCGAAGTTGCTGCTCGGCTCGAAGTTCGCGGGAGCCGCACCCAGCTCGCACGCGCTCGGATCGCGGTCGATGCACCGGACGTAGTCGTCGAACTGCACCGTACCGGCCGTCGCCGCCGTCGACATCGCGTTGATCCAGACGTAGCGCTCGTCCGGCGCCGACCGGTTGCAGACGTAGGGTGCCGGGAACGTGTCCATCACCCCCCGCACGTACCGGTGGTAACGCAGCGGCTTGTACAACTCCATCGGAGTCGGCGTCGTGACGGAGTGGGTGTACGGCCGCGGGTCCATCGCCGCCCCCGACATCCCCGGATCCGGCATCATGAACTGGGACGACAGGTACGCGAACTGCGTGAACGCCGCGTACCCCAGCGCGTAGGTGTTGTAGACCGGGAAGTCGGAGAACTTCAGGTTGAGGCACGGCCACGGGCCGGCCGTCGCCGCCGATACGCGGCAGTACTCCATGTACGGCCACGAGTGAAGCACCCCCTCGTAGTCGATGTTCTCGTCTCCGTGCGACTGCTCGAGCATCTTCGGGATCGTCTCCGACAGGCCGCCGTCCGCGGCTCCGGGCTCCAGCTTGCAGTTGCCGAAGCCGCGGCCCTGGTAGAACGTCTCCGCGACGTGGCCGAACTCGTGGAACGTCTCCATGATCCGCTTGCGGTCGCCGTAGGCGATCGGCACGCCGCCCGGTCGGACGAAGCCCAGCATCGGCACATCCACGTAGCCGCCCGGACAGCCCGAATACCAGGTGTCCGGCCTGACCACGACGTCGAAGTCCTGGTACCCCAGGACCATCCGGTCGAACGCGTGCTCGGGCGCCGCGTCCGGGTACTCGCCCCGCAGGAAGGCCACGGCGTTCGTCGCCGTCGCGTGAACCCACTGTACCGCCGGGAGCGGCAGCGCCTGGCCGTAGATCGCGACCAGGTCGAACCCGACCACGTTCTTGTCCACGTACAGGTCGTAGAAGGTGCGGATCTCCGTCGAGCTGCCGTCGCTGTACACCCCGGCGAAACAGGCCCCCACCGCGCAGATGCCCTCCGTCGTGCAGACGTAGGGGTAGGAGCAGTCGTCGTGGGCGGTACACGTCGTCGGCGGCCATGGGTAGTTTCCAAGGCCCCCATGTCCGCCGCAGGTCTTGCCCGGGCCCTTCTTGCTCGCCTTCCCGCCCCATGGGCGGTTGAGGTACGGCCGTATTTCGTCAAATGGACGAAGGGGGCCGGGCCCGGTGTCCTCGAGGGCGTCCCCCAGATCGCGCACCATGTCGAACGACTCGATCTCGTCGTCCCAGGCGCCCCCGGTCAGGTCGAGGTCGGCGGGGCCGGTCAGGTACATCGGTCGGCAGTCGTTGAAACCCGGGTCCCGGCACCACGCGAGGTGGATGTACGGGTCGCGGACGAGCACGCGGGAGATGTCGTTCTCGATGTGGGCGTTCGGGTCGACCGGGTAGGCGACCACGTCGTCGTCCTTCACCTGGAACTTCCAGGTGCAGTAGTCGCAGCAGGTGGAGTAGTCGCACGTCGCGTGATCCCCGTTCGCCATCTCTTTGCGTGAGACGCGTCCGGGCCATTCCTGGAGCACGCCTTCGGTGTTCGCCTTGACGCCCGGGGAGAACAGGTCGGGCTCGACGACGTCGGTGAACACCGAGCATTCCGCGTCCTGACACAGGCGCGCCGCGGGCCCGAGCAGCACGAGCGACCGGATGGAGCCCGGGGTCGAGGGCACGATCGGCCACGTCCCGTCGTACGGCACATCGGTCGGCCACGCCTGGTAGTCCGGTTGCTCGAAGAGCTGCGCGCGCCAGTGGTTGGTGGCTGCCTGGCGCTCGATCGACCTCAAGTTGGGCCCGACCGACAGCAGGGAGCAGGGCCACGGCCCCTCCTCGAACGTGATCGCATCGAGGTCGGGGATCTTGACGAGCAGGGTGTCCGAGAACTCGACGCTGCATTCGCAGTCCACGCTGCAAAGCCGGACTTCCCAGGCTCGAGAGGGCAAGGCGGCGGTGAGCGTGATGCCGATCACGAAGGCCGGAAGGAGGGTTCGAGGGATCCGCGGTGGAAGGGGTGCGGCGTCACGCCGACGCCGAGAGAGAGAGAGAGAGAGAGAGAGAGAGAGAGAGAGAGAGACGCAGCCCAACGACCAATCATCGGATCCTCCCTTCCGAGGCCAAGCCCATTCCTACCGGTTCAACACTGCCAGGGTCCTCCGTCGGGCGCCGCCTGTCAAGCGGCAATCTCGCGCCCCGCAACGACGACCGCCCGTGACGAGGACCGCCTGCAATCCGACGCCGCGCGACCACGCGGAGACCGATCGCGTCGTGAATCGTGCGCGTCGTTCCCAAGGACCTGCCCGACCTGCCGGCCCGCCGAACGACGGTCGAACGACCGGCGGTAGTCGCCCCGAGAATTCGGTGTTAGGATGGCCGGCGTTGAACGGTGGTTCGGGGAAGATCACCTCAGCAGGTGGAAGATGTCCCGGGGCAGTTCCAGCACGCAGTTCGTACCGGCCGCCGAGGGTCGTCCGGCCGTGCGGCGGGCGCCGGTCCCGCGGCATGCCGACGGTCGGCGGGCGGGGGCGGCGTTGTGCCTGCTCCTGGCGGCGGGCGCCTGCGGCGGCCCGGCCGGGCCTCCGCCGCTCGAGCCGACCCGGCCGTGGGATCCGTCGCTGGTCGATCTGTTCGACGACGCGGCCGACTGGGTCAGCCCGCTGCGGTCGATCCTGGGCACGCCGTGGTTCGAGGAGTACGCGGCGCACCTCGAGCGGCGGCTGGTCGAGGCCGACGTCGTGGCCGTCGTGCAGCTCAAGACGATCGTCCCGGCGCCGGCGTCGCTCGCCTCCGGGGCGCTCGAGGTCGAGGTCGTGCGGCCGCTCCTCGGCAACGCGTTCGCCGGCATGCTGCTGCGGCTCGACGTGCCGCCCGCCGCGGCCGCGCGGGTCGAGGCGGACCGGGGGCGCCTGGAGGAGCAGGGGCGGTTCGTGGCCTACGTCCGGCTGGTCCGGGGAGAGCTGCAGGAGGTGCGCAACCACTGGCACCTGTCGCCGGCGGACGCGGACCTGGTGAACACGATCCGGCGGACCACCATGCCATAGGGGCGCGGGGCCGGCCGGGGTTCCCCGGGGGATCGAGGAACCGACCGATGGAGCGACGGAACATCACCCTGGCCTACGGCAAGGACCGCAGGACCTACTCGTGCCCCGCCGGCTTCCTGGCGGGCGAGCCGCTGGCGCCCCGGCCGCTGGTCGGCGGCCGGCCGCCGCGCGAGGCGTTCGCCGAGGCGCTGGTCCATCCGGAGGGTGCGCCGCCGCTGCGCGAGCTGGCGCGCGGGCGTCGCGTGGCAATCGCGATCGCCGACGAGTTCCGCGCCGGGCTGCAGCCGGAGATCCTCGACGTGCTGATCGCCGAGGTGGCCGCGGCGAAGCCGGCCCATGCCGCGCTGCTCGTCGCCACCGGCTCGCACGACCCCGCGATCTACGCCAAGACGCTCGCCCCCGCCGCACGCGACTCCGCCGCCCGCCACGGCCTCGAGCTGCTCGTCCACGCCCACGACTGCGACCGGTCCACCCACCACCACGTCGGCAACACGCCGAGGGGCACCCCGGTCGACCTCGACGAGCTGCTGCTGTCGGCCGACGTACGGATCTGCGGCCACGAGAGCAAGCACCACTACATGTGCGGCTACTCGGTGATCGACAAGCTGGTACTGCCCGGCCTCGCGGCGCGCCGCACGATCGAGGCCAACCACAAGCACGCCCTCGACCCCGCCTCCCTCGGTGGCCGCTCACCCTGGCACCCCGACCCGCAGCGCAGGCACAACCCGTTCGCCGAGGACGCGCGCGACGCCCGCCAGCTCTCCGAATGGCGGGTCTGGGAACACGGCGCGCTCGTCGAGCGGCCGGTCGACACCTTCGGCCTGGACATGATCTCCGAGGCGGGCAAGGTCGGCTGGATCGCCGCCGGGCGGCCGGAGGCGTTCCTGCCGCGGATGCCCGTGGAGGTGGACCGGGTCGGCGCGTTCGAGGTCGAGCCGGCGCGCTACGTGCTGCTCTCGCCCGGCGGGCCCCCGGCCAGCCAGACGCTCTACTCGACCCAGAACTGCTTCGACATGGCGCTGCTCGGCGCCATCCGGCCCGGCGGCGAGGCGCTGGTGCTGGCGCCGTGCGACGGGCGTCCCGACGTCCCCGCGGACGTCCGCGGGCTGGCGCCCGACGCCGGCTCGAAGGCGCTGTTCTACGACGGGCTGGTCAAGCTGCTCCCGCTGCCGTTCGACGAGGCGGAGGCGTGGATCCGGGACAACTTCGAGCTGTACCTGTGGAAGACCCACCGCGTCCTGCGCCTGCTCGAGGTCGACGGCATCCGGATGCACCTGCACTCGGAGCTGGACCCCGCGCTGGTCTCGGCCGCCGGGTTCGTGCCCGTGGCCGACCCGCAGGCGTGGCTCGACGAGCGGGCCGCGCGGGGCGACGGCACCTGCCACGTGATCGACAACGGCAACCGGCTGCTCGTGGTCGGCAAGCCCTGACCGGACCCCCGCATGACCGTCCCGACACCCACACCGCCGCGCGCTCCGCGACCCGACGCCCCGCCTCCGCGCACCGTGGTGCTGCTCTCCGGCGGCCTCGACTCCGCCGTCGCCGCCGCCTGCGCGCGGGCCGACGGCTTCGAGGTACACGCGCTGACGGTGCGTTACGGCCAGCGGCACGCCGTCGAGCTGGAGGCGGCGCGCCGCGTCGCCGCCGCGCTCGGCGTCGCCTCGCACCGCGTCGTGGACCTCGACCTGCGCGCGATCGGCGGCTCGGCCCTCACCGCCGACCTCCCGCTCCCGCCCGCCGCCGCGTCCGCCTCGGCCGGTGCCGGACCGGCCGCCGCTGCGTCCGCCGTGCCGGCGACCTACGTCCCCGCCCGCAACACGATCCTGCTCGGCCTGGCGCTGGCCCACGCCGAGGTGCTGGGGGCCGCCGACGTCTACCTCGGCGTGTCGTCCGTCGACTACTCGGGCTATCCCGACTGCCGCCCGGCGTTCATCGAGGCCTTCGAGCGGCTGGCGCGGGTGGCGACGAAGGCCGGCGCCGAGGACGGCGTGCGGTTCCGGATCCACGCGCCGCTCCAGCACCTCACCAAGGCCGAGACGATCCGCCGCGGGCTGGAGCTGGGCGTCGATTTCTCCCTGACCCACACCTGCTACGACCCGGCGCCCGACGGCGCCGCCTGCGGCCGCTGCGACTCGTGCCGCCTGCGCCGCGAGGGATTCGCGGCCGCCGGCGTGCCGGACCCGACGCGCTACGCGCCGCCCGCGACGGCGCAGCCGGCGACGGTGCGGGTGCTCGAGCTGTACCGGACGCTCCAGGGCGAGACGACCTTCGCCGGCGCGCCGTGCGTCATCGTGCGGTGTTCCGGCTGCCCCCTGCGCTGCTCGTACTGCGACACCGCCTACGCCCGGCAGAGCGAGGGGCTCGAGCTGTCGGTCGAGGAGGTGGTCCGCAGCGTGGCCGAGCTGGGTCCCGGAATCGTCGCCGTCACGGGCGGCGAGCCGCTCGCGCAGCCGGGAGCGCTCGCCCTGCTCCGCGCGCTGTGCGACACCGGCCGCACCGTCCTCTTGGAGACCTCCGGCGCCTTCGACATCGCGCCGGTCGACCCGCGCGTGCGCCGGATCCTCGACGTCAAGACGCCGGGCTCCGGGATGGAGGAGCACAACCGGCCGGAGAACCGGGCGCTGCTGCGCCCGACGGACGAGCTGAAGCTCGTGCTGGTCGACCGGGCGGACTACGAGTGGTCGCGGGAGCTGGTGCGGCGCGAGCGGCTCGCGGAGCGCTGCACGGTGCTGTTCTCGCCGGTCCACGGGAAGCTCGCGCCGGCCGAGCTGGCGAAGTGGATCCTCGACGACGGACTGCCGGTGCGCCTCCAGCTCCAGCTCCACCGGCTGGTCTGGCCCGACCGCGACCGCGGGGTGTGAGCCCGCCGCAACCTCCACGGACGGCGACATCGGGTCCACCGCCACGGACGACGCCACGCGCGTCTACCCGATCAGCCGCTCGACCTCCTCGGCAATTCGATCCGCGGCGCCGGCGACGTGCAGGGCGCGCACCCGCTCGCCCATCGCCTTGCGGGTCGCGGGGTCGGTGCGCAGCTCGAGCGCCAGGCGGGCCAGCTCGGCGGCGTCGATGGCATCGATCCGGCCGCCGTACGGGTCGTCGACCGGATGCTCGAGCACCACGCGCGCGGCACCGGCCCGCTCGAGCGACTTCGCGTTGGCGGTCTGGTGGTCCCCCGGCAGGCCGCGCTTGGGGATCACGATCGCCGGCAGCCCGAGCCCCTGGACCTCGGCCAACGTTCCCGCGCCGGCCCGGCAGACGACGAGGTCCGCGGCGGCGTAGAAGTCGCCGATCGGGTCGAGGAACTCCTGCGGGCGATAACGGTCCCGCAGCTCCACGGACAGCCCGGCCCGCACGACGGCCGCCGCAGTGTCGGCGGCGGGGTCGTAGTCGGCGCCCGAGTAGCGCCCGGTGCCGTGCAAGACGACCACGTCCGGCTCGGCGAGCAACGCGGGGAGCGCGCCGGCGATGCCGCGGTTGATCGTGCGGGCCCCGAGCGACCCGCCGAAGGCGAGCAGCACGAAGGCGTCGGCCGACAGGCCGAGCCGCCGGCGGGCCTCGACGCGGTCGATGCCACCGATCTGCGCGCGCAGCGGGTAGCCGGTGTGCAGCGCGCGACCCTCCGGGAAGAACCGCAGCGACTCGGGGAACGTCACACCGACCCGATCGACCCGCCGGCCGACGAGCCGGTTGAGCTTGCCGGGCACGGCGTTCTGCTCGTGGACGAAGGTGGCCGGGCGCTTCGCGCGTGCGCGCGGGAAGACCGCGCCGACGGCGGCGAGCAGCACGGGGGCCGAGGCGTAGCCGCCGGTGCCGACCACGGCGGCCGGCTGCAGCTCGTCGAGCATGGCGCGGGCGGTGCGGACGCCGCGGGCCAGGGTGGCGGCGAACCGCACCTGGCCGGGGAGGTCGCGAAGCGACGGCATCCCGGCCGCCGGCACGAACCGCAGCTCGAAGCCGAGCTTCGGCACGATCGCTTCCTCGGCTCGGCCCCGGATGCCCACGAACACCAGGCGCACGTCGGGCCAACGACGCCGCAGGGCCTCGGCGATCGCCACCGCGGGGTAGACGTGTCCCCCGGTGCCGCCGCCGGAAAGCAGGATCAGGCGAGGTGGGGTGGGCTGGGGCGTGGGACTAGCCGCCCATCGAGATCGGCGGGGCGCAGAACGTCTCCGGGAAGACGTAGAAGTTCGTGCAGGTGTACCCCTCCCCGGTCCGGCAGTCCTCGTCGACGGTCGCGGGCGTGCAGCGCTTCACGCAGCCGATCGGGCCGCCGAGCGCCGAGGCGTCCATGCAGTAGCCGTCCGGACCGCACTCGTCGCCGCCCGGGGTGCAGGTCGAGCTGCAGTAGCCGCCGGGGAACTCGATCGTGCCGTAGGTGGACACCGGGATCTCGGTGATGCACTGCGGACCGAGGCCGGTGCAGTCCGAGGGCGAATCGCACGGCTCGCCGGTGTTGAGCTCGCCCACGTCGGTCGTAGTGTCCGGCGTCACGTCCGGCGCCACGTCTGGCGCCACGTCCGGCGCCACGTCCGGCGTCGTCTCGGCGGTGTCCGCGTCGGCATCGGCGTCCGCGTCCGCGCCTACCTCGGCGTCCGCGTCCGCGCCGGTCTCGACCGGCGTGTCGGTCTGGGTGTCGTCGTCGCCGCAGCTCGCGACGACGTTGCCGAGCGCGGTCAGCGCCAGGACCAGCATCAGGGTACGCGAGAGCTTCATGGTCCACCTCCTGGTTCGCGGGTCGTCGGACCCGTCGTACCGCCCGAATCGGGCGGACCTTAGCACGCCGAATTCCGGATGCAAGTCCTTGGAATCCAAGGTGTGCGGCTCCGCACGCGCGGGGCGGGCCGGAGGGGTGCCGTCCGCGGCCGGGGCTGGAACGGAGTCGGGGCTCCCGGGGGGCGGGGTTCCGGGCACGAATGGAACCTTGGAGCGAGCCGGTGGGGTTGGATTCGAGGATGAACCGCGGTGCCCGCGGAGGCGACTAAGCCCCCGTTGCGACTCGCCGTGTGGGGGGTCCAGGCGGGTCGGGTTCGATGGGACTGGTCAGCGGCCGCAAACCGTGATATACATTCCGGTTCGCGGCGGCCGAAGCCACGGGACGGGGCAGCGATGCGCAGCATGCAGGACCAGATCGCGGATGCCGTCACCCCGGCCGGCGGGGAAACCCAGAAGGCCTTCGACATCTGGGCCTACCTCCAGGTACTGCGGAAGCGGAAGTGGCACGCGCTGTTCTTCCTGGCGGCGGTGGTCGGGCTGGTGACGTTCTACACGTTGCGCCAGCCGAAGGTCTACCGGGCCACGGCGACGGTGCAGATCGACCCCCAGGCTCCCCGGGTCCTCGGCGAGAAGGTCGAGGCGGTGACGGAGATGGGGACGGGGTCGTACTGGTCGAACCAGGAGTACTACGAGACCCAGTACCACATCATCCGTTCGTTCGAGGTGGCCTCGCGGGTGGTGGCGCTGCACTCGCTGGGCGCCAACCGCACGTTCCTCGGCGTTCCGGAGGACCTGGACGTCTACGAGCCGCTCTCCGACGCGATGGCGACGGAGATGCTCCGGGGAATGATCGTCGTCGACCCGGTCAAGGACAGCCGGCTCGTAGCGATCTCGGTCGACCACACCGACCAGGGGCTGGCCCAGTTGCTGTCCAACGCGGTGGCGGACGCGTACGTCGAGTACAACCGGGACGTGGCGCTGGAATCGACGGTCAACGCGCGGGACTGGCTGATCAAGCAGGCGGAAACCTGGGCCAAGACGCTGCGGGACGCGGAGCAGCGGGCGGTCGATTTCCGCAAGATCAACAACCTGCTCTCGGTGAACCTGGAGGACCAGCGCAACCAGGTGGCCAACGAGATGGACTGGGTGGCGCAGCGGCTGTCCGAGACGCGGAGCCACCGGCTGCAGCTCGAGGCGAAGAAGGCGGAGATCGAGGAGCAGGTGCGCAAGCGCGGGGTCACGTCGGTGTCGATCGCCGAGGTGCTGGCGAGCCCGGTGCTGCAGACGATGAAGGCGCGGCTGTTCGAGAAGAACCTGGAACGGGACTCGCTGGCCCAGATCGCGGCGGAGAACTGGCCCGAGATGCGCCAGCGCGACACCGAGCTGGAGACGATCCGCACCGGGATCCGCCAGGAGGTCCAGACGATCCTCCGCGCGATCGACGCGGACTACACGGAAACGGCCGCCTACGAACAGCAGCTCGTCGCGCGCCAGTCCGAGCTGCAGGAGCAGGCGATCGCGCTGGGCGGCAAGGAGCTGACCTACACCCAGCTCGTGCGCGAGAAGGAGAACGCCGAGCGGATCTACCAGCTCATCAACAACCGTTCGGAGGAGACGACGCTCTCCACCGAGCTGTCGCAGATCAACAACGTCCGGGTGCTCGACCCGGCGCTGCGGCCCGAGGTTCCGATCCGGCCGCGGGTCAAGCTGAACCTGGCGCTGGCGATCGTGATCGGCCTGCTCGGCGGCATCGGCCTGGCCTTCCTGCTCGAGGCGCTCGACACCAGCGTCAAGACCCAGGAGGACGTGGAGAAGGGACTCGGCCTGGCGTTCCTCGGCATCATCCCGACCTTCACCGGCGAGGCGTCCTCGCGGCGGCGCCGGCGGCGGCGCCGCAAGCACCGGGCCCCGGAGCTGCGGACGACCGGCCATCCCGACCTGTTCTGCCACGACAACCCGAAGTCGTCGGCCGCGGAGTGCTGCCGTTCGATCCGCACCAACATCCTCTTCATGTCCCCCGACCGGCCCCCGCGCAAGCTGCTGGTCACCAGCGCCTCGCCGCAGGAGGGCAAGACCACCGTCGCGATCAGCCTCGCGATCACGATGGCGCAGTCCGGCAGCCGCGTGCTGATCGTCGATTCGGACATGCGCCGCCCGCGCGTCCACACCGCCTTCGGCCTGGAGAACGAGGACGGCCTGTCGACGGCGATCCTCGGCATGCGCAAGGTCGAGGAGCTGGTGCGGCCGACCCAGGTCCCGGGGCTCGACATCCTGACCTGCGGCCCGATCCCGCCCAACCCGGCCGAGCTGATCCACACCGAGCGGTTCAAGGAGGTCGTGGCGCAGCTCGAGCGGCTCTACGACCGCGTGGTCTTCGACAGCCCGCCGATCATCGCCGTCACCGACCCGGTGATCCTGTCGCGGCACGTCGACGGCGCGATCCTCGTGGTCAAGAGCATGGTGACCAACCGCCGCGCGGCGAAGTTCGCCGTCAAGCAGATGCGCGACGTCGGCGGCAACATCCTCGGCGCCGTACTCAACGACCTGGACCTCGAGAACCGCGAGTACGGCTACTACCACTACTACTACTACCGGAAGTACGGGTACTACTACGGGGCCCGCGAGGACGAGGCGAAGAAGTCGAAGTCGGGGAACGGCGACGACCAGGCCGGCGACACCAACGGCGACCGCGCCCCGCCGCCGGCCGCCCCCGGCTCCTAGACTCGCGGCACGGGAACGCACGTGGCGAAGCGGATCAACCTCGAGGCCTGGCACGGCCGGTGCCTGTTCCTCCTCTTCGCCTGGGCGGCGTCGGCGCTCGGGTCCGCCCGCCCATGGGCCGTCGCGCTCACGACCGGCCTGGCGGTGCTGACCTACGTCGTCGGGCGTCTCGAGCGCGGCTGGACGCGCCACGGCTCGCGGATGGACGGCGTCGGCCTCGGGCTGAGCATCCTCACCGCGTTCACCTTCCTGCAGCTCGTCCCGCTGCCCGCCGGCCTGGTGGAGCTGCTCTCGCCGCGCGCCTTCGAGCTCCACGATACCGCCTGGGCGGGGCTCGGCGTGGCCCACCGCGGCGGCTGGTTCCCCCTGTCGCTCGACCCCCCCGGCACGGCGCTCGCCGGCCTGGCGATGCTCGCCGTGACCTTCACCTACCTCACCGCCCGCTACCGCCTGCGCGTGCACGGCGGGCGCGCCGTCCTGGGACCCCTCGTCGCGGCCGGCGCGGTCGTCGCCGTGGTGTTCTTCCTGCACCAGCTTGCCGGCTGGAACAAGGTCTACGACGAGTACCTCCCGCGCTACGTCGGTCTCGACCCGCTCCCGGCCCCGTTCCTCAACGCCAACCACCTGGCCGGCGCCCTCGGCTTCTTCGCCGCCTTGTCCTTCGGCCTCGCGCTCTCGACGGTCGACCGCTACCGGCGCCTGACCCTGGTCCTGGCCGGCGCGATCACCGGCGGCGGCTGCCTGCTCACGCTGTCGCGCGGCGGGATCCTCGCCTTCGTCGCCGGCCAAGTGGTCTTTCTCGTGCTGCGCCTGGCCTCCCGCCGGGTGGGGCACTCCGCACCGCGCCGCACCGCGCAGGCCATGACGCCGCCGGAGGGGGTCGCGGCGAAGCCGACCGAGGGCGAGGCGACCGCCGAGCGAGCGGCGGCCGGCGCGGCGGAGGAGCATCGCCAGACGCACCTGGCCTGGGCCTCCCTCGGGGTCCTGCTGGCCGTCTCCGCCGGGTCGTACGTGGCGTACGACGCGATCGTGGCCGAGTTCGAGGGTGGGGACGCGTCGAAGTGGGAGCTGGCGCGCGACGCGCTGGTGATGACCGGCGACCACCCGCTGACCGGCATCGGCCGCGGGGCCTACGTGGCGGCGTCGGCCCCGTACGCCTCCACGCCGGACGCCGCGACCTACACGCACCCGGAGAACTTCGCCGCCCAGTACCTCGCGGAATGGGGGGTGCCGCTGGGCGGCCTGGCGGTGCTCGGACTGCTGTTCGTCCTGGGCCGGGCGGTGCTGCGCCCGCCGCTCAAGCCGCACAACGCCGCCGCGATCGCGGCGGTTTTCGCCCTGCTGCTGCAGAACACGGTCGATTTCGGCCTGGAGCTGCTGGGGCTGGCCCTGCCGTTCGTCGCCGCGCTCGCCGTGGTCCGCGAGACCGGCGCGGTGGGCGACGGCCGGCAGGTGCGCCGGTCGAGCCACCCGCGGGTGCGGCTGCCCGGCTTCGCCTGGCTGTTCCCGGCGGCCGCCACGGCGACGGCGCTGGCGCTCTTGTACCCGTGGGCCGCCGAGCACTCGCTGGAGGTCGAGTCGGAC
>JAFGHH010000036.1 GCA_016930215.1 Deltaproteobacteria bacterium
GCTGGTGCTGGACGAGGCGACGCACGCGGTGCGTCACCTGGAGCGCTGGGCCGCGCCGCGCCGCGCGCCGACCCCGTGGATCCACCTGCCCGGCTCGAGCCGCATCGAGCCGGAGCCGCGGGGCGCGGTGCTGATCCTCGGGCCGTGGAACTACCCGGTGCAGCTGCTGCTGGTGCCGCTGGTCGGAGCGCTGGCGGCGGGGAACGCCGTGGTCCTCAAGCCGTCGGAGGTCGCGCCGCGGTCGTCCGCGGCCTGCGCGGCGCTGGTGCGCGAGACGTTCGGCGAGGAGGAGGTGGCGGTCTTCGAGGGCGGGGCGGAGACGGCGCAGGCGCTGCTGGAGCGGCGCTTCGACTACCTGTTCTTCACGGGGGGCGAGCGGGTCGGCCGGATCGTGATGCAGGCGGCCGCCCGGCACCTCACCCCGCTGACGCTGGAGCTGGGCGGCAAGAGCCCGTGCCTGGTGGACCGCTCGGCGGACCCCGTGCGCGCCGCGCGGCGCATTGCCTGGGGCAAGTTCTTCAACGCCGGGCAGACCTGCGTCGCCCCGGACTACGTGCTGGTGCACCGTGAGCTGCGGGCGCGGCTGGTGGCCGAGCTGTGCGCGGCGGTGTGGGAGTTCTACGGCGCGGAGCCCCGACGGTCGCCCGACCTCGCGCGGATCGTGAGCGAGCGGCACACCGCGCGGCTGGCGGCGCTGATCCCGGCGCGTCCGGCCTGCGGCGGCGAGGTCGTGGTCGAGGAGCGCTACGTCGCGCCCACGGTGGTCGACGGCGTGGGCTGGGACGACCCGTTGATGGCCGAGGAGATCTTCGGTCCGCTGCTGCCGGTGCTGGAATACGACGACCTCGACGACGCGATCCGTCGGGTCGCCGCGCGGCCGCAGCCGCTGGCGCTGTACGTGTTCGCGTCCGACGAGGGCTTCGTCGAGCGCGCGTTGCGCGGCATCGCCTCGGGCGGGGCGTGCGTCAACGACACGATGCGGCACGTCACGACCCAGCACCTGCCGCTGGGCGGGGTGGGGGCGAGCGGGTTCGGGCGCTACCGCGGGCGGGCGGGGTTCGAGACGTTCAGCCACCTGCGGAGCGTGATGCGCCGTGGCTGGTCCTTCGACCCGGGCCTGGTCTTCCCGCCGTACCGCGTGCCGCTGGCGCGGCTGCGCGCGCTGCTGCGCTGGACGAGTTGAGGAGAGGGAGCGATGGCCAAGACCTTGCGGAAAGTGAAGACGTTCGACGCGTCGCCCGACGCGCTGCTGGCGGCGGTGACCGATCCCGAGTTCGTCAAGCGTCGGATGAAGCCCGGCACTTCGGCCGGTGCCGCGGTGCGGGAGGTCTCGCGGGACGAGCGCCGGCTCGTGCAGGAGCTCGACAGCGACGATTACGCGCGAACCCGGACCGGCGGGATCGACCGTACGCGGATCGAGCCGTCGGTGACGCACTACGAGTGGGACCTGGCGGCGCGGACGTGCGTTTGGACCTGGCGTGGGCCGCAGGACGCGCGGGTCGGGCTCCGGGGCCGGATCGCCGTGCGTGCCGCGGGGGCGGGGAGCGAGCTGGAGACCGTGTTCGAGGTCGACGTGCGGATCCCGTTGATCGGGGGATTGATCGAGCGGGTCATCGCGGGCGAGTTGGAGGAGGACCTGCCGCGGTTCGAGCAAGAGGTGCGGGCCGCGCTGGCACGACGGTGAGCGCGGCGCCGATTGGCACGGTCCGGCGGGCGGGCTAGAGTCGCGGTCGGCGGACGAGGGGCATGGACGCACCGATCCTGCGGGTGGAGGACCTGGTCAAGAGCTTCGGCAGCCGCCGGGCGGTCGATGGGCTGTCGTTCGCCGTCGCCCCGAAGGAGATCTTCGGCCTGCTCGGCCCGAACGGCGCGGGCAAGAGTACGACGATCGGCATGCTCGTCACGCTGGCCCGGCCGGACGGCGGGCGGATCGAGATCGCCGGGATCGACGTCGTGCGCGAGCCGGAGCGGGTCCGGCCGCTGATCGGCTACGTGCCGCAGGAGCTGGCGCTGTACCCGGCGCTCTCCGCGCGGGACAACCTGGCGTTCTTCGGCCGGATCTACGGACTGGGGGGCCGGAAGCTGGCCGAGCGGGTCGAGGCGGTGCTGGAGGTCGTGGGTCTGCGCGAGCGCGGGGGCGACCTGGTGCGCACCTTCTCGGGCGGGATGATGCGGCGCCTCAACCTCGCCGCAGGCCTGGTCCACGGCCCCAAGCTGTTGTTCCTCGACGAGCCGACGGTCGGCGTGGACCCCCAGTCGCGGAACTCGATCCTCGAGCACGTGCTGCGGCTGCGCGACGAGGGGCTGACGATCCTCTATACCAGCCACTACATGGAGGAGGTGCAGCGGCTGTGCGACCGGGTGGCGATCGTCGACGAGGGGCGCCTGTTGGCGCTGGACTCGCCGAAGGCGCTGATCGCGGAGCTGGGCGAGGGGCTGCTGGTGATCGGTTTGCCGGAGGGCGGTGCCGAGGCGTTGACCGCGTGCGCGACGACGGTGAACGCGCTGGGCAAGGTGACGGCGCGCGACGGTCTGCTGTACGTCGAGGCGCGCAACGTGAACAAGGCGCTGCTCGAGCTGCTCGACCTGTGCAGCGTGCGCGAGCTGGGGCTCGGCTCGCTGCAGGTGCTCGAGCCGAGCCTGGAGAGCGTGTTCCTGCGGCTGACCGGCAAGCGGCTGCGGGACTGAGGGACGGACGATGATCGGTCGGATCGCGGCGCTGGCGCGCAAGGACCTGCGGCTGTTCCTGCGGGACGCGCGGGGCATGATGTTGATCTTCTTCATGCCGTTCATGTTCATCGTGGTGATGAGCCTCGCGCTGCGCGGCTCGTTCGGCGGGAGCGGCGACGACACGCCGATCCGCGTGCTGGGGGTGACGGAGGACCGCGGCGAGCAGGCGGCGCGGGTGCTGGCGGACCTGGGCCGGCTGGGCGGGTTCGAGGTGGAGACGGCGCGAGACGGCCGGCCGCTCGACCGCGGCGCCGCCGGGGCGCTGGTGGCCTCGGGAGAGCGCGCGGTGGCGGTGATCTTCCCGGCCGGCTTCTCCGCGGCGCTCGAGGCCGGGCCGGAGGAGGCGCCGCCGCCGGCGGCGGTCCAGGTGCTGATCGACCCCGCGGCGTCGGCCCAGGTCGTGCAGCCGATCGTCGGGACGGTCCAGGGGCTGGTGGAACGCGCGATCTACCAGGCGATGGTGCCGCGCGGCGTCGACCTGATGATCGACTGGATCGCCCCCGACACCTCGCCGCTTCGGCGGTCGTCGCTGCGGGCGGTCGCGCAGCGGGCGGCGGCCGGCGTCGGCGAGGACGGGGGGAGCGCGCCGGCGCGCGTCGAGCGGGCGGCGCCGCCGGGGATGGTGGTCGAGGAGCTGCCGGACTCGTTCGAGCAGAACGTGCCGGGCTACACCGTGTTCGGCATCTTCTGGATCGTCAGCCTGATCGCCCACTCGATGCACGACGAGCGCCGGCAGGGCACGTTCCGCCGGCTGCTGGTGGCGCCGATGGGACGAGGCACGATGCTGGTCGGCAAGCTCGTGCCGTACTTCGCGATCAACCTGATCCAGGCGGTGGTGATGCTCGGCGCGGCGAGCCTGCTGTTCGACCTGGACCTGGGCGACTCGCCGGCCGGTCTGGCCGTGGTCGTCGTGGCGGCCTCCGCCGCGGCTTCGGGCCTGGGGGTGCTGGTCAGCGGCCTGGCGCGGACCGAGGCGCAGATCGGCGGGCTGACGACGATGCTGGTCCTGACGATGTCGGCGATCGGCGGCTGCTTCGTCCCGCGGGTCGTGATGCCGGACTGGCTGCGCACTGCGGGGCTGGCC
>JAFGHH010000300.1 GCA_016930215.1 Deltaproteobacteria bacterium
CCTGCCCGCCGCCCGACCCCGGCGCGACCGCGGCACCGCCGCGAACCCCAGCCCCGCGGGCTCCCGAAGACGCGGCAACCCCTCCAGCGGCCCACGAAGACGCCTGGCGCACGCTGGCCCGCGCCGGACGCTACGACGAGGCGGTCGCGGCCGCGGAGCAGGTCGGCTTCGAGCCGCTCGTCGCCGGCGCCCCGGCCGCCGACCTGCTCGCGCTGGGCGACGCGGCCCGGCTCGCCGGCCGCGCCGACCGCGCCGACCAGGCGTACCTCGAGGTGCGAGGCCGGTTCGCCGGCACCCGCGACGCCGGCATCGCCGCCTTCGCCCTCGCCCGCATCGCCTTCGACCTGCGCCGCGACTATGATGCAGCGGTGCGATGGCTCGACACCTGCCTCGGGGAGCCGGATGCCGGCGGCCTGGAGCGCGAAGCGCTCGGCCGGCGCCTCGAGGCGCTCGAGCGGGCCGGCCGCCCGGCCGAGGCCCGCGCGGCCGCGGGCGACTACCTCGCTCGCTTCCCTTCGGGCCCGCACGCGACCTACGCTCGCTCGCTGGCGACCCGGGCGACCGACCCGCCGTGAGCCCGTCCGCGCGGAGCCGCCGCCCGGAGACGTCCCGGCCGCGCCCCGGAACCCGTGGGACCGTCCTGTGGGCGATCGTGCTCCTCGCGGCCGCCGTCGCCGTTCCGGCGCGCGCGCAGACGCTCCGCATCGTCGTCACCGGCGCGTCCGACGACCCGCTCGTCGCCCGGCTGGCCGCCGAGGTGCGGGCGCTCGGCTTCGAGCCTGTATTCCGCGAGCTGCCGCCCGACGCGATCCTGCCGCTCGAGCTGGACCTGGCCGCCCGCGCCGAGGACGCCGCCGCGGCGCTGCACGTTCTGCCCGGGGACGACGCGGCCCACATCTGGCTGGTCGACCGCACCTCCGGCGAGACCGTGCTCCGGATCGTCCCGGCCGACCCGACGGCGACCGATGCCTCGGCCCTGCTCGCGCTGCGCACCGTGGAGCTGCTCCGCGCCAGCCTGCTCGAACCGCCACCTGAGCCGCCGCCCGCGCCGCCCACGCCGCCCGAGCCGCCCACGCCGCCCGAGCCCCCGCCCACGCCGCCCGAGCCCCCGCCCACGCCGCCGCCTTCCGTCCCGGAAGAGCCGGCCCGGCTGTCGCTCGAATTCGCTCCCGCGGTCCTCGCCGGCACGTTCGACCACGCCCCGGCGCTCGCGATCCACGTCGGAACGCACGTGCGACTCACCGACCTGCTCGGGATCTCCGTCCTGGGCCTCGTTCCCGCGGTGCCGCTGGAGCTGGCGATCACCGCCGGGGAGGCGCGGGTGTACCCCGGCCTGCTGGCGGCCGGGATTCGGCTGACGTTCGCCGGGCCGGGGGACCGCTGGCTGCCGTTCGTCGAGGGTGGCGGCGCGGCGGGCTTTGCCGACGTCCGGGCCAGCCCCGCCGCCGGCTTCGTCGCACGGCCGGAGCTGGTGATCTCGGGAGCGCCGTACCTGCGCGGCGGCGTCGCCGTGGCCCTCGGCTCCGTCTTCCGCCTGCGCTTCGATCTGCTCCTGGCCTGGTGCGTGCCCTCGACCGCCGTGCGCATCGACGGACGGTCGGTCGGCGACTGGGGCCCGTTCCTGCTCGACGCCGGCCTCGGGCTCGAGGTGGTCGCATGGTGAGGACGACCGGGTGCGGGCGCGCGGGACGGCCGGCCGCCTGGCTCGTGCTGGGCGGCCTGGGCCTGCTGCCGGCCGGCGGCTGTTCGGAGACGACGGTCGATGCGATCGTCGCGGAGGACTCGTTCGAGGCGGCCGCTCCGGACGCGGACGGCACGGAGGACGCCGCGGGCGGCTGCCGGCCCGGGGTACCGGAGGACTGCGCGGCGGGAGAACGGTGCGAGATCAGCGGGTGCGACGCCGCGTCAGGACGCTGCACGGCCGTGCCCGCAATCTGCGACGCGACCTGGGACCCCCAGTGCGGCTGCGACGGCCGGACGTACTGGAACACCTGCGAGCTGCTGGGCGCGGGCCTGGCGCGGCGGTACGGCGGGGCCTGCGCGGACGAGGAGTGCGGTCCGTTTCCCGGCGGCACGTGCCCGTCCGGCCTGTTGTGCGCCACCGTCGGCTGCGCTCCCGGTACGCCGGGCGTCTGTGCCGTGCCGCCGGCGAGCTGCGGGACGGACGCGGCCCCGGCCTGCGCCTGCAACGACGCGAGCTACCCGGACGTCTGCGAGCTGTTCCGCGACGCGCGGCTGCCGATGAACCACGCCGGCGCCTGCACCCCGGCCCTGTGCGCGCCCGAGTGCCGGGACCTGGGCGGCGGGGACCTCGCGTGGGTCGATTCGTGCTCCGCGGCGACGCTCTGCCGGACCGACTGCCTGGACTGCACCTCGTTCTGCGGAGGAATCGGCCGCCCGGGCGAGGGCTGGTACGCGGACTGCCCCCCGGGTCGGGATGCCGGGTGCGTCGACTGGAACGTGATCGAATGGACCCTCTGCGGTCGACCGTAGGGCGGCTCACTCCCAGCGCAACGCGGTGATCGGCGCAAGCCGGGACGCCTTCTGCGCCGGGTAGAGTCCGAACACCACGCCGACGACGGCGCTCACGGCCACCGCCAGCACGACGATGTCCGGGCGCACCAGGAGCGGGAAGCCGAAGCTCGCCGCCATGTAGCGGGCGGCGCCGATCCCCGCCGCGACGCCGAGCAGCCCGCCGGCGAGCGAGAGCACCATCGCCTCCACCAGGAACTGCGAGAGGATGTGCCACGGCTTGGCGCCTACCGCCATCCGCAGTCCGATCTCGCGCGTCCGCTCCGTCACGCTGACCAGCATGATGTTCATGATCCCGATCCCCCCGACCAGCAGGCTGACCAGCGCCACGCCGGCCAGCAGCGAGGTGATCGTCTCGGCGCTGGCCGCCTGCGCCTCGGCGATCTCGGACAGGTCGCGCACCGAGAAGTCGTCGTCGGCGTCGTCGCGCAGGCGGTGCCGCCGGCGCAGCAGCGCCGCGATGCCGTCCTTGACCCGCGTCGTGGCCCCGTCCGCCGTCTGCACGACGATCGAGCCGGCGACGTACTTCTGCAGTCCGCCGGTGATGCGGCGGACGAAGGTCGTCGCCGGGATCACCGCCGTGTCGTCGTTGTCGGTACCGAAGGCCGACGAGCCCTTGCTCTCCAGCACGCCGACGACCCGGAACGGGATCGAGTTGATTCGCAGCGTGCGACCCACGGCGTCGACCCCGGCGCCGAACAGGTTGTCGATCACGGTCCTGCCGAGCACGACCACCGTCCGGCCCGCCGCGTCGTCGCTCTCGGTGAACGTCCGGCCCTGCGCGATGGTCCAGCTCCGGATCGCGAACCACTCGGTGCTCACCCCGTTCACGCTGGTCTGCCAGTTGCCCGTCTCGCTCACCAACTGCCCGTTCGTCCGCAGCTGGGGCGAGGCGCCGACGACGCCGGGCACCTCGACGCGGAGCGCCGCCAGGTCGTCCCAGGTCAGCGTCGGCTGCGAGCCCGCCCCGCCTCGCGCCCCGCCGCTCTGGGACGAGCCGGAGCTGATCGTCAGCATGTTGGTACCCATCGAGGCGAACGTGGCGGCGACGCGGGCCTTGGCCCCCTCCCCGATCGAGACCATCGCGATCACCGCCGCCACGCCGATGATCACGCCGAGCACGGTGAGCAGCGAGCGCGTCATGTTGCGCGCCAGCGCGGCGAGCGCCACCCGCAGCGTGCGCCAGAGGCTCACGACGCCGGCTCCAGCGACGGCCGGGCGACCGCCGGCGCCTGCGGCCGATCCTCGGCGATCTCCCCGTCGCGCACCACGACGATCCGCGACGCGTACCGCGCCACGTCCGGCTCGTGCGTCACGTAGACGATCGTGATCCCGGCGGCGCCCAGCTCCTGGAACAGCTTCAGGATCTCGATGCTGGTCCGCGTGTCGAGGTTGCCCGTCGGCTCGTCCGCCAGGATCACGCGCGGACGGTTCACGATCGCCCGCGCGATCGCCACCCGCTGCTGCTGCCCGCCCGACAGCTCGCTCGGCAGGTGCTGCGCGCGCGCCTGCAGCCCGACCCGCGCCAGCGCCGCCGCCGCCCGGCGCCGCAGCTCCCGGCGCGGCGCGCCGGCGTAGAGCAGCGGCAGCTGCACGTTGGCCAGCGCCGAGGTCCGCGGCAGCAGATTGTAGGCCTGGAACACGAACCCGATCGTCCGGTTGCGCACCTCGGCCAGCCGGCTCGCCGACAGCTCGCTCACTTCCGCCCCCAGCAGCCGGTGCGAGCCCCGCGTCGGGCGGTCCAGGCACCCGAGGATGTTCATCAACGTGCTCTTGCCCGAGCCCGACGGCCCCATCACCGCGACGAACTCGCCCCCGCGGATCGCCAGGCTGACGTCGCGCAACGCGTGCACCCGGGCGTCGCCCGCACCGTAGGTCTTCCACAGGCGGGTGACTTCCATCAGCACCGGCCGCGACTCCTCCATCTCCCGCTCCTAGAACAACCCCGGCGGGGCCGGCGGCCCGCCGCCGCCCGAGCGACGCCGGCCGCCGCCCGCCGTTCCCCCGGCCTGGTCCGCGCCGCCGGCTCCCGCCGCGGCGGTCGCCGCGGAGCCGTCGCCCAGCACGACCTGGTCGCCCTCGCGCAGGCCGGTCCCGAGCACCTCGCACAGACTGCCGTCGGTCAGGCCGGCCCGCACCGCCACCGCGGTCGGCACGCCGCCCTCTCGCAACACCCACAACCCGCCCGGTCGAGCCCGCGCCCCGGCGGGCCGGTAGCGGAACGCCGCCGCCGGCACCGTCAGCACGCCGCGCCGCTGCTCGAGGATGAAGCTGACGTTGGCCGTCATCCCCGGCCGCAACTTGAGGTCGTCGTTCGCGACGGTGATCACCGCATTGTAGGTCACGACGTTCGACACCGTCTGCGCCTCGTAGCGCACCTGCCGCACCGTGCCCGTGAAAGTCCGCTCCGGATAGGCGTCGACCGTGAACTCCACCGCCTGGCCCGGCTCGATCTCGCCCACGTCCGACTCGGCGACGTTGGTGTGCACCTCCATCTTCCGCAGGTCCTCGGCGATCACGAACAGCGTCGGCGCCGACAGCGACGCGGCCACCGTCTGCCCCACGTCCACGCTGACCGAGACCACGACTCCGTCGGTGGGCGAGTAGATCTTGCTGTAGGACAGGTTGGCCTGCGCGTCCGTGACGTTCGCCTCGGCCAGCGTCACCGAGGCCTCCGCCGCCGCCACCGAGGCTTCCGCGGCGCGCCGGTCGGCCCGCGCGACCTCGACGTCGATCGCGGCGACCGCGCCGGTGTCCTCGAGTCCCGCCATCCGCTGGTACTTCGCCCTGGCCGACGAGAGCTGTGCCTGGGCCCGCAGCAGGTCCGCCCGGGCCGCCTCGAGCTTCGCCTCGGCCTGTCGCACCGCCCCTTCCAGGATCTCCGGGTCGATCGTCGCGAGCAGCTGCCCCTCCGTCACCGTGTCGTTGTAGTCGACGAACAGCTCCCGGATCCGTCCCGACACCTGGCTCCCCACCTCGACCTGCACCACCGGGTTCAACGTCCCCGACGCCGTCACCAGGGTCACCACGTCCCCGCGCTCCACCGCCGCCAGCTCGTACTTCGGCGCCGTCTCCTCTTCGGACCACCAGGGGCCGTAGTACCAGGCCGCCCAGCCGCCCGCGGCCAGGACCGGCAGCCACGCGATCCGACGAAGCCAGCGGCGACGACGCTTCGGCGGGGGAGGCTCGGAGAGGGGGTCGGAGAGGGGGTCGGAGACATCGTCGGTCATGCCTCCCCGCAATGCACGTCCCGTGCCCGCGTCGGGCCCCGCACGAATTCCACGGCACGTTCGCACGGAGCTCGCCGCAAGCCTCGGCGGAACGACGGAGCGTCCTGCGCTTTCCGCACCCGGAGGCTGCGCTTTCCGCAGCCCCCGGTCGCGCACCCGGCGGCGCGGCCGGGGCGCGCGACGACGACCGACAACCGTTCCCGCAGGTTGCCGTCGCAACACCCCGCTTCGCCGCGGGTGGCACCGCGCTTGCATTTCCCTCCCGTCGCCATGCATCCGCCGACCCGGCCCTCCTGGCTCCTGCTCCCGCTGCTGACGGCGTGCTCGGTGCCGCTCGCGAACCCCCAGCCCACAGTCCACGTCCCGGACGACTTCACCGCCGCGGGCGAGAACACCCTCCCCGACCGATGGTGGGAGGCCTTCGGCGACCCCGCCCTGAACGCGCTCGTCGAGCGGGGCCTGGCCAACAATCCGGGGCTCCTGGCCACCTGGTACCGCCTCGACCAGGCCCGCGCCGCCGCCCGTGGCGCCGGCTCCGACCGCTACCCCTCGCTCAGCGCCTCGGCGGGCCTCTCCGGCAGCGCCCGCCACGGCTCCGACCCCAGCGGCTCGCTGTCACTCGGCCTGAGCGCCTCCTACGAGGTCGACTTGTGGGGCCGGGTCGAGGCATCGATCGACGCGGCCGAGTTGGAGGCGGAGGCGACGGAACTGGATCTGCGTGCCGCCGCGATCTCGCTGTCGGCTCAGATCGCCTCGACCTGGTACCAGTTGGTCGTCCGGCACGCCGAGCACGAGCTGCTGCTCGAGCAGCTCGCGCTGGCCGAACAGACCATGGCGCTGGCGCAGCAACGGTACGACCGCGGCCTGGACGCCCGATCCGACCTGCTGAGCCAGCAGCAGAACCTCGAGTCGCTGCACGCCGAGCTCCGGGCCGCCGAGGGCTCCGCCGAGCTGCTCGAGCACGCCCTGGCGGTGCTGCTGGGCGAGCCGCCGACCGTCGCCGTCGCCCCGGCGGTCTCGGAGCTGGCGGGGCTGCCGGGGCTGCCGGCCGCCGGCGTGCCGTCCGAGCTGCTGCAGCGGCGCCCCGACGTCGCCGCCGTCTGGCTGCGCGTGCAGGCCGCCGACCGGAACGTCGGCGCCGCGATCGCGGCCCAGTACCCCCGACTCAGCCTGAGCGCCGGACTCTCCACCTCGCTGACGATCTCAACGCAGACCCTCGTCGGCTGGGCCGTCAACCTCGCTGCCAACCTCGTCGCACCGCTCTTCGACGGCGGGAAGCTCGAGGCCGACATCGACCAGGCCCGGGCCCGGCTTCACGCCGCCGTCCAGGGCTACGCGGAAACCGTCCTGGCGGCGCTGGCCGACGTGGAGAACGCGCTGACCTCCGAGGCCAACGCCCGCGCGGCCCTCGAGAGCGTCGACCGCCAACTGGAGCTGGCGCGCGAGCTGCTGACGCAGGTTGAGCAGTCGTACGCCGCAGGCCTCACCGACTACCTCCGCGTGCTCGACGCCCTCCGCTCCCTCCAGTCCCTCGGCAGCCGCCGCCTGCAGATCCAGGCCGAGCTGCTCCAGAATCGCATCACCCTCTGCCGCGCCCTGGCCGGTTCCTGGACGCTCGAGCGGCCCGAGGCCGCGCGCTGACCCGAGGTCGCGGTCCCCGATCCGCTCGAGCTGAGCCGAATGGGCACACCGCGAACACTATCTCGATCGCGTGACGTTCCTGCGATGCCTCCGGCCGCCGGAACGGCATCGCGAGAGGGAGACACAATGACAGGCAATTGCCCACGGTTTCCGAACGTCAACGGCACGTCGTCGAGCCGACGGACGGCCGTCGCGGCGGGTCTGCTGTGCCTGGCGACGGTCGCCGGGTGCGCGGACGACGACGCCACCGCCCCCTGCGACCAGGACGCCTGCAACCAGCTCTGCTGGTCGGCCGGGCTGGCCGGCGGGATCTGCATCGGCATCACCTGCAGCTGCATCGATGACGGAGACGGCGGCACCGACACCGGTGCCGACGCCGATGCCGAGGCCGACCTGCCCGCTGAGGCGGAGGCCGAGACGGGCACCGACGCCGACGCCGAGGCCGAGGCCGACACGGGCTGCTACTCGGGCAACTTCAACTTCTTCGTGACCAGCCTCGAGTTCATCCAGTCGGTCGGCGGAGCCGAAGGGCTGGGCGGGAACCTCGGCGGCGTCGCCGGGGCCGACGCCCTGTGCCAGCAGGCGGCCGACGCGGTCGGCGCCTGCGACAAGCGCTGGGTCGCCTTCCTCTGTGCCTCCGACGACGGCACCGGACACGCGGTCGACGCCGTCGACCGGGTCGGCACCGGCCCGTGGTACGACGTCAACGGCTACCTGGTCGCCAACGACCTCGCCGGCCTGGTCCAGGAACGGCCCGACGGCGACGACACAACGGTGGTCTGGACCGAAGGCTGGAACGACTGGGTGTTCACCGACTGCCTGACCACCGAGCTGGGGAACTGCAACCACACCTACGGCGACTCCCACGACACGCTCACCGGCTGCCGGCAGAACGGCCGGCTGTACGGCTCGGATCCGGCCTACACCTGCAACAACTGGACGACCACCACCAACCCCCGGAGCTGCGCGGGCGGCCACGCGGAGTGCTTCCCGGCGATCGGACACACCTGGCCGGCCATGAGCGGCCAGGGGTGGATCTTCTCGCACAACGCCGGCGGCTGCCAGGCCAACATCAACCTGACCGACCGGTTCGAGACCGGCGTCGGCGGCCACGGCGGCTACGGCGGCTGGTACTGCTTCGGGCTGCCGCGCTAGGCGCGCCTCGCCGCCACGGAGGCAACGATGCACTGCGGACGACTCGCGACCAACTTGGCCCTGGCCCTGTGGCTCGCGGGCCCGGCGTGCGGCGGAGGCGACGACGACAGCGACGCGGGCACCGATGCCGACACCGGCGCCGACACGACCCCGAGCTGCCTGCTCGGTATCGCCTGGTACAACGACAACGCCGAGGGCCGGGCCGTGGAGGTCGGCACGCTGGGCCCGAACGACTTCGGGCTGCACGACATGCTGGGCAACGCGATCGAATGGGCCTCGGACTGCTACCACGAAACCTACGCCGGCGCCCCGACCGACGGCGGCTCGTGGGACGAGGCGACCTGCACCTACCGCGTGGTACGCGGCGGCTGCTACGGCTCGACGCCCCGCGCGCTGCGCGTGTCGGTGCGCGAGGGGGTCGAGGGGAACTTCTACGGCGCGTGCGCCCCCGGCGTTCGCTGCGCCCGCGCGCCCGGCGCCGCGACCACCGGCCCCTCCGAGTGGGCCTCCATCCCGGCCGGCTCCTTCCGGATGGGCTGCTCGACGGCCGACCCCGACTGCAGCGCCAACGAGCTGCCGGCACACGAGGTGACGGTGGCGGCCTTCGACCTGATGGCCCGGGAGGCGACCCAGCAGGAGTACGACGACGTCGTGGGCTCGGTGCCGTCCACCTACTACTGCCCCGAGTGCGCCGTGACCTACGTCACCTGGGACGCCGCCGTCGCGTTCTGCGAGGCGATCGGCGCCCGGCTGCCGACCGAGGCCGAATGGGAGTATGCGGCGCGCGGCAACACCACCACCCGGTACTACTGCGGCACGGATTGAGCCCGATGGTCCCCCGGCTCGCACGCCTCGCGGTCCTCCTGCCGCTCGCCGCCGCGACCGCCGCCTGCGGCGACCGCGACGTCGTCTGCGTCGACGAGCCGTCGAACGTCGAACGGCCCGCAGGCTGGAACGCGCAGACCCACTGCGACGGCGTTCGCCCGGACTACGCCCGGCTGTTCGACGCCGAGGTGGTCCACCGCTTCGAGCTCGAGATCTCCCGCGCCGACCACCAGGCGACGCTGGACGACCTCGAGGACTGGTACGCCGACGCCAGCGGCGACCTGGACGGCGCGCGCTCGCCGATCTACGTCCCGGCCACGGTCCGCTACGACGGCCGCACCTGGACCCGCGTCGGCATGCGCTACAAGGGCCACTCCTCCCTCAAGGCCGCGTGGGGCGGCGGCGCGCGCAAGCTGTCGTTCGTCCTGGACTTCGATGAGTACGAGGCCGCGTACCCCGGGATCCGCGACCAGCGCTTCTTCGGCTTCCGGCGGCTGTCGTTCTCCAACGCCTACCACGACCCGTCGCTGCTGCGCGAGAAGCTGGCCGGGGAGATCTTCCGCGCCGGCGGCGTCCCCGCGGCCCGCTCCGCCTTCGCCGCCGTCTACCTCGACTGGGGCGACGGCCCGACCTACCTCGGCCTGTACACGATGCTCGAGGATCCGTGCGACCGGATGCTCGAAACCCAGCTCGGCGACGGCTCCGGCGAGCTGTACAAGCCGTGGGGCGAGGCCGCCCGCTGGCTCGTGCCTGGTGCCGTGCACGACACGCAGGTGAACACGGACTTCGAGACCTGCGACCCGGACGATCCCTCGGACCGCTCCGACATCCGGGCCGCCATCGCCGCATTGCACGCTCCGCGCTCCGACCCCGCGCGCTGGCGCGCCGGCCTGGAACAGCGGCTCAAGGTCGACCGCTTCCTCCGGGCGCTGGCCCTCAACCAGGTCATGATGAACTGGGACAGCTACGGCTGCATGCACCACAACTACTACGTCTACGCCGACCCGCTCGACGCCGGACGCTTCGTTTGGATCCCCTGGGACCTCAACGAGGCGATGCTCGACCGCGAGCGGTCCGGCTGCCCGGCGCCGGGCTCCGTGCTGCTCGACGAGATCGTCCATCCCGACCCGACGGCCGACCCGCCCGTCGATGCCGACTGGCCGCTGATCGCGCTCCTGCTCGCCGACCCCGACTACTGCCGGACGTACTGCAACGAGCTGCAGGCGGCGCTCCACGGCGCCTTCGTCGCCGAACCGCTCGTCGCCCGGATGCGGCGCTACCACGTGCGGATCCGTCCCTGGGTCGTCGGTCCCGAGGCGACGGAGGAGTGGCCGTACACGAACACGACGCCGGAGGCGTTCCTCGGCTCGCTGGCCGAGGGCGACGACGCCCTCGAGACCCACCTCGCCGCCCGCCGCGCCGCCGTCGAGGCGGCGGTCCCGCTCTCGGCCCCCTGCCCCTGTCCGTAGTGCCGCAGGTCGCGCCTACAGCCCGAGGGCGAACACCAGCCCCCAGGCGATGCGGCCGGTCGCTTCGTCGTAGCCCACCGGGCCGGGAACGACCGCCAGGCCGCCTCCGCCGGCGCCGCCGCTGCCGGGGGCGCCG
>JAFGHH010000301.1 GCA_016930215.1 Deltaproteobacteria bacterium
GCCGGTAGGCGATCAGGTCGGCCACCGACAGCACGACCAGCCCGTGCTTCCTGCCGAACTCCTCGAGCTGCGGGCGGCGGGCCATCGTGCCGTCCTCGTTCATCACCTCGCAGATCACCCCCGCCGGCGTCCGGCCGGCCAGCCGCGCCAGGTCCACCGAGCCCTCGGTCTGGCCGTAGCGCTGGAGCACGCCGCCCGGCGCGGCGCGCAGCGGGAAGACGTGGCCCGGCATCACGAGGTCCTCGGGGCCGCTGGACGGGTCCGCGGCAACGCGGATCGTCCGCGCGCGGTCGGCAGCGCTGATCCCGGTCGTCACCCCCTCCTTGGCCTCGATCGAGACGGTGAATGCGGTGCCGAAGCACGAGCGGTTCTCCTGGACCATCATCGGCAGCTGCAACCGGTCGATCCGCTCGGGGGTCAGCGTCACGCAGATCAACCCGCGCGCCTGGTTGGCCATGAAGGCGATCGCCTCGGGCGTGGCCGCGTCCGCCGGCAGGCACAGGTCGCCCTCGTTCTCCCGGTCCTCGTCGTCGCAAAGAATGACCATCCGGCCCTGCCGGAACGCCTCCCGCGCCGCCTCGACCCGCCGGATCGCCTCCGTCGTCACCGCCGCCGGGCTCATCGCCGTCCTCCTGCCCGCCCCCGACCGGAGCGGCCCGGCGCCTGCGCCGGCGAGCCGTCGAAGCCGGCCCGCGCCAGCAACTCCGCCGTCACCCCTCCACCATCCCCGTCTCCCAGCGCCCGCTGCACGTACTTGGCCAGCACGTCGGTCTCCACGTTGAGGCGGTCGCCGGCGCGCAGCCCGGCCAGCTTCGTCGCCCGCGCCGTGTGCGGCACCACCATCACGTCCAACTCGTCCCCACGCACCTCGTTGACCGTCAGGCTCACCCCGTCCAGCGCGATCGAGCCCTTGGACGCCACCTGCCGCAGCAGCGGCGCCGGCAGCCGCACCGTCAGCGCCCACGCGCCGCCGCCGGCCTCCCGCAGCGCCACGACCGTCCCGACGGCATCGATGTGCCCCGTGACCAGGTGGCCGCCCAGCCGGTCGTCCGCGCGCATCGCCCGCTCCAGGTGCACGCGGTCGCCGGGGTTGCGGCTGCCGAGCGTCGTGCGGGCCAGGGTCTCGGCCGATGCGTCGGCCTGGAACGAGCCGGACGGTTCCGCCCGCGCGACGGTCAGGCAGGCGCCGTCGACGGAAATGCTCTCCCCGATCACCAACTCGGTCCACGGGGAGCGGATGCGAAGCACCGCACCGGCGGGTCCGGGGACCCGGGACTCGATTTCACCGACTGCTGTCACGATGCCGGTAAACAAGGCCGTAACTCCAACGCTTTACCGGGCGCTTCGCGGTCGGCATCCCCGGCGGGCCG
The DNA here is from genome assembly GCA_016930215.1 of Deltaproteobacteria bacterium. Lineage (GTDB taxonomy): Bacteria > Myxococcota_A > Polyangia > DRWM01 > JAAZOP01 > JAAZOP01. The sequence goes on from JAFGHH010000301.1 coordinate 1,371, forward strand.
GGCGGGGTCGTCCCACCCACAGCACGTCGTCCCCATAGCGCTCTACGCGGAGAAGCTCAAGCCCCGCGGCGAGACCCGGTTCGGGGACCCCCGGGGTGCAGAAGAAGCCCCGTTCGGCGGGTCCGCCGAGCAGCTTCGGGGCGAGGAACAGGGCGACGCGGTCGGCGAGGCCGGCGGCGAGGAAGCGGGTGAACACCTGCCCGCCGCCCTCGACGAGCACGGAGGTGATCCCGCGGCGGCCCAGCTCGGCCAGCACGCGCCGCTCGGGGACGAGGCCGTCGCGGCCGGCCGGGAGGCCGATGCGTCGCAGGTGGTCGGGGTCGTCGAGGTGGATCGTGGTTCGCGCGGTCGGCCCGACGAGCCAGGTTTCCGGAGTGGCGCCGCCGCGCTCCGGCCGCACCACGCGCGCGCGGGACGGCACGGTCCGGCGGCCGCCGGTCAGTACCACGCGCACCGGCGGCGGGGAGACGAAGCCAGCCTCCGGGAGGCGCACCGTCAGCCGGGGGTCATCGATCCGCACGGTTCCGAGGCCGACCAGGATCGCGTCGTGGGCGGCCCGCATCCGCTGCACCGCCTCGCGGGCGGCGGGGCCGGTGATCCAGCGCGAGCGACCGGTGCGGGCGGCGATGCGCCCGTCGAGCGAGGCGCCGATCTTGAGCGTGACGAACGGCAGGCCGGTGCGGGCGAACTTCTCGAACGGCGCGATCAGCTCGGCCGCGGCGGCGGAGCGCAGACAGACCGCGCGGACGCCGCGGCGCCGCAGGAATCGCGCGCCGCCGCCCGCCACGCGCGGGTCGGGATCCTCGACGCCGTAGAGCACGCGCCGGACGCCGGCCTCGAGGATCGCGGCGGTGCACGGGGGTGTGCGGCCGTGATGGTTGCACGGCTCGAGCGTCACGTACAGGTCGGCGCCGCGCGCGCGGGCCCCGGCCTCGGCGAGCGCCAGGACCTCGGCGTGGGGCCGGCCGGCGCCGGGGTGGAAGCCCCGGCCGACGATGCGGCCGTCGCGGACCACCACCGCGCCGACGGGCGGGTTGGGGGAGGGGCGGGCGCGCCGCGCCAGCGCGAGGGCCAGCTCGAGGAACAGGGGCTCGGGAGGCGATTCGGCGGGTTGCATCGCGCGCGTCGTCCTAACGCGTGGGGCCGCCGCCGCGCGGGTCTCGGCCGTCGCCGCGGGGCAGCAGCTCGGTGGGCAGCGACATCCCGCGCCGCTCGAGCATGCTGCGCAGGGCGTCGAAGAACTCGCCGACGTCCTTGAACTCGCGGTACACGCTGGCGAAGCGCACGTAGGCCACGCCGTCCAGCTCGCGCAGCCGCTCCATCACCCACTCGCCGATCCGCCGGGACTCGATCTCCCGGTCGCTCGATTCCACCAGCATCCGCTCGAGCGCGTCCGCGGTGCGCTCGAGCACCGGCAGCGGCACCGGGCGCTTCTCGCAGGCACGGCGCATGCCGCCGATCACCTTGTGGCGGTCGAACGGCTCGCGGCGCCCGTCCTTCTTCACCACCAGCGGCAGCTCGTCCTCGGCGCGTTCGTAGGTCGTGAACCTGCGGCCGCACTGGAGGCACTCGCGGCGGCGGCGGATCGCGGCGCCGTCGCGGGCCGTCCGGGAATCGACGACCTTGGACTCCTCGTGGCTGCAGGCCGGACAGCGCATCGCCTAGGGCTTTCCTTCGGGCAGCTCGATCTTCGCCACCCGGCGCACGTGCCGCGTGCCTTCGTAGGGGGCGTCGAGCCAGGCCTTGAGCAGCTCGATGGCGTACTCCGGGGCCACCACGCGGGCGCCCAGGCACAGCACGTTGGCGTCGTTGTGCAGCCGGCTCATCCGGGCGCTGTAGATGTCGCCGCACGCGGCGGCGCGGATGCCGCGGTGGCGGTTGGCGGTCATCGCCATGCCGAGGCCCGTGCCGCAGATCAGCACGCCCCGCTCGCAGCGGCCCTGCTGCACCGCCGTGGCCACCGCGTGGGCGAAGTCCGGGTAGTCGACCGACTCGGTGGAGCTCGTGCCGAGATCCTCGACCTCGTGGCCCCACTCGCGCAGCTGGTCGCGCAGACGGTTCTTGAGTGCCAGGGCGGCGTGGTCGCTTCCGACGGCCAGTTTCATGTTCCGCATCCTCCCTTCGTCCTCCGTGGCGGCCTCCCCCGTCCCCCGGGCCTACGAACCGGCGAACAGCAACGTGGCGTTGGTTCCGCCGAAGCCGAACGCGTTGGACAGAGCGTAGCGCAGCCCGGCCGGGCGCGCCTCGTTGGGCACGACGTCCAGCTCGATCTGCGGGTCCGGATCCTCCTGGTTGAGCGTCGGCGGCAGCAGGCCGCGCTCCAGCGCCAGGACCGCGATCGCCGCCTCGACCGCCCCGGCGGCGCCCAGCAGGTGCCCCAGCGCCGACTTGGTCGAGGAGACCGGGGGCGGGCGGTCGCCGAACAAGTCGCGGATCGCCTTCGCCTCGAGGCGGTCCCCGAGCGGCGTCGAGGTGGCGTGGGCGTTGACGTAGCCCACGTCGGCGGGGGAGACGCGCGCGTCCTCCAGCGCCCGGGCCATCGCCCGGGCCATCCCGGCGGCCTCCGGGTCGGGCTGCGTGATGTGGTGGGCGTCGGCCGTCGCGCCGTAGCCCGCCAGGCGGGCGCGCACGCGGGCACCCCGGGCCGCGGCGTGGGCCGCGGTCTCCAGCACCAGCACGCCGGCCCCCTCGCCGATCACGAACCCGTCGCGCCCGCGGTCGAACGGGCGGCTCGCCCGTGCCGGGTCGTCGTTGCGCTCGGACAGCGCCCGCATCGCCCCGAAACCCGCGACCCCCAGCGGCGTCACCGCCGCCTCCGTTCCGCCGGCGAGCACCAGGTCGGCGCGGCCCGCGCGCAGCGCCCACAGCGCCTCGCCGATCGCGTGCGCCCCCGAGGCGCAGGCGGAGGCGGGGGAGATGCAGGCGCCGAGCGCCCCGACGCGCATGGCCACCAGCGACGCCGCCAGGTTGGGGATCGCGGACGGGATGAAGTACGGCGAGACCCGCCGCGGCCCCTTCTCGCGCAGCGCCTCGTGGTTGCGCTCGATCGTCTCCAGGCCGCCGATCCCCGCGCCGAGCACCACCGCAGCCCGGTCGCCCAGCGGTCCGTCGCCGAGCCCCGCGTCGCGGACGGCGTCGAGCGCGGCGAGGAGCGCGAAGAGCTGGAAGCGGTCGTAGGTCCGGAGGTCGGCGGCCGACAGGTCGGCCCCCGCCTCGAGCTCGCGGACCTCGGCCGCGATGCGGCTGCGCTGCTCCGAGGCGTCGAAGCGGGTGATCCGCCCGACGGCGCTGCGGCCCGCCACCAGCGCCTCGAAGGTGCGCTCCGCGCCCCGTCCGAACGGCGCGAGCACCCCGAGGCCGGTGACGACGACGTCCATCCCGTTCAGCCCGCCGTCAGCTTTCCGCGCACGTACTCGATCGCGTCGCCGACGGAGCGGATCTGGTCCAGGGCCGAGTCCGGGATGTCGATGCCGAACTCCTCCTGCAGCTCCAGCACCAGCTCCATCACGCGCAGCGAGTCGGCGCGCAGGTCCTCCACGAACCGCAGCTCGGGCGCCAAGGTCTCCGCCTCGGCGTTCATCACCCGGGCCACGACCCCGACCACCCGCCCGCCGACCCCGTTGCCCCCGCCGTTCCCCGACCCCGCCTTCTGCTTCCCGCTCACGCTCGCACCGCTCCTTCCCAGAGAACCCCCCGGGGCCGCGATCATACCGGGCGGACGCCGGCAGTAAAGGGACAACGCACGAGCGTCGTGCGGTTCGCGGGCGGCGTTGCCGCGGACACGGAAGACCGTGCTATGAAGCGCACATGCGCATTCCGATGATGGTCTTGGTCCTGGTCCCGGTCCTGCTGCTGCTCGGGAACCCCGGCTGCCGGCGCGACGGCGCCGCGCCCTCGGCCGAGGCGGCGGCGGTCGGCCCGGCGGACGCCGTGCCGGCCGGCCCGTCCAAGGTGATCGACATCGCCGGCGGCAACTACAACGCCTGCGCCGTGACCGACGACGGCCGCGTCTGGTGCTGGGGCCGCTGCGGCGTCGCCTGCAACGGCCCGGGCGTGCCGCCCCCGGGCGGCGACACGGCCAGCATGCCGCCCCAGGCGGTGCTGGGCTTGACCGACGCGCGCCGCGTGGTGGTGGGGGACTCCTACGCCTGCGCCGCGCTGGTCGACGGCACCGTGCGCTGCTGGGGCAGCAACTGGGACGGTCCGTTCGGCAGGCCGGAGCCGGAGCGCAGCTACGGCACGGTGCAGGTGCGCGGCGCGGAGGGCGTCGTCGAGCTGGCGGCGGCGGCCCGCGGGATGGTCTGTGCCCGGCGCGAGGACGGCTCGGGGCTGGCCTGGGGCGGCCAGATCCTCGGGGCCGACCGCAATCCGCAGCAGATGGCCCGGCGCGTGCCGACGCCGGTGCGCGACCTGGCGGGGGCCGAGGCGCTGTTCACCCGCTGGGACGGCTGCTGCGCCCGCACGGCCGCCGGCGAGCTGCGCTGCTGGGACGGCGGGATGGTCGAGCACGACTACGTGTGGACCTTCGAGTACGCGCCCGCCGCCGTCGTCGGCCCGGTCGGGACGCGGGCGGTCGGCGACTGCGACTGCCTGCTGGCCGCCGATCGGTCGTTGCACTGCGAGGCGTTCGCCCTGCCGGGCGCGCTGCTCGCCGACGGCACGACCCCGCCCGCGCCGCTGCTGAGCTGCTCGATCGAGCGGCTGGAAGACGTGGCGATGTTCTTCAGCAC
>JAFGHH010000302.1 GCA_016930215.1 Deltaproteobacteria bacterium
CCGGTGGTGGCGAGCCGCCTTCCGGTCCAGCGGGTCGTGCTGTACCGCAACGGCGTGGGCTACTTCGAGCGGGCGGGGAAGGTCGACGGCGACGAGGTGAAGTTCAAGGTGCGGAAGTCGCAGGTCGGCGACTTCCTCGCCTCGCTCACCGTCGTCTCCCGCGACGGCCAGCCGGTCGAGTTCGTCTCGTTCCCGATCGAGAAGGAGCGGCGGAAGGAGGAGCGGACGCCGGAGCCGGCGCCCGGTTGCTGGCCCGGCTGCCCGTGGCCCCCGCCGGGAACCTGCCCCACCGTTCCGCCCGACCCCGACGCGCCGGACGACGGCGTCGAGGAGGACGACGAGGAGACGCTCGAGGTCGTCGTGCGGCTCCAGGGCGGCAAGACGGCGCACGACGTGTTGATCTCGTACGTCGTCGAGTCGCCGATCTGGCGGCCGACGTACCGCATCGTGCTCTCCGACAAGCCGGACCAGGCGCTGCTGCAGGGGTGGGCGGTGGTGCAGAATACGAGCGGCGAGGACTGGACCGACGTGACGTTGTCGGTGACCGAAGGGGCACCGCTCACGTTCCGCGCCGACCTCGGCAACCCGTTCGTGCCGGCGCGACCGCTGGTCACCGACCGCGGCGAGGTGGTCCAGGCCGCCGTCGCCTCGTCGGTCTCCGTCTCCGACGAGACCCGGCGGCGGCTGGCGAGGCTCGACACCGACGACAACCGGGAGCCGAAGGACGCGGCGAACGAGCGGTACGCGGAGGCCGAGTCGGCCTGGGCGGACGTGGACGAGGAAGCATCGCTCGGCCTGGGCGACATCGGTCGGATGGGGCATGGCGCCGGCGGCGGCGGGGTCGGCTACGGCCGGGGCGCGGTCGCGGCGCGCAGCGCCCCTGCCCCCGACGTGCGCCTCGGCGACTCGTCGGCCATGGGCTCGCTGTCGCGGGACGTGATCCGCCGCGTCGTCTCCCAGCACCGCGCGCGGATCCGCCACTGCTACGAGGTCGCGCTGCAGGCCTCGCCGGGGCTGGCCGGGCGCGTGGTCGTGCGGTTCCAGATCTCGCAGGACGGGACGGTGGCGGCCGCCGACGCCACCACCAACACCACCGGCAACACCGCGGTCGGAAGCTGCGTCGCGGCCGTCGTCCGGCGCATGTCGTTCCCGCAGAGCGACTCGACGACCACCGTCTCCTACCCCTTCGAGTTCCAGCCCGCGGAGGGCGGCTCGGACGCACCGGCGACGGAGGTCGTCGACCTTCCGGCGGCGCCGCCCGCGGGGCTCGAGGCTTCCGGCGCCCGGGCCAGCCTGGCGCTGCTGGCCCTGGGCAGCCAGGAAGGCGGTATCACGACCTACCGCTCGGCCGGCCCCGTCTCCATCGCCGACCAGGCCTCGACGCTGGTGGCGATCCTCAACCGGGACGTCGAAGCCCACGACGCGTTGCTGTTCCGTCCCGACCCCGGCGTCCCCGCCTCGGCCGGCAGCCCGTTCCGCGTCGTGCGCTTCGTCAACCAGACCGACGTCACGCTCGAGCGGGGTCCGGTGGCGATCTTCGCCACCGAGCGGTTCCTCGGCCAGGGGGTGCTCGAGCCGCTCCCCGCCGGCGCCACGACTTCGATCCCGTACGCCATCGAGCGGGGCGTCACGATCTCGGTGGAGTCCGGCTCCGACGTCGAGGAGGCCTCGCTGGTCAAGGTGGTACACGGCAGGCTGACGATCAAGCGCTACTCGGTGCGCAAGACGAAGTACGTCGTGCAGAACCTGACCGGCCGGCCGGGGAAGCTGTTCATCCAGCACACTCGCCGGTCGGGCTGGGAGCTGAAGAACCTCCCGGCCGGCTCGGAGGAGGTCGATGCGCTGACGGTGATCGTCCCCGTGGAGCTGGCGACGCAGGCCAAGACCGAGATCGAGATCCTCGAGCGCTCGCCGATGACGCAGGAGGTGCAGCTGCTGGACCCGGACGCGCGGGCGGCCGTGCGGCTGTACCTGGCCGGGCCGGCGGTCGACGGCGCGATGGGCCCCACGCTGCGCCGGGCGTTGGAGATCGGCGACGAGGTCGGCACGATCGACACCGACATCGAGCGTTTCACGGAGGAGCGCGAGCAGGTCCAGACCTGGACCTACGAGGTGCAGAACAACCTGTATTCGATCCAGGGGATCGCGCGGGCGGGCGAGCTGCGCACGCGGCTCACCCAGCGGCTCACCGAGCTGCAGAAGAAGTTCGACGAGCTGCAGACGAAGATCACCGACCTGACGGCGCGCCGCGGCGAGCGTTACGTCGAGCTGACGGAGCTGCTGCGCGAGGTCGACTTCGAGGTGCCCGAGCCGGCGGCGGAGGCCGCGCCGGCGTCGGCGAACGACGCCGCGTCTCAGTTGTAGGTCAACGACCAGTTCACCGTCACGGAGGTCGTCCAGTCGGTCTCTCCGACCCAGCCGGTGCCGCCCATCCATCGGACCGAAAGGCCGGTCAGCCACTGTTCCCCGACCCACCATTCCTTGCCCACGGCGGCCGCGAGGTACCCGTTGTCGCACAGGTGGTAGCCGACCGCCGCATCGACGAACCACTCGTCCCCCAGATAGGCGCCGAAGCCCACGCCGAAGCCGAGAAGCTGCGGGAAGTTCAGGTTGAGGTCGAAGTAGAGGTAGTAGCGCTCGTTCCACGAGCCGCCGAAGGCCATGTTGAGCCCGCCGCCGCCGGTGTTCACCCAATCCGAGTCGATCGAATCGTGGTAGTCCCAGTGCCGTTCCTCCCAGCCGACGTAGCCGAGCCCGAGCGCCAGGCGCCAGAGGAACCCGTCGTGCTCGTGGACGCCCGGCGGCAGCTCCCGGCTCCGGGGCCCGTCGGACGCGTCAAGTCCGGCGGGGGTGCTCCACGTCGTTCCGGCCCTTCTGGCGCTGCGAGGCGGGGACGGCTCGGCCGGCGTCGCGGAGGCGAAGCGGAGCGCCTGCGACGCCGGTGCGGTCGTCGTCGCCGGCGAACCCGGAGCAGGTTCGGCGGGCGGAGGAAACAACACGCCGGAGGCCGCCGGCCCCTCGGCGCGCCCGGGGCAGGTCATCGCGTCGACCCACCACGCGCGCAGGCGGTACGGGGAACGCGGGGCGCCCGTGTCGGGGGCCGGGCCCACCTTCAGGTAGACCCTTCCGCTGCGCGTGCCGAGCCAGTGGATCCGGCCGTCGCCGCCCGCCGAGCGGGTGCGGGCGAGCGGGACCAGGTCGGCGTCGAGCAGGACCGCCTCGACGATGCCGTCGCCGACCGGGAGCAGGTCCACGACGACGGTCGCGCCGCGGCAGACGTCGAAGACCCACCAGTCGGGGTCGGAGAGCGAGACGGCGAGCGTCTCTTCGGGGGCGATCGTTCCGACCCAGGTCGCGGCCTCGGCGGCGGCACGCTCCGCGGGGGTCGCGTCGCCTGCGCCGGGATCCGCGGCCTGGCCGGCCCGCGGCAGCAGCGCCGCGAGCGCGACCAGGGCCGGCACGCCGGCCGTCATGCCCACGCCTCCCGTGGCGTCGGGCCGGCGCGCGTAGCCTGACGACCCTCAAAACTCATAGGCGACTCCTCCGCCGACGATCGGGCCGCCGGTGTTGCTTCCGTGCCGTGCGGCGTAGCCGACGCGTGCCGAGAGGATCAGTCCCTGCCAGACGTGCGCCGAGGCGCCGTACCACAGGCGCACGCCGTCGCCGGCGTCGTCGCCCGGGTCGGGCCAGTCGGTGAACTCCGCCGTCAGCGACATCGGCACGTACGGCACCGTGTCCCACTCGAAGGTCGCCCACGCGCGGTAGCCGAGGTTCGACACGTAATCGACGCCCAGGTCGAAGTGGGTTTCCGCCGTGTGCCCGATGCGGAAGAACCCCCCTCCCCCGCCGTCGAAGCCGTACTGGGTGGCGCCGAGATAGACGTCGACGCCCATGCCGAAGTAGCGGTGGAACCGGAAGGCGAGGCCGCTCCAGCCGTAGTTGAACCCCGGGGCCCGCTGGTCCGCCGGCCGGGACCCGACGTCGCTCTCGTAGTCCAGCCGCGGCGCGTGGCCGCGGACGATGCCGAAGCCGAAGTGGATCGACTCGACGATCCCGAGCAGACGGTACGCGTAGTCGGCGTGGAACTCGACGAAGTCGTCGGTCCGCGGCCGGAGCTGCGCCTCGGTGTAACCCGGCCGGCGGGCCTCGGGCATCCAGCCCGCGACGGAGCGGTCGCCGAAGTCGCTCCACTCGCTGCGCGCCGCGAAGCGGTGTCGCGCGCCGCCGAAGCGGTCCTCCTCGATCCGCTCCTCCTGCGCCGAGGTCAGCCCGATCACCTCGACCCGATGCGGCCGTTCGGGGGAGGCGAAGTGCCGCCGGGTGCGGCCTTCCCGGTCGACCGACTCGACGTAGTACTCGATCGCCGGCGAGGCGACCTCGTCCCCGGGCACGACGGCGGCGAAGTCGCCCGTCGAGACTTGGCGGAACGGCACGGCATGCCAGCCGTCCCGGTCGAGCCGACGATAGGCCAGGCTCAGCGTGCGGAGCTGCCACGACTCGGTCAGCGTCGCGGTGACTTCCAGAGGCGCGCCGGCCCCGACGCTCGTCGGCGGCACGTGGAACAACAGCGGCTGCGCGGCGGACGACGGCGGCACGGCGGGCGACGGCGGCGCCTCGGTCGGCGCCGGCTCCTGCTGCGCGGACGCCGGTCCGGCGGCGAGCAGTGCCAGGGCGACGCCGAGCACGACCCAGGGGAAGAGCGGCGCCGTCGGCCGGGTCCCGTCGAGCGGCGTGCAGGCGGATGATGCGCGCATGGTGTCCTCCCTCCGCCCTACCAGAGGAACGAGGCGCCCAGCCCGAGGCTGAACCCCTGATGGTGGATCGTCCGGATGTTGTAGCCGGCCAGCACGGTGAACTCGAACCACGAGACCGGTTGCCAGCCGGCCTCGGCGACGAGCCGCACGCCGAGGTCGCCCCGCACGGGCATGTCGGTGACGATGATGTACCCGCGCAGCGGGACGTTCTCGACCAGGCCGAGGTTGACCGACAGGTTCGCCTCGTAGCCCAGGTCCTCGATGTACCCGCCGCCCAGCTCGAGGTTGGTGCCGGTGGGCCGGCCGATCCGCACGCGACCGCCGCCCCCGACCAGCGCCTCGGGCGCCTCCGACCGGCCGTCGGACGTCTCGTAGGCCCGCGCGCTGCCGACGGAGATCCGGCCGATCACGTAGAACAGCTCGTGCAGCCGGAACTCGACCTCGGTAAACCCGTAGCGGTAGGAGATCGGCTGCGGGTCGGCCCGGGTCTCGTCGTCGCCGGACCAGTCGACGGCGTCGACCGGTCCGCCGAGCCCCTCGAAGACGCCGAACCCCATCCGCAGGCCGTAGAACCAGCTGGACAGCACGTAGCGGAAGTCGGCCTCGAAGCGCAGGTAGTAGTCGCGGTGCAGCTCGTCGGCCAGGAAATCGACGTACTCGAACGAGGTGTGCAGGTTCGAGCGATCGGTCCGCACCGGCGGCGCGCCGAGGCGCTCGACCACCGGCACCTGGACCGGCCGTCCGGCCGAGCCGCCCAGCGGCACCTCGGTGCCGCCGGCATCGATGCCGACGAGGAAGTAGGCGAAACCGTCCGGCTGCACGAACTCGTCCGGGACGCGCCCCCGCAGGTAGAAGTCCCCGTCCGGCTCCAGGTCGAACACCTCGTATCCTCGCTCGCCCTCGCGTCGGACGTGGAGCTGCGCCAGGCGCAGCGCGTCGCGCGGGTCGACCGCGACGACGAGCTGGAGCGGCTCGCCGACGAACGCCTGGGTCGGCGGCTCGTGCCCCGCCCGCGCCCGCGGGGCGACGGCCGTCGCCGGCGCGTCGCCGCGCATCGTCCGCAGGGCGCCGCGCAGCGCCTCCACGTCGGCGGCCACCGGGCCGGCCCAGGAGACGTCGCGGTTCGTCGCCAGGTAGCTCTCCCAGATCTCGATCCGCCGCTCCAGCGTCTGCCCCAGCGTGCGGCCGAAGGTCTGCACCAGCGTCCGGACCTCCGGATCCAGCTCGCACGTCGCCGTCGCGGGACCGTCGGTCGCCGGGCAGGCGGGACAGGCCGCCGTCTCCTGCTCCGCCGGCGCCGGCGGCTGCGCGGCGGGAGATCCGGCGCCCGTGACGACCACCGTGTCGCCGACCTTGGGGGCGTGGGCCGGCGGCGTGTCCAGCACGATGATCGACATCCGCTCGGCGACCTCGGCCAGCGTCTCGTCGCCGAGCGGGAAGCGATCCTCGAGCCGCCGGTGCGTCACCGGGTGTTCGACCACGATGCGCCGGTACAGCCGCACCGGGTCGTCGGGCGAGACCCCATCGACGCGGCCCAGGTCGACCAGCAGCTCGTTCTGGTCGATCTGCAGGATCGTGCCTTCGACCCGCTGGGCCTGCGCCGACGCGGTCCACGCGGCGCCCAGCACGACCGCCGCCGCCCATCCCGCCCGAGGTCGTCCGCGTCGCATCCTTTCCGTTCCCTGACCCATCGCCGTCTCCCTTCCGAGGTCCCGGTACACGGCACCGGACTCCGGGCCCCTCCGGCGGCCGGCCCGGCCATTTCCTCGGACGATGCGTGCGGACGTGGACGGATGCGCCCCGCGTGCCAACGAGCGGCCCGCGTCGTTTCGGCGGTTTCGCGGAGGGCGGCGCTCGCGGAACGTGCGCGTTCGCGGCACCTCCACGACACTGTCGCAAGGAACCCACAGGAGCGAGGCGCGGGTGGAAGCGGCGCGGTGGACCGTCCGGGCCGCACCGGGCATACTGCCGCCATGAGGAACGGACGCGGCGAAGGGAGCAGCGGGCGGCGCGGCGCGATCGGACTCGCGGCGTGCATCGCGGGAGTTCTGGGCACGGCCTGCTCGAGCAGCCCGGCGGACCCGTGCGGCGGGATCACCTGCTCGGGGCACGGCCGCTGCGAGCTGGTCGATGGCGAACCGGTCTGCCGCTGCGATGACGGGTTCGAGCCGGACGGCCTGGCGTGCATCGACCCGACCGGGACGGTGCGCACGACGGACCAGGTCGTCGACGGGTCGGTCGTCTGGACCTTCGACGGGCAGGTCCCGTTCGGCCGCTACGCCAACGGGGACTTCTGGGTGCTCGGGCCGGTGACCCTGCGGCGGGTCGCCCCGGAGTTCGCGGGCGACCGGCACGGCTGGGAGGTGAACCCGGACGACGTCGTGGCGCAGGGGTTCGACGGACGGATTGCCGACTACGACGCGGCGCGGGTGCCGACGCTGCCGTACCGGGCGAATCCCGGCGAGTCGCTGGTCAAGGGCGTATCGCTCGAGCCGCTCGATGACGCCGACTGCCGGCCGTGCCTCCGGGCGGCGTCGGTGCTGACGGTGGTCGGGGAGGTGCCGGCCGACCACGGGGCGACGGTGTTCCGTCCGCCGTACTTCGGCACCGCCAAGCCGGACTACTCGACGACCCGCCTGCACCCGGACCGGCTGCCGTCGCTCGCCTGCACCGCGCACGCTCCGGGATTCGAGGTCACGGCGCAGCGCTTCCGCGGCGTGTTCCTGGACCACAAGACGAACTGGACCGGACGGCCGCTCCACCCGGCCGAGCATCTTCCCGACTACGGGTCGGACATCGCGGCGCGCACCGCCGAGGGGGCGCTCCAGCTCGCCTGCGCGGGGACGGAGGTCGAGCGGCAGACGGCGCTCGTGCGGTACGTGCAGGTCGGGATCGATCTGTACCACATGGCGCTCGGCGGACAGACGTGGCCGCCCGGGGGCGGGCACGGCGAGGGACGCAAGCTGCCGGTGGCCTTCGCCGCGCTGCTGCTCGACGACGCCGCGATGACCGGCTTCCTGGCCGGCGCCGACCGGGAGCAGTTCGGCGAGAACGGCGGGATGTACCGGAGCGGGCACGGGGACGTGGTGCTGTTCGGGCAGACCCCCAACAGCGAGGAATCGTACTGGCGGAACCTCGTGTTCGACACCGGCTCGCGCACGATCATCGACCCCTACGGGTGGATCGATGGCGGCCACGAGCCGGGCGGCAGCTACCAGTTCTGCTGCACCGCCAAGGCGTGGAAGGCGACCGCGGCGGCCGTCCGGCTGATCCCCGGCCTCGAGGCGATCTGGAGCCACCCCGAGTTCTTCGAGTACGTCGACCGCTGGGTCGCCGCCGGCGCCTGGACGCAGCCCGACCCGTGCGCTCCGCCCGACGGGGTGTGCGCGGGCGGGACCGCCGCCGGGACGCGCTGCACCAGCGCCTCGGCCCACGACGTCTGTACGGGCGAGGGAGCCGCCTGCGACCTGACGGTCCACTGGGACGACCACTACGGCGTGACCTACGGTCCCGACGGCGCGGGGGGCTGCATCGCCGACGACGACCTCTCGGACGGCACCGGCCGGTTCCCCGACCTGCACGGCGTCAACGCGGACGGCGGCTATCACGGGAGCGCCTTCGGCGACGAGATGTGGGCGGAGCACGTCGCCGGGTGAGAGCGCCGGCGGCAGGGAGGACGACCGATGACACGGCATTCCGGATTGGCGGCGGCGCTCGCAGCCTGCACGACCCTGGTCCTGGCTTCCGGCGGCGCCCGCGGCGCCACGGTCACGGTGGGTTCGGAGCGGCAGGTCCTGATCGATGGCGAGCCGTTCCTGCCGTTGATGCAGTGGTTGCAGAGCCCCTCGCGGATCGAGGCGCAGGCGGCGCTGGGGATCAACACCTTCGTCGGCAACGGCAGCAGCTCCAGCACGTCGCTCGAGTTCCTCGACGAGTGCGCCGCGCACGGCGTGTGGGGCGTGCCGTCCGCGGACGACCTCTCCGTGGCCGGGCACGCCGCCCTGCTCGGCTGGGTCTTCGGCGACGAACCCGACCTGCAGAGCAACGCGGTCGAGCCGTCGGTCCTGCTGGCGGAGCGCGCCGCGATCCTCGCCGCCGACCCGAACCACATCACGTTCCTCACGCTGACCTCGCGCTTCTACTCCGAGTTCGAGCCGCCCGACTGGATGGACGGCTCCCGGGCGCGCTACCACGAGTACCCGGACGCGACGGACTTCGTCGGGTTCGACATCTACCCCGTGTACGGCTGGTGTCGCCCCGACTGGCTCTACCGCGTCGGCGCCGCCCAACAGGAACTGGGCGACGTGTTCGCGCCCGACCGGCCCACCTTCCAGTGGATCGAGGCCGTCCGCACCTCGGGCCAGTGGTGCGAGCTGGACGAGCGGGGCGACGACGACGGCCCGACGGCGGCGGAGATCCGCAACGAGGTCTGGCAGGCCCTCGTGCACGGGGCGACGGCCATCGGCTACTTCACCCACAGCTGGGAATGCCCCGGCTACACCCAGTTCTGCCTCTCGGACGAGCAGCAGGCCGAGCTGTCACGAACCAACGCGCAGCTCACCGCCCTCACCCGACCCGTGCTCGCACCGGAGTACTCCGGCGTCGTGACCGCCGAGACCGGCGGCGCGCGCATCGATTGGATCGCCAAGGAGCACGACGGACGCGTGTACCTCTTCGCCGTCAACGTCGATGCGGCCGCGGCCGCCGCCACCTGGAGCGTCGCCGGGACCGTGCCCGACGGCGACGTCGAGGTGCTCGACGAGTCCCGAACGATCCGCGCGACGGGCGGGTCGTTCTCCGACGACTTCGCCGCCCTCGCCGTCCACCTCTACGCGCTCGAGTCGGCCGGCGGGCCGGACGCCGACGCCGACACGGACGCCGATGCGGACGCCGACGCCGACACGGATGCCGATGCGGATGCCGACGCCGACGCGGATGCCGATGCCGACGTCGACGTCGTGCAGGACACGGAGGATGCGGCGGACGCTGCCGTGGATGGCGGTGCGGACGACGGCGGCGACGGCTGCGGTTGCCGGGCGGCCGCCCGACTCCCCGACGCCGCCGGGGCGCTCGCGCTTCTCGCCGGCCTGCTGGCCGGGGGCGTGGCGCGCCGCCGCTCGCGCGGCCGCGGGAAGCCGTAGTCTCGGCCCGTCCGATGGCCGGAGTCAGCACCCCGACGGTCGGTCGGGCAGCCACGAGCCCGCCCCGTCGCACCAGAACGTCTCGCCGCCGCAGCGGGTGATGCCGCAGCGGTCCGCCATGTCGTCGCAGTAGGGAAGAACGTCGGTGGTCGTGACGTAGCGATACGGACCGCCAACCATGCTGCGACAATAGTACATGTCCTCCCAGGTCATGCCGGTGCCGCCCACGTTGAGGCACGCGTCGCAGGAAACGTCCGCGCTGCAGGACGCGGGCACCGAGGCGGCGTACCGGGCCGTCGTCCCGCCGACGCAGACATGGCAGACGTCGGGACCATCGACGGTACCGTTGCAGTCGTCGTCCAGACCGTTGCACACCTCGGGGCGCGAGGAGGGGTTGTCGTGCCAGACGCCGGTTGCGACGCACCAGGCCGTGGTGCCGCCGCAGGAAGCCGTCGAACCCGCCGCGCAGAAGTCGGACGGGTCGTTGCAGTAGGGAAGAACGTCGGTGGTCGTGACGTAGCGATACGGACCGCCACCCATGCTGCGGCAGTAGTGCATGTCCTCCCAGGTCGTGCCCGTGCCGCCCACGTTGAGGCAGGCATCGCACGGCACCGCGGCGCTGCAGGAGGCGGGCGCGGAGGCCGCATACTGGGCTGTCGTCCCGCCGACGCAGGTATGGCAGACATCGGGACCATCGACGGTACCGTTGCAGTCGTCGTCCAGACCGTTGCAGGTCTCGGCCGACGGGATGCAGTCGCCCCAGGCGCAGGAGGCCGAGCAGGTGCGGGTACCCATGGAACCGCAGCTCAGCGTACAGGCTTCGACCAGGCCCCGGCAGCAGCCGAAGTCCTCGTCACAGGCTCCGTCGCCGTCGTCGTCCAGGCCGTTGCACGCCTCGGCCGTGGCCGAGCAGGCACCCCAGATGCACCCGGCAACGCAGCTTCGCAGTCCCGGCAACCCGGCGGCCGTCGTGCAGCTCTCGCTCGAGCCCATCGCACAAAGGAAGCCCTCGTCGATCGCGCCGTCGCAATCGTCGTCCCGCCCGTTGCACAACTCCTCGGGGGCCAGGAACGTGCAGGCGTATTCGCACCCCGGCGCCCCGTCGAGGTCCTGCCAGCCGGAGCGGCACGCCAGTCCGCACACGCCCCGGCTGCAGGTTCCGTCGGCGTTGGCCGCGCCCGGGCAGCCGTAGTCGCAGGCTCCGCAGTGGTCCGGGTTCGTCGCAAGGTCCACGCAGGATCCGCCGCAACGGGTCAACGTGCCCGAGCAGGTCGAGGCGCAGCCGCCTTCGTTGCAGACCAGGTCGGCGGCGCAGGCGAGTCCGCACCGGCCGCAGTTCTCCGGATCACTAGTCAGGTCCACGCACTCGGTCCCGCACAACGTGCGTCCCGGAAGACAGGGGCCGCTGTCGTCCTCCGTCGCATCGCCAACGCCGTCGACGTCACCGTCCGCGATGCCCTCTCCGCCCACGTCGGCCGCCAGGTTGCTGCCGTCCGCACAGGCTCCGACGGCGGCGAACAGACAGAGCCGACCCAGGTTCGTCCGAAAGCACTTCATCGCGTCTTGCACCATGCTTCCCTCGTCTCGATTCGGCCCCGCCACGGAACGGAGCCTCGAACAACCGCTCCACGGGAACGAGCGCTCGCCGCTCCCGACACACTCTGGAAGGCAGAAGCATAGGCCTCGCGGCACGGGACGACAAGGCGGCGATCGGAGACACCTCCATCGGACTGGCCGTGTCCGGCAGGGCGACCTTGCCGGCTTGACACGAGGAGCGACCGACGGCGACGGTGCCGAGGCAGCCGGGTCGGGTCGGGCGCGGAATCAGAACGTGCAGCGCAACTGCAGCGCCCAGCCGTCCAGGGTGCCGGTCTCGCCGGCCGCGTCGTCCTGGATCCGCAACGTCCAGGCACCACCGACGGCGGTCGGCGCGGGAGTCAGCACGCGGTCGGCGACAGCCAGGCTGCCGGTGCCGGCGGCACGGTCGTGGACGACGTAGACCGTGCCGTCCGGCGCGGCCAGATCGATCGCCAGCTGTGCGTGGTCGCCGTGCGTCAGGTTCAGGTGCAGCACCGCCTCGGCCGCGGTGCAGGCGGGCGCGCCGGGCGCCCGGATCGTGCTCGAGACCGCGGCCTCGTCGGCAACGTCGAGCGGGGTGTCGTCGGAGACGAAGGCCCCCTGCCAGTAGCCCGTGGCGAGAGCGCCGGTCTCGCCCGGCGTGCCGGCGTTGGTCCGGGACGTGCCGCCGATCCCGCCGGCCCCGCCGCCGCCGCCGGTCGCGGTGAACCCCAGGTCGCTGAGGGTCGAGCGGTCGGCGAGGAACAGCGCGTAGCTCGGGCCGCCGGCGCCGCCGCCCCCTCCTCCGCCGTCGCCGCCGTGACCACCGCGGCCGCCGGCGCCGCCGCGCGTGCCGCCGGGCGACACGTCGCCGGCCGGGCCGGCGGCACCGCCGCCGCCGCCGTTCGCGCCGGCGATCCAGCCGGGGGCGAACAGCG
>JAFGHH010000303.1 GCA_016930215.1 Deltaproteobacteria bacterium
ACCGAGAAGGTCCCGCGCAGCACGTAGCGCCGCCCGACGTCGTACGGCGTGCAGACCACGTGGCAGTCGTCCCCGTAGCAGCCGGGAATCGCCGCGCCGGTGCCCGAGAGCAGCGGCCCCGTCCCGTCGGCGCCGGCGAGCATCACGCCGACGGAACACTCGCTGCAGCAGGCGGTGCCGAGCGGGCAGGGCACGGGCGCGCACTCCCGCGGGCCCGACTCCTGCACCGTCCCGCGCACGTACACCAACCGCCCGTCGAACTCGTGCCGCCGCCGGAGCAGCTCGGCGGCGTCGAGGATGTCGTCGCCGGGACACGGCCCGACGACCTCCGCACCGCCGTCGTCGGCCGCCGCATCGTCGCGCACGACCGCGTCGTCCGCCGCCTCCGATCGCCCCCCGTCGCTTGCGTCTTCGGACCCGGCGTGCGAAAGGTAGCAGCCGGAGCCGAGCGCGATGAGGACGACCAGGACCGGGATCGGACGCGACGTCATCGGGACTCCTTGCAGGGCCCGCAGGGGCTATAGCACCGCCCTCCCGCTTCGGCCAGTCGCGCTCGCCGTCGCGCTGGGCACGCTCGCCGTCGCGCCGGCCGCCGCGCAGCCGGCGTCCGACGTCGGGCGCGAGGAGCATCCGGCGTCGAAGGAGCCCGGCAAGAAGTGGGCGGCGGCGCCGGACGGCGCGCCGGAGCCCGGGACGCGCGAGGTGCCGTGGGTCCATTTCGTCCACCTGTACACTGCCGCCGCGCTGCCGGTGTTCGGCGAGCAGGTCGGGACGCGCTCGTTCGCCTGGCTGATGCGCTGCCGGGCGACCGGCCGCACCACCGAGTTCGACCCGCGGCTCGCCCCGCTCGTGCTCGCTGCGGCCAAGGCGCTCCACGGCACCGTCGTCGAGGTGCTCAGCGGCTACCGCTCGGAGAAGTTCAACGAGCAGCTTCGCAAGAAGGGCCACGAGGTGGCCTCGGAGAGCCTGCACCGCCGCGGCCTGGCGCTCGACTGGCGGCTGCAGTCCGTGCCGCTGGTGCGCCTGACCGCGTGGCTCAAGCGCAAGCACCACGGCGGCCTCGGCACGTACCGACACTCCAATTTCGTCCACACCGATTTCGGGCCGGAGCGGGAGTGGCGCGGGCGCTGACGCGGAAGGAGCGGACGATGGCGGGCGAGGAACGGACGTATCGCAATCCGGCGCCGACGGTCGACGTGGTGATCGAGGTCGGCGACGGGATCGTGCTGATCCGGCGGTGCAACCCGCCGCCGGGCTGGGCGCTGCCGGGCGGGTTCGTCGACTACGGCGAGCCGCTTTGGGCGGCGGCGGTGCGCGAGGCGCGCGAGGAGACGGGGCTCGAGGTCGAGCTGACGGCGCTGCTGCACGTCTACTCCCGGCCCGACCGCGACCCGCGGAAACACACGGTGTCGACCGTCTTCGTGGGGCGGGCGCGGGGCGAACCGCGGGGCCTGGACGACGCGGCCGAGGCGCGCGTCTTCGCGCCGGACGCCCTGCCGGCGCCGCTGGCCTTCGACCACGCGGAGATCCTGGCCGACTACCTCCGCTTCCGGCGCGACGGGACCCGCCCGCCGCCGGACCGCTGACCGCGGGACCCCCGAACTCGCGGGACCGCTTGACGCCCGGCGGTGGGGCGAGTAGCTTCCGCCGGCGTTCCGCGGCCCGTCGGTGGTCCGCGAGGAGTGCCGGGCGCGGCCCGGCGGAGGGTACGAACGTGGCGCATCACAAGCAGGCGGAGAAACGGAACCGCCAGGGCCAGCGGCGCGCGCTGCGCAACAAGTCGGTCCGGACCGGCGTGCGCACCGCGGTCAAGAAGCTGCAGCAGGCCCTGGCCACGGCGAAGCCGGAAGAGGTCAAGGGGCTGCTCCAGGAGGCGATCCGCAAGCTGGACAAGGCCCACGGCAAGGGCGTCCTCACGCGGCGCGCCTCGGCGCGGCGGATCTCGCAGGTCACCCGCGCCGCCAACGCGGCCAAGGCGAAGCCCTAGCTCTCCGGGTCAGGTCGTCGGACGTCGCCGGGCCCCGCGCCCGGCCGGAGCGCCGGCGATCGCCAGCACCAGCGCCTCCAGCGCGCGCGGCCCCTCGCTCTCGCGGCTGAAGGCCTTCGACTTCAGTGCCAGGTCCGTGCGGTGCAGCGCCTCGAGCGCCCGGACCAGGTCGCGCATCGTGAAGCGGTCCGCCTGGGCCTTGATCTTGTCCCGGATGAACGGCGGGAGGTGCCCGATCCGCGGCGAGTCGTCGCGGCCGGACTTGACGTCGATCAGCTGACGGATCTGCCGTCCGAACAGCCCCAGCACCTTGAGCGGCGCCTCGCCCTGGTCCGCCAGCCGCTGCACCAGCTCGAAGGCCCGGGCGGTGTCGCGGGAGCCGATCGCGTCGACCAGCTCGAACACCGAGTGCTGGCGCGAGGGGGCGACGACCGCCTGGACGTCCTCGACCGTCGCCGGGCGGCCCGCCTCGACGTACAGCGCCAGCTTGGACACGCCGTCGTGCAGCGCCGCCAGGTCGTCGCCGCAGGCGTCGAGCAGGGCGGAGACGGCGTCGCCCGGGAGGTCGACGCCGAGCGCCCGGCCGTGGTGGCGGACGAACGGGCCGAGCTCGCGGGCCGCGACCTTGTCGGCGCGCAACACCACCCCCACCTCGGCCACCTTGCGCGCCAGCCGGGTCCGCGCGTCGAAGGCCGGGGCCGTCAGCGCGAGGATCGTCGTCGGCGACGGCTGCTCGAGGTACGTCACGAGGGCATCGACCGACTCCTGCCGTGCGGCGAGCCCCTGCGCCTCTCGCACCACGAGCAGCCGGCGCGGCACCAGCATCGGGATCTCGCGGGCGGCCGCCGCGATCCGCGAGCCGTTGTCCTCGTCGCCCTGGAACGTCTCGCTGGCGAACGTCCCGTGCTTGTCCGCCTCCACCGCCTCCCGCAGCGCCGTCACGACCGCCTCGATCATGAACGACTGCGGGCCGCAGAGCAGGTAGACCGGGGCGATGCGGCCCTGCTTGATCCGGTCGACGACCTCGGCGTACTCCACGGTGCCGGACGCTAGCGGGTCGGACCGCGCGGGGCAAGCATCGCCTCGGCCCGATCCCCTATCCCCTCTCCCCTCCGTTGCGGTAGGCTCCGCCTGCGGAGGCGGCGCCGTGACCCGCGAGGAGTTCCACAAGATCCTGAGGTACGCCGTGGAGACGAAGGCCAGCGACGTGCACCTCAAGGTGGCCACGCCGCCCAGCTTCCGCATCGACGGCGTCCTGCGCTCGCTGCAGATGCCGCCGCTCAAGCCCGACGACACCCTCGCGCTCGCCCGCCTCGTCCTCGACCGCGCCCACTCGGCGCTCGACCCCGACGTCCTCAACGACGCCGACCTGGCCTACGCGCTGCCCGGGGTGGGGCGCTTCCGGGTCAACATCTTCCGCCAGCGCGGGGCGCTGTCGCTGATCATGCGCACGATCTCCGACAAGCCGCCGACGTTCGAGGATCTGGGCCTGCCCCCGGTCGTGCGGAAGATCGCGGAGTACGAGCGGGGGCTGATCCTGGTCACCGGCGCCACGGGCACCGGGAAGACCTCGACGCTGGCGGCGATGGTGCACCACATCAACCAGACGCAGCCGGTGCACGTGGTGACGATCGAGGACCCGATCGAGTTCCTGCACGCGAACGTCAAGGCCTCGCTGTCCCAGCGCGAGGTGGGCTCCGACACCGCCGGCTTCGCCGTCGCGCTGCGCGCCGCCCTGCGCCAGGACCCCGACGTGATCCTGGTCGGCGAGATCCGCGACCACGAGACGGCCGACATCGCGCTCAAGTCGGCCGAGACCGGCCACCTCGTGCTGTCGACCGTCCACACCCCGGACGCCCCGAAGACGATCGACCGGCTGCTGGCGCTGTTCCCCCCGGAGGAGCAGCAGCTCGTGCGCCAGCGGCTGGCCGACAACCTGCGGGCGACGATCTCGCAGCGCCTGCTGCCGCGCGCCGACGGCAAGGGCCGCGTGGCCGCGCTGGAGATCATGGTCGTCACGGGTACCGTCCGCGAGTGGCTGCTCGAGATGACCAAGGCCCAGACCGTGATCGATATCATCGAGAAGAGCCGCGACCAGTACGGCATGCAGACCTTCGACCAGTGCCTGCGCGACCTGCTGCGCGCCGGCCTGATCACCCTCGACGACGCCAAGGCGGCGGCGACCAGCCCGGCGGACTTCGTCCGCGCGCTGCATTTCGAATGACGTCCTTCGGCCTCCACCTTGCCTACCGCGCCGCGTGGCCCGTCGCCCTGCTCCTGCTGCCGCCGCTCGGCGCCTGCGAGCGTCCCGGCGGCGGCGACGCCCGCGCACCGGGCCCGTCCGCCGCGGAGGCCGCCGCGGAGGTCGAGCTGCCGACGGGCGAGGTGATCGTCCGGCCCCTGGGACACCCCGAGGTTCGCGTGCGGGTCGAGTTCGCCCTCACCGACCGGACGCGGGAGCGCGGCTTGATGTTCCGCCGCGAGTTGGACCAGGATGCCGGGATGCTGTTCGTCTTTTCGCCCCCGGCGCGCCGGCAGGTGTTCTGGATGCGGAATACCTATGTCCCTCTGGACATGATCTTCATCGACGACGCGCTGCGGGTGGTCGGGATCGTGGAGCGGGCCGAGCCGCTGACCGACACGCCGCGTGCCGTGCCGGGCGACAGTTGCTACGTGCTGGAAGTCAACGCCGGGTTCGCCCGCGCCCACGGGCTCGGCCCCGGGGCGCGGATCGAGATCCTCGGGCTCGACGGAGCGCCGGAACCGGCGGCTTCGTGACCCGGTCGGCGACCGTGCCGGCCGGACGGGAGGTGGTCATGCGAGGGTTCGCCAACGGTTGCTGGGTCTTGGTCGCCCTGGTGGGACTGGCGGCGGGCGGCTGCAAGAAGTCGTCCGCGCCGCCCGAGCGGACGGCCGACGAGCCGGAGGGAGAGGACGTCGGCGCCGCGCCGCAGCCCCGCGGCCGGACCACCGCCGTCGTCGACGGCACGGTCTACAACATCCTCGAGCCGACGCACGACGCCTCGCTGCTCGAACCGCCCAAGGACCTTTCGCCGGTCCGGGTCGAGTTCGCCTGTCCGGGCAAGGAGGAGTTCGAGCCCACCATGCCGGACCCGCAGCCGGGCTTCTCGATCGAGGACCTGCGCCGCCTGTTTCCCGACCTGCAGGACGAGCAGGTCCCGGTGGAGATCAACACCGAGTCCGGCAAGATCGAGTGCGAGGTCTGGCCGCAGGTCGCCCCGCAGGCCGTCGCCCAGTTCCTCGGCCTGGCCACCGGCGCCCGGCCGTGGTGGCACCCGTGCCGCCACGAATGGGTCGTCGGCGAGCCGTACTACGACGGCTCCACGTTCTACTCCGTGCAGCCGGCATTCAAGATCGAGTCCGGCTGCCTGTACCGCGGCTGCGAGGCGTCGGCGGGCTTCGACGCCGCGATCACCGAGCCCGGCGCGCCGATCGACAAGCCCGGACTCCTCGTGCTCCCGCGCCGCGGGCCTGCCGGTACCTTCGCCATCCTCGACTGCGCCTGGCGGGTTCCCGAGCCGACCAAGATGACGGAGGGCACGTGCGAGTTCGGCGCCGAGGCCCGCGCGCTGGGCCGCGACTGGGTCGCCTTCGGCGTCTGCCCGCACAGCGGCATCGGCCACGCCGTGTACCGCCTGGCCCGCCTGCTTCGCGACCGCCAGGCCGACCCGCACGCCATCCACTGGCTGCGGCCGTTCAGCCCGGCCAACGAGTACTATCGGTACCGTCCCGACGCCCCCGCCGCGGATGCGGGCACGCCGGCGGCGACGGCGACCCCCGAGCCCGCGGCCCCCGCGACGGCGACCCCTGAGCCCGCGGCCCCCGCGACGGCGACCCCCGAGCCCGCGGCCCCCGCGGCACCGCCGGCGGGCGGCGCCCCGCCCGGACCGGCGGAGCCCGCCCCGGCCGCCGCGCTCGCCTCGCCGTGAGGAGCGCGCACGTGACGCAGCGGTCGGCTGCCTTGTTGTTCGTCGGGCTGCTCGCGACCTGCGCGGGCTGCCGCAAGTCGGACGCCCCGCCGGGCCCGGCCGAGGGCCGGACTCCGGCCGCGGTGCCGTCCGCAACGGCGACGCCGGACGGGGCGGAGGCCCCGGCCGCGGCCTCCGGTCAGGCCGATGCCGGGCCCGCGGCCGGCGAGGCTCCCGCGCGGCCCGGCTGCGTCGGCGACGCCCAGCGGATCCCGCAGGCACCCGATCCCGAGCAGGGCGAGTTCACGCTGGAGGAGGCGCTGGCCGGTCTTCCCGGCGAAGGCGCGGGATTGATCGCCCGGCTGCGCACCGGCGTCGGCGAGCTGCGCTGCACGCTCGATTCGGCCGGCGCCCCGCGGACGGTCGCCTCGTTCGTCGGCCTGGCGCGCGGCGTCCGCCCGTGGTGGAACCCGTGCCGCGGCGCCTGGGTGCGGGAGCCGCTGTACGACGGGCTCGCGTTCCACCGACTGGAGGCCGGGTTCCTGGCGCAGTCCGGCTGTCCGATCGGCGACGGCACGGGCGGGCCGGGTTTCGCGGTGCCGGACGAGCCGCGGGCGGAGGCCCGGCACGACGGGCCCGGCGCACTCGCCCTGGCGCTCGTCGGCCCCGGCACCGGCGGCTCGCAGTTCTACGTGACGCTGGCCGCCGCGCCGGAGCTCGACCGGCGGCACACGGTGTTCGGCCGTTGCGGGCCCGCAGAGGCGCTGGAGCGCCTGGACCGGGCGGCGCGCGACGGCGAGGCGGTGCGGTTGCTGCAGGTCGCGATCGAGCGGGCGGCGGAAGCCCCCGCGGGAGGTGGAGCATGAGGATCGGAACGATGGCGTTGCTGGTCGCGTTGCCGGCCCTGGCGGGCAGTGCGGCATGCAAGAAGAAGTCCGAGGACCAGGGCGGGAGCGCAGGTCCCGCGCCGGCCGCGAGCGAAGACCGCACCGTCGACGGCTCGGGCGGCGCCGACCTGCAGCCCGGGGAATCGCCGCAGGCGGGTCTGGTCGACCCGGGCGCGGCCACGACGCCGCCGCCGTCGACGCCCGCGGCGACCACCCCGGCGGAGACCCCGGCACCGACCGGCGAGGTGCCGCGGACGCTGCCGTGCCCGCGGAACCGGCAGACCTGGGAGCCGACCTCGCCCGACCCCGAGGCCGGCGACTTCACGCTCGAGGAGGCGCTGGCGGGGCTGCCCGGCGGCGGCCAGCCCGTCGCGACGATCGAAACCTCGCTCGGTACGTTGACCTGCCGGCTGGCCGGCGACCTGGTGCCCGTCGCCGTGGCCAACTTCGTCGGTCTGGCGCGCGGCCTGCGCCCGTGGTGGGACCCCTGCCGGGCGGCCTGGGTCCGGGAGCCGTACTACGACGGGCTGACCTGGCACCGCGTGATCCCGACGTTCATGGCCCAGGGCGGGGACCCGTTCGGCGACGGCTCGGGCGGACCGGGGTACACCTTCGCCAACGAGCAGCGGCCGGAGCTGCTGCACGACCGGCCGGGCACGCTCGCCTACGCCAACGCCGGTCGCGACACGAACGGCAGCCAGTTCTACATCACCGTCGGCCGCCGCCCGCAGCTCGACGGAGGCTACGTCGTGTTCGGCTACTGCGACAACGTGGCCGTGGTCGAGCAGATCGTTGCCGTGCCGCGGGACGTCAACGACCGGCCGCTGCAGCCGGTGCTGATCCGCAGGATCACGATCGCCCGCGAGGGCTGAGGAAGGGGGCCGCATGTCCGACCAGCACGACGAGCGCCCGGAGGACGAGAGCGCGCCGCCGCCCGGCGCGCCGGAGGAGGAGCGGTCGGCGGAGCCGGGCCCGCCGGCGCCGGGGACGGGCGAGGAGGGACGCGAGGGTCGCCGGCGGATCCTGGAGGGCGCCATGGGCGACTTCGTGCGCCGCGGCATCGGCGCGGGCCTCGACCGCCTCGGCAAGAGCGAGCGCGGCCAGCAGCTCCGCGCGGCGCTGGGCGACCTCAAGCTGCCCAAGGAGATCGCCGGCTACGTCGTCTCGCAGCTCGACGACACCAAGAACGCGATCCTCAAGGTCGTGGCCCACGAGCTGCGCCAGTTCCTCGAGACCAGCCATTTCGGCGACGAGCTGGCGCGGATCCTGACCACGCTGTCGTTCGAGATCAGCACCACCGTGCGCTTCGTGCCCAACGCCGAGGGCCAGAAGCTGCGGCCGAAGATCACCTCGCAGACCCGGATGCGGCAGCGCAAGACCGACCCGAAAGGCTGAGCCGTCAGCGCTGCGCCGGCACGAGCAGCCGCAGGGTGCCGCGGCCCAGCGACCACAAGCCGCCGGCGGCCGCCACCGCGACCTCGCCGGGCGACAGCCGCTCCGCCACCGGCTCGAACGACTCGCGCGCCGCCCCGTACCGCTCGACCAGGCCGTCCGCGTGCACGACCCACACCTCGTCGGGACCCACGTGCACCTCGCCGCCGGGCTGGAATTCGTGCCATTCGCCGGACTGGGGCGTCCACGAGTACAGCGGCGCCGGGGCGTTGGCTGCGGCGAACCAGACCCGCTCGTGGGCCCACCCCAGCGCCTGGCTCAGCCACTCGCAGACCTCCATCTCGTCCCGGCAGCGCACGTTCGGCGGCAGCGGCGGCCGCAGCCACTGCGGCTCGTCCTCGCCCCGCCGCAGCACGTGCGTGCGCCACGCGTACTCGCCGCCGTTGCCCCAGACCAGGCCGAACGGCCCGGCGACCAGCCCGTGCATCAGGTCGCGCACCGCCGCCGCCTGCTCCGGCGCCGCCCCCGGGACGGCGCGCCACAGCCCGGCGCCGTCCGTCGCGATCCACAGCGCGTCGTCGGCCCAGACCAGCCCCGTCGGAGGCGCCGCGAGCGCCAGCGGTTCCGGCGGCCCGCCGCCGTCCACGGGTACGCAGGCCACGCCGGCGTCGTAGCCCGCCGCGCAAACCCGCGCGCCCGCCGGCACGACCCGGTCGCACGTCGCGGCCGGGTCCAGCGGCCAGGGCAGGGCGCGCACCGTTCCCTCGGCCGGCGCCACCAGCACCAGGCGCGGCGGCTCGGCGCGCAGCGCCAGCACCAGCAGATCGGACGTCGAGCCGTAGGCCTCGAGCTCGCCCGGGCCGACCTCGAGGACCGTCGACGGTACCTCCACCGGGACGTCCACGGGGGCGGTCGCCGGACCGCAGCCGCAGCCGAGCCAACCACCGATCAGCAGGATGCACGCCGCCCGCATCGTCCACCTCGCTCCCCGCGCAGCGGCCCTACGATGGCAGGTGCGGCCGGACCGCGCAACCGGACCGGGCGGACGTCCACCCGGCGTTCGGGACCCCCGCTTGCCGACCGGCGTTTCGTCTGCTACAGCAATGCCCAACGGGCAATCGGCGGTCGTGCGGGGCGGGACCCCGGCGGCGCATCGGACGTGGAGGCGACCATGAGCGCGAGAATCCGGGGTTGGGTGCTCCTGGCGGCGGCGGTCGCGGTACTGCCGCTGGCGGTGTGGCAGGGTGCCGCGGGATGCGCCGAGGCCGGGGACGACAACGTGTCCGCCTGTCCGACGGCCCATCCGTACTGCGGCGACGGCTGCGTCGACGCGGCCCTCGGCGAGACCTGCGACGACGGCAACCGGATTCCCGGCGACGGCTGCGACCCGTCCTGCCACCGCGAGTTCCCGGTGGACGCCGGCGACACGACGCCGGAGGACGATGCCGGCACGATGCCGGACGAAACGGTGATGCCCGACGAGACGACGACGCCGGAGGACACGAGCAGGCCCGAGGATACCTGGATCCCCGACACGACCGACACGGGTTCGTGCCCCGAGTCGCCGTGCCGGCTGTGGCCGCAGTGCGGTTGCCCGGCGGGCCAGAAGTGCACGTACGACCCGGACCTGACCACCGAGACGACGCTGGTCAAGATGTGCGACACCGCCGGCACCGGCACCACGACCAGCATCTGCACCGCGGAGAGCGACTGCTCGGCAGGCACGGTCTGCCTCGCGATGTCCACCGAGGAGCCGACGCCGACGCTGGCGATGTGCTTCCAGTACTGCGCGGCGCAGAGCGACTGCGCCGAGGCGGGTTCCTATTGCATGGCCCTGACCAGCAGCTCGGCGTTCCCCGGCGCCTGCTCCCACGCCTGCACCCCGTCGACCGGCAGCGGCTGCCCGACCGGCTCGAAGTGCAACCTCTACGTGACCGCAGCCGACGAGTTCATCACCGACTGCACCAGCGACGTCGGGACGGGCACGCAGGACTCGTACTGCTCCGCGGACGGCGACTGCGGGCGCGGCACCCTCTGCTACACCGAGTTGAACCAGTGCCTGTCCTACTGCACCCCGCCGGACTCGACCTGCACCGGCGGCCGCACCTGCGTAGGGTTCGACCCGCCGGCGACGATCGGCGGGACCGAGTGGGGCCTCTGCGTCTCCTGAGCCGGCGAAGAGCCCGGGGCGCGCTCAGTCGTCGGCCTGCTCGCGGAGCAGGTCGTTGGTCACGCGCGCGGCCCAGTTGCGCACCGTGGCCTCGCGGTGCACGCTGATCGCACGCCAGCAGTCGCCGTCGAGCGCCGGGGCCCGTTCGGCGCGCACCGGCAGGCGGACGCGCAGCGTCGCCGTCCGCCCGTTGTCGTTCAGCTCGAGGCGCAGGTTGACCCAGCGGGTGTCGCCGAGGTTCGGCACGCCGGAGCCCCAGATGCCGACGGTGCCGACGTAGTACTCGGTGTGCCCCGGGCCGACCTCGATGTTCGGCGCCACGTTGATCTCGAGGGTCTTCACCGAGAGCGGCTCGCCCTCCTCGGCCTCGTAGAACCACTCGGCCGTCGCCCCCGACAGCAGCGCGGCGGTGGGCGCCTCCGAGGTGTTGCCGGCCAGCAGCACGTAGGGCAGCACGCCGGTCTCGGCGACCACCACCGGGCTGAGCGGCAGGAGCCAGTAGGCCACGCCGTTGCCGGCATCGACGGCCCGCCCCGCGCACGCCAGCGCCTCGTCGGCCAGCTCCGGCGCCCCCTCGATGTTGCACTCCACCGGCGGGCAGTCGGTGCCGCCGCAGCCCGGCCCGGCTCCCAGCCACACGGCGGCGGCCAGCGCCGCCACGCTCGCGATCCTCGACAGCTTCATCCCGGTACCCTCCTCCTCGCGGGCCTCAAGGCGTCCACGGATCCGGCCAGCCCGCGTACAGCCGGCGGACCACGTCCTCGGGGACTCCCCGGTCCCCGCCGAAACCGACGTAGCGCCCCACGACCGTCTCGGCCCCGACGCGCAGCTCGAAAGCCGGCGTCGCCAGACCGAGCCGCGCGTCGCGCAGCCACTCTACGCTTCGAACGACCTCCGCGACCAGCCGTTCGGCCGTGGCGCGCGCGCCGAGGCATGCCAGGAACGCCTCGGGATCCGGCACGCCCGCCCGCTCGGCCACGCCGATCGAACCGAGCTGCCGCGCCTCCGCCTGGAGCTCGAACAGCACGTCGTTCATCTCCCAGAACCGCCCCTGCTCCCCGGCACACACCGCCGCCGCCGCCCAGGCACAGGCGGCGCCGTGGAACGGCTGCCCGAGGGCCGGGTTGCAGGCCCGGTCGAGCGGCAGGTGGCGGTGCACCAGGCGCAGCCGGTCGGGATGGCGGCGCACGAACTCCCGGAGCACCCGGTGCGCGTGCGCGCAGAACGGACACTCGTAGTCCGACAACTCGACGATCGTCAGCCGGGCCTCCGCGGCGCCGATGTACGGGTCGCCGTCCGCCGTCCGGCCGGTCGGCAGTCCCTCCGGCCCGGCCAGCGGCGTCCGGCCGACCTCCGCGGGCAGCCCGGGCAGCAGCGGCGGCGGCGTCCAGTGGTGCTGCGGATAGAACGCGATCAGCAGCGCCACGCCGAGCGCGCCCGCCAGGACCAGACCCGCGGACAGCCGCGGCCTGCCCCGCAACGCCCGCAGGTCGGCCGCCAGCGCCCGGACGGGCCCCAGCCGCACCTCGCGCAACTGCAGCGCCGCGCAGACGAGGACCAGCAGCGACAGGACCTGGATGCCGGTGCATTCGGGGCAGATGATCCCCAGGACGACCCGCGAGAGCACGAACATCACGACGCTCACCACGGCCGCCAGGGCGGCGAGCGCGAAGAACAGCCCGGAGGCCGGCGCGCCGGCGGGCCGGCGCTTGAGGCCGACCAGGGCGCAGCCGAGCAGGGCCGTGAAGCCGATACCGGACCACAGCGCGATCGGAACGCGCAGCACGACCGCGTAGCCGCTGCGGACCGCCTTGGCGCAATCCACGGTCTCCGAGATCGAGCAGGCGGGCTGGAACGCGGGCGACTGCGAACGGACCACCCAGTGGGTCCGCCAAGCCATCCCCGAGGCGATCACGCCGGCCAGCGCGAACAGGGCCCCGGCCACCAGCCAGCCGTACGGGCCGCCGCGTCGCCTGCCTTCCCGGTTCGTTCGCTCCTGGTCCGGCACCTGGTTCCTCGCGACCGCTGCGTCGTCTTAGCAGATCGATTCGTTCGATGGCAACGTCCCGGGGAGCCCGGATCGCCCTGCGGATTCGCGCGGCTCGGCCTAGAAGCGCAGCGTCAGGCCGAGCCCCGCCCCGGCGGCCGCCCCGGTCACCGCCACCGCCGGAACCGGCGACTCGTCGTCGTCGCCCAGGACCAGGACCACCACCGCCGCCACCGCGGCGGCGCCGGCCAGACCCAACAGTACGTCCGTGGTCACCTGCAGCGCCTCGCCTGTCGGCCGGATCTCGTCCAGCCGTGCCGTGGACGTGTCGGGCATGTGATACTCGCGATCCAGCACCAGCGTGTAGCTGCCCGTGCCGATCGCGACCGCCAGCAAGGCCCCGGACGCGCCGACCAGCCCCCAGAACCACTCGTCCGAATCGTACGTCCACTCCCGCTCGATCGGTCGCGGCGGCGGCGGCGGCGGCGGCGGCGGCGGCGGCGGCGGTCGCACCGCGCGCAACATGGCGATGCGCGTCTCGAGGTCCATGCGTTCCTCGACCGAGACGTCGTCGCCGCCCTCCGCCAGACCCTGCTCGAAGCACACCAGCGCCTGCTCGATCTGGCCCAGCGCCTGGTACGCCAGCCCCATCCCCACCATCGACGCCCAGTGCGGATAGAGCGCGTAGGCCTGCTCGAAGCTGGCCAGCGCGACCTCCGGCTCGCCGGCCTCGATCGCCTCGCGGCCGCTCCGGTACCACTCGCGCGCCTCCTCGCGGTCGCGGGACCGATCCGACCTCCGCCGCTGCGCGGCGGCGTCGGGCAGCAGGGCCAGAAACGCCAGGGCCAGCCAGAGCAGGCGGAACGGTGCCGGTCGTCGCAGCATCGCGGGAGCTACCACGGCGCGTTCTCCGGCAACGGCAGGCCGTTGTTCGTCCGGCTGCCCGCGTCGCGCGGCGGCGGCGTGTAGGTCGTCGGGGGGGGACGACGCGGCGTCCAGCGCGGCGTGCTCGACGGACGGCTCGTGTCGGTCCCGGCGTCCGGAGCCGTTGCCCCGGCCTCGCTCGACCGCTCGAGAGGGACCGAGATCCGCATGTCGCCGGTGGGCCGGATCGAGGACTCGTGGTCGCGGTATCCGGGGACCGTCACGCGCAGCAGCAGCGACGCCGAGGATCGGGGGACCACGATCTCCGGCGGGGCGCCGGCGAACGGCTTGCCGTCGAGGAAGGCGGCAGCGCCCGTCGGGAGCCCGAGCAGCACGATCCGCGACACGGCCTCGGCCGTCGCCTCGGACTCGTCGACCGGTGCCGGCCCGACGACCGCGGAGGCATCGGGCGCCGGCGGCGGCGCCACGGGCGTGGTCAGAGGGACCGTCGGGGGCGTCGATGCGTCGGCAGACGGGCCGGGCGGCGCCGACACCGGCGGGAGGACCGGGTCGTCGTCGGAGAAGAACGAAGGCTGCGGCGGCGCCGCCCCTTCCCCCCCGCCACCGGACGGTCGCATGAAGATCACCACCAGCGACACGGTCAGCGCCAGAAGCACCACCAGGGCCGCCAGCACGGCGGGGCGCATCACGAACGACCGCCCGCCCGCGGGGACCGACCGGGCGATCACCGAGGAGGCGGAGCGCTCGGCGCGCCGCGGCGCCTGCGGCGTCGACGGCGGCTTGGCCATCGGGACGACTTCCCAGGCCGTCGAAACCTGCATCCTGGCGTCCTGCGGCGGCTTGCGCGGCTCGATGACGATCGGCACGCCGCGGGTGGCCGGCCGCTCCAGGTGCGGCAGCGTGTCGCCGGTCGGCAACTCCCGGGGCAGCGGCGTGTCCCCCGACGTCGCCCCGGGCAGCGGTTCGTCCATCGATGGGGCGACCGCGAACGCCACGGTGGCGCCGCCCGCCGCCGGGGTCAGCGGCTGGTCCATCGACGGGGCCGCGACCTCGGACCACGACAACGCCGACTCGCTCGTCTCGCCCGCCAGCCGTGCCAGCTCGGCATCGACCTCCAACAGGTCCATCTGCATCGCGCGCGCCGAATGGAACCGGTCGTCGGGGCTGCGGCGCATCGCGCGGTAGCACGCCTCGTCCAGGATCTCCGGGACCACCGCCAGGACATCGCGCAGCCGCGGATACTGGCGCCGCTCCTGCCGTTCGGAGTAGCGCTCGATCCACAGCAGGCTCGATTCCTGCTCGCGGTACGGCAGCCGGCCGGAGACCATGCGGAACAGGAGCACCCCGCAGGCGAAGATGTCGGACCGCGAATCGATCGGCTTGCGATCGAACATCTCCGGCGCCACGTAGGCCGGCTTGCCCATCACCGTGCCGGCTTGCGTGACGTTTATCCGCGCCTCGCCGCCGCCCATCGGCCCGGCCAGGCCGAAATCGAGCAGCTTGACCAGCGCTTCGCCGTGGGGTTGGGCGGTGAGGAACACGTTGGACGGGCCGAGGTCCCGGTGGATCACGCCGGCCTGGTGCGCCGCCGCCAACCCGTCCAGCACCTGCAGCAGGACCGAGATTGCCCGCCGCGGCGGCAGCGCCACCTCCCGCGCCAGCAGCTGGTCCAACCCCTCGCCGTGCAGCAGCTCCATCAGGATGTACGGCTTGCCGCCCTCATCGATCGCCGGCAGCCGCCAGCCGAAGATGTTCACGATGTGCGGGTGGCGCACCGCGCACAGCGCCCCGACCTCCCGCTCGAAACGCAACCGGTACTCCCGCTCCGTCGCCAGATGCTCGTGGAGGAACTTCGCCGCAAAACGCTTCCGCGTCGCCAGCTTCTCGACCTCGAAGACCGCACCCATCCCGCCCGTCGCCAGCGGCTTGACGATGCGATACCCGGGAATCGTGACCCGCTCGTTCACGGGCTACACTTCCTCCGCCGAAATGATACGCCCGGGGGGTGGGACCGTCAACGACACGGTCGGGGCGATTCCGGGAAGGAATCCGGGTCCGTCCGCCCGGCGAGACGAGCGGTGAGCGCCGCCCGGACGGCCGCCGACGGCGAGAAGAGCCGGAGGCGCAGCCGGTAGCCTTTCCCCCGGCGCAACGCCTCGACCACCTTGCCGGGCACCGTCGCGACGCCGTCCCGCAGGACGACCCGGGCGCCCACCGGGTGGGGCTCCGGCGTATCGACGGTGACCACGTCGCCGACCAGGGCCGCGAGCCGGGCGTCGGAGCCGAGGTCGACGACCCGTTCGGTCACCGGCGGCCCTCCCGGCGTGCCTCGCGCTCCATGTCCCGGCGCCGGATCTCCTGGCGCCGGTCGACCCCGCTCTTCCCCTTGGCCAGCGCCAGCTCGACCTTGGCCCAGCCCCGGCGGAAGTACACGGACAGCGGCACCAGCGTGTACCCCCGTTCGACGACCCGCCCGATCAACCGCTTGAGCTCGCGCCGGTGCAGGAGCAGGCGCCGCGGCCGCCGCGGCGCGTGGTTGACGTAGCCGCCGTGCCGGTACGGCGCGATGTGGAAGTTCAGGAGCAGCAGCTGCCCGTCCTGGAGCACGGCGTAGGAATCGGACAGGTCCGCTTCGCCGTCCCGCAGCGACTTGACCTCGGTCCCCTCGAGCACCAGGCCCGCCTCGAAGGTCTTCTCCACCGCGAACCGCTCCCGCGCCCGGCGGTTGCGGCAGACGATGCGGACCCCGTCCTCCGCGCCGTCGGCGGTCCGGCCGTGGGCCGGTTTGCGTTGCGGGGTCGGACGAGGCATGCGGCGCTGTCTACTCCACGAGCGCCAGGGTCGCAACCCGGACCACCGCCGCCCCGGTGCGGCGGAGCAGGGCCGCACAGGCCGCCGTGGTCGAGCCGGTGGTGCGGACGTCGTCGAGCAGCAGCACGGTGCGTCCCGCCAGCACCCGCGGGGCCCACGGGGCCGCGGAGAACACCCCGGCCAGCGCCCGTCGCCGCTCCGCCCGCGAGAGCGTCCGCTGCGGCCGGGGACGGGGCGCCGAGACGAGCAGCCCCGCCCGGAACGGGAGGTCGAGCCGC
This sequence comes from Deltaproteobacteria bacterium, assembly GCA_016930215.1. Classification (GTDB taxonomy): domain Bacteria; phylum Myxococcota_A; class Polyangia; order DRWM01; family JAAZOP01; genus JAAZOP01. The sequence goes on from JAFGHH010000303.1 coordinate 16,327, forward strand.
CGCGCCGTCGCCGCGGCCACCAGGGTTCCGGGGTCGAAGCCGCGACGGGCAAGGCGACCGGGGTCGGGCGGAACGGCGACCGCGAGCACTCCGCGCCGCGCCGCCGGGTCGCCGGTCGCGAGCACTCCCCGGGCCACCGCGGCGAGCGACGGGGCCGCGATCGTCGGGAATTCGGGAACCCGCCCCGCCTTGAACCGGCCCAGCGCCTCGGCCAACGGGCCGCCGAACAGCCAGGCCGAGGCGGCCGCCGCGAACGGCGGAGGCTCCGATCGACACTCGGGACACGGGAACGCCGGCCCGTCGCCCCCCTGCGGAGCGCCGCAGATCGGGCAGGCGGTCGCGGGGACCGGCACCAGGGCCGCCGCGCAACGGGGACAGAAACCCGGTCCGCCGGCCGACAGCGCGTCGCAGGCCGGGCAGCGGTGCGGGAACAGCAGGTCCAGGACGCCGATCGCCACGGCACGTCCCATCGCGGCGTACCGCCCGAACGTTGCCCGGGCGAACACCGCGTCGGCGGCCCGGCAGGCGGCGGGGACGCTCAACGATGCGGGCGGGTCGAACGGCTCGGGGAAACCCGGGTCGCCGGTTCCTCGGGAGCGGCCAGCCGCGGGGCGTCCATCCACAGCCCCTCGAGGTCGTAGTACGTGCGGACGTCCTCGAGGAACACGTGGGCTACGACGTCGATGAAGTCGATCAGCACCCACTGCGAGCTGGACAGGCCTTCGATCGATGCCGGCCTCACCCGGGACCGTCGCAGGTCGTGCTCGATCGCCTCGGCGATGGCGGCGACGTGGCGGGTGCTGGTGCCCGAGCACA
>JAFGHH010000037.1 GCA_016930215.1 Deltaproteobacteria bacterium
GACGGCTTCGGTCGCGTGGTCCCGGACGGTGCAGGCATTGCCGCAGTGGCCGCAGTTGGCCGCGTCGAGGTCCAGGTGAAAACCCTCGTCGGTCAGCCCGTTGCAGTCGTCATCCGCCACGTTGCACAGCTCGGGACCGCTCGGGGTGCAGGGCGGGACATCGACCGGTCCGTCGTGTCCGTCCGGCGTGCACAGCAGAACGTAGCCTTCGGGATGGTCGTAGCCCGGGTCGCAAACGCACTCCGGGCTGCCCGCAAGCACGATGCACGTGCCGTGATCCGCGCAGTCGGCGCCGAGACAGGGGTCGTCCGGGTCGTTCGCCGCGCAGTCGAGGCCCTCCGGGTGGTATCCGCCGAAGCAGAAACAGTAGGGCGCCCCGGATGCGGGGTAGCACCTTCCGTGGGACGAGCACCCGACGCCCAGGCACGGATCGTTCTCGCTCGTCGAATCGCAGCCCACCACGGACATCGCGGCAGCAACCAGGATTCCAGATCCACATCTCATCATCGCCAGCCTCCGCCGGTCCGTCTGCAGAGCAAGTTCCATACCACGCCGGGACGTGCCCGTTCAAACGCTGCCGGGTCCGGTGGCCTGGGATCCGTGAACCGGCCGCACCGCCTGGGGGCTGACGTTCGCGGTCGGGTTGTAGGGAGAGTCTGCGGGCGGGCTCGGCAAGGGCCGCCGCGACGGCGCCGGGCCTGGCGGCGAGGCTCCGGCCCTCAGAGACGGGCAGTGGCCAAGCGGAGGTTCCCGCCGTCGCCGCGCCAGACCATCCAGACGGTGTTCCCGGTGATCGTCAGCGCGGGCTTGCCGGTCTTCGGGATGTCGGCGGCGGAATCGACGGTCTGGACCGTCCAGGTGCCGTCATCGAGGACGGCGGTCTGGAGCTGGTCGAGCCGGGAGGCGCCCAGGGCGCCCGTCTGCCCGGCCCAGGCGACGACCACGCGCCCGCATTCGTCCGCCACGATCGCGGGCCACGGATCGAAGTCGCTGGCGGAGGGGACGGGGCCGCCGCTCGGAGTCCCCTGCCACTCGAACCGACCGCCGCCGGGGTCCAGGCGCGCGTAGTCGATCGAGCGGGTGTCGAAGCTGACGTGGGCATGGTGGACCGTGCCGTCGACCGGGGCGAAGCTGTCGCCCATGCCGGCGGACACCGCCCCGGGGGCGATCGGAATCCCGATCGTCGGCGCGTCCGCCAGACCGCCCGCCGCCGCCGCATACCGGTAGGCGCCGTCGAGCCGCCAGCCCTTCCACGTCGCGTGGATGCCGCCGTCGGGATCGGTGAAGATGCTGCAGTGCCGCATCTCCCTCGCCCCGGAGTAGAGGGGCTCCCAGTCGCTCCAGATGCCGCCGACGGGCCTGCTGGCGTACGCGACCGAGTACTCCGTCGGGACGCACCCGCTCACGAAACAGTCGTCCCAGAACTGGGCGATCACGTGGACGGTCCCGTCGGCATCGACCCCGACGGCCGGGACGGCCGCGCGGCGCGGGCTGCCGGCGGGGCTCTGCCAGGCGACCTCGCGGCGCCAGGTCCCGGCGGCGTCGCGCCAGGCATGGTACAGCCTGTCGGCGCGCGTCGGACCGGCGTTGGCCCAGCACGTGTGGACGGCCGAGCCGTCCGGTCGAACGGCCACCCGCGGACGGGCGAACGTCGTGACGACGGAGTCGGAGCCGGGGAGGACGACGTCGCCGGTGACGCTTCCATCGTCGAACCGGCCGTAGTGGAGGGCGCCGCCGTCCTTGCGGAGCAGGTGCTTGCCTCCCAGGTTGTCGCGCGCGATGTCGTAGGCCACGGCGCCGACGCCCAGATCCACGATGTTCCAGGTGAGCTCGCCGATCGGTCCGCAATCGCCGCCGGCATCGGTCGCCTCGTCCGCGTCGTCCGAGGTCTCGTCGCGAGACCCCGCATCGGTGACGCCCGCGTCGTCCGCGGGCGTGGTCTCTTCGCCGACCGTCGCGTCCTCGGGCGGGTCGGCGTCGTCGGTGCCGGCGTCGTCCTCCAGCCCGGCGTCGTCCTCCTTCTCCTCGTCGGTCGTCCATTCGTGGGCGCAACCCGCCCAGACGAGGGCGGCGGCCAGGAACCCAAGGGCTGCGTGCTTGGGTGTGTGCTGCATCGCTAACCTCCCTTCCTGCTCCGGGAGGCCTGCAATCGCCGGGCCAGGGGCGATTTCGTCTGAAATCGGACGGATGGAAAGCGCCCGCTCGATCAGGTGTACGGGCCTCGAACACCTTCCCCGGCCGGCTCGGCGTCGGCGGGCCCGGCGGTTGTGCCGCCGATCAGCATTCGCCGAGGCAGCACCGTCGGCAGTCGGAGGACGGCTGCCACCACCCGCTGCAGGTCGCGGTCGCGATGCAGCAGGAGGTGCTCTCCCCGCACAGCCTTCCGATGGTCGCGCAGGTCGGCGTGCACTCGGCGTCGAACTCGTCGTCGTGGAGGACGCAGGCGCCGTCCTGGCAGACGTGGCAGTCCGCCGGCACCCAGCTCGTGCAGCCTGACACCACGTCATTCGCGCAGCAGATCTCGGGATCGTCCGTCCCGCAGATCGTCCTGTTCGGCATCGGCGCGTCGGCCGGACAGTCGGGCGAAGTGCCGTTGCAGAACTCCCGCGCGTCGCACGGGTTCTCCCGGGGCCGGCACAGATAGCCCGACGGCCGGACGGCGTCGTCGGGACAGGCCGCCGAGTCGCCCGAGCAGCTTTCCGCGACATCGCAGTCGCCGTCCCCCGGGCGGCACTCCGTGCTCGAGGTCAGGTAGTCCATCGCGCAGAGCCCGGTGGCCGGGTCGCACCGGTTGGTGCCGCATGGACCGTCGCCGCTCGCGTCGCACCTCACCACCGTTGCCGGGTCGATGACGCATCGGCCGCCGACGCACGAGAGCGTTCCGTTGCAGGGGTCGCCGTCCTCGAACGGGACGCAGTCGGTCGTCGTTCCGCAAGGGAGAGCGTCGGCGTCCGCGTCGGCGTCCGCGTCGAGCGGTCCGTCGGTCTCGTCCGCAAAGCAGTGCAGCGCGTAGCCGTCGGGATGATGGTAGCCGGGGTCGCAGGCGCATTCGGGGTCGTCCCCGACCACGGAGCAGCTGCCGTGCCCCGTGCAGTCCACGCCGAGACAGGGGTCGTCCGGGTCGTTCGCCACGCAGTCGAGGCCCTCCGGGTGGTATCCGCCGAAGCAGAAGCAGTAGGGCGCCCCGGACGCGGGGTAGCACCTTCCGTGGGACGAGCACCCGACACCCCGGCATGGGTCGCTGTCGTTCGTCGAATCGCAGCCCGCCGCGAACACCGCGGCAGCGACCAGGATTCCAGGCACACGTCTTATCATCATCACCCTCCGCTCGCCGGCCTTCGGTGCGCGTATCGTACCATCGCGAACCATCCCGAACCAGCCGCCGAGCCGCCAAACCGTTCCGAACTGCGAGGCACCTGGTCGACCGCACGCGGGCGGCCGTCCCTGCCCGCCGCCGGCGACCGACTCGGCCGCCAGGCACGAGCCGACTCTCCCAGGTGCGATGTACCTCCGCCGAACGGAACCGTACGTGTCGCGCACACCGCCCGGGGGCCGTCCGCTCCTTTCTGCGCCGCCGACGGCGCGGCGCGGAGCTTGCAAGGGCTCGGTGGCGAAGGGAGGACGTGACCATGAAGTCGACATCGGCCATCGGGATTGCGGGGGCGCTGGTCCTGGGAATCGCGGTTCTCGGCTGCGCGGAGGTGCTGGACGACTTCGAACCCGCGGACGTCGTCGCGCCGGACGGCGCCTCGGAAGACGACGCGCTCGCCGCCCGCGATGCCGACGCGGCCGGCGACGATGGCGGCTGCGCCCCGGGATGGAGCTGGTGCGAAGGGATCTGCCTCGACACGACGAGCGACCCGGCGAACTGCGGTGCATGCGGGACCGCCTGCGCCGCAGGGCAGCGATGCGTCGTCGGCCGGTGCGCGGCGACGTGCGCCGACGAGTGCCCGGTGGCGCTGGCGCGCCGGTGTGCGGCGGACGGCTACGACGTGTGCGCCGACCATGATGCCGACGGCTGCCTCGAGTGGGGCGGCCACGTCGCGTGCGGACCCGGCAGCTCGTGCGGCGAGGACGGGTGCAGCGAGACGGACCCCGCACGGCTGGGGCCGGAGGTCGCGCTGGCGGCGGGCGAGTTCCCGATCGTCGCCTCGGACTCGCGCGGCAACCCGCATGTGGTCTTCGAGGATCACGGCATCTGGTACGCGGTCGGCGACGGGACGACGGGCCGTTTCGCCGCCCCGGTCCGGCTTGCGGAGGCCGGGAACGAACCGCAGATCATTCTCGACGAGAACGACGACGCGCACGTCGTCTGGAGCATCGGCCGGGGCCTCGCCGGCACGTCCGGCTGGTACACCAACAACATCGGCGGACGCTGGAAGCCGGCCGTCCGCGCCTTGGCGCTCGACGAGCTCGGCGTCCTCGGCGCGGATCGGGTCATGCAGGGCCGGGTGCTCAAGGTGCCGGGCCGCCAGGAGGTCGTCACGGCCTGGAACTGCGGCGGGGATTTGGAGGTGCTCGTCAAGTTCCGGAACATCGACACGTCGCCCACCGTCCTGCACAGGGTCGGCGCCCTGCATTGGGTCCCCGGCCTCGTGCTCGACCCCGGCGGCGACGGATTCCGGGTCGTGGCCCGGACGCTGCGGGGCATCAGGGCCACGGACTACGACTTCGACCTCGGTGCGCACGGCGCGGTCATGGTCACGAACTGCAAGACCAAGGGCGAGAGCGGCTGGGGCGTCCTGTCCCCGGACGGCGAAGTCCACTACACCGGCTCGCCGGGCGGGACCGCGACGGCGGAGGGGCCGGCACAGGTCTGGTACACCAACGACGCGCGCATCGCCGCCGGACTGCCGGAGGTCCGCGGCATGGTCGTGTCCCCGGACGGCGGCACCGCCCGCACCTGGACCGGCATCTGCCTCGACGCCCACGACCAGGTCTACGTGACCCACAGCAGTCTGGTCGATGCCAATGCCTGGATCGCCTACGTCCAGGGCGACGAGCTGGTCTCGGTGGTCCTGGCCGCCGACTACGGCGCGCCGATGCGCGGCAGCCCGTCCTGCTCGCCCACCGCGATCGGCGGGGTCCACGTCGTCTACCACGTCGGTCGGCAGCTGTTCTATCGGACCGTGGGGTTGTGATGTTCGGGCATCCGGAGTCCGGGCGAACCGGAAAGGAAGGAGGACGTGTCATGGGTCCTCAATGGTCGTGCTGCCTCGCGCTCGCGTGCCTGCTCTCGTCCTGCGCCTCGGAGCTGCTGTTGTCCGGGGACGACGAGCTGCAGGACCCGGGGACGGAGGATGCCTCTGCCGACGAGCTGCGCTCGGACGACGTCCCCACCCGCGACGTTCCGGACCACCGGGCGCCCCCGTGTGCCGGCGACTGCGACGCCGAGGGGGCGCTCGCCTGCAGCGAGGACGACCGATCCGTGCTCGAATGTGCCGACGAGGGGACCGTTGGGGCGCCCTGCCTGCAGTGGACGTACCGGGAGAGCTGCCTGGAGACGGAAGCCTGCGAGTCGGGCCGCTGTGTGCCGCGGGAGACGGGCTGCTGCACCGTCGCGGGCATCGGCTGCTGCGAAGGGACCGACGACTGCTGCGAGGACGACGCGGCCACCGAAGGATGCCGGGTCCGCGACCACATCCGGAACGGCTCGGAGGCGTGCGACGACTCGATCCGGGTCGCCCTGGATCCCGTAGCGAACCGCTACTTCCTCCTGTGTCTGAACGAGCGCGGAGGGACGGCCTACGTTTCCACGAACTCGGGCGGGCCGTGCGGCGACCCGTACATCGAGCGGTGTCAGTGCTGGGAAGAGGAGGCCCTCCGGCCCTGGGACGAACTGGACTACGTGGCACGACTCGTCTGCGACCACGTCGGCAAGCGGCTCGAGGTCGACCTCCCGTCGGCCGGCCCCTACCACTACGGCACGCACCCGGTTCCCGGCGACTACAATCCCCTGGGGTACTGCCCCCGCGGGAACGGGTGCATGACCTGCGCGGTCCTGCTCGAGATCCCGCGGGACTAGGCCGATCATCGCCGTCGGCGTCGCTGTCAGCTCGAGTTGTCGCCTCGATCGGAACGAATGCCGTACTTCGCCATCCGGTGGATCAGCGCGCGGCGGCTGATGCCGATCCTGCGAGCCGCGCGAGCCTGGTTCCCGGCCGTCGCGGCCAGGGCGTCGCGCAGGCTCTGCTCCTCGAGCGCCCGCAGGCGGGCGTCGATCGGCGTGGCGGACGGAGGGGGCTGCGCCGTCGAGACCGCCGCCGGCTGGTCGGCGAGCCGCGCGACCGGACGCTCGGGCTGCATCAGGCCGACCAGCAGCTCCTTCCCGATGCGGCTCTCGCCGGCGAGCACGACGGCGCGTTCGACGACGTTGCGCAGGGCGCGGATGTTGCCCGGCCACGGCTGGCCGACCAGATAGCGGATCGCCTCGGACGTGAACTGCGGCGCCGGTCGCCCGATGCGCTGCGACATCCGTCGTGCGAACGACGCCACGAGCAGCGGGATTTCGGTCGGACGGGAGCGCAGCGGCGGGACGAAGACCACGAACTGGCTGAGCCGGTAGAACAGGTCGCGGCGCAGCAGGCCCGCGGCCAGCCGCTCCTCGACGTCATGGTTGGTGGCGCACACGAACCGCACGTCGACCTCGATCTCGCGCGTGCTCCCCAGCCGTGAGAGCCGGAAGGTGTCGAGGACGCGGAGCAGCTTGGCCTGCACCGCGAGCGGCAGGTCGGCCACCTCGTCGAGGAACAGCGTGCCGAGATGTGCCGCCTCGAGGTAGCCGGTCCGACGTTCGCCCGCTCCCGTGAACGCTCCCTTCTCGCAGCCGAACAGCTCGGTCTCCGCCACGCTCTCCGGGATGGTCGAGCAGTTGAGGGCGACGAACGGACCGTCACGTTGCGGCGACGCGCGATGAATGGTCCGTGCGACGATCTCCTTCCCGACTCCGGTCTCGCCGAGGACGAGCACGGAGGTGAAGGCACCGGCGATCCGCGAGCACATCTCGTGGATCTGCACCATGCAGGGCTCGGCGACGATGGTCTCGCCGGATTCGTCGGCGCCGCCTGCGGGTGATGGCGGTTCCGCTGGTGACGCGAGCTGTGCGACGAGCACGACGTGGACCAGCGCGCCCGCCGCACGAACCTCGTCGCCGTGCCGCAGCTCGCGTTCGCCCTTCACCCGCCCGCCGTTGACGAACGTCCCGTTCTTGCTCCCGAGATCGGCCAGGAACAGCCGATCGTGCCGGCGCTGGAAGATGGCGTGACGCCGCGAAAGGCCCTCGTCGGCAAGCCGGATCTCGGCCTCCGCATCGCGGCCCAGCACGAGGCGCGCCCCGCGAGGCAACGGGGTCATCCGCACGACATCCCGATGAATCACGGTGAGCCAGGCCGTGCTGCCCAGCCCGGTGCCGGGCTCGGGCATCGCCACGCGCGATGCCGTCTCGTCGTCCGCTCGCGGTCCGCGCACCATCGTCGGCATCGTAGCATCCGACGGAGAGGAGCGACAACCGAACGAGCCGGCGGGTTGAAGCCATGGGCCGCAGAAGGTATCCTTGCGGCAGTGCGGCAGGCTGCATCGGAAGAAGCTCGCGGGTTCCCGACCATTCCGGGGTACCGGCTCGTCCGACCGATCGGGGCCGGCGGGATGGGAGCCGTGTACGAGGCCGAGAAGGTGTCGACCCACGAGACCTTCGCCGTGAAGGTCATCCGCGAGCATCTGCTGCAGGACCGGTCGCACCTGACGCGCTTCGAGCGGGAGGTCGAGGCGCTGAGGGCGATTCGGCATCCGAACGTCGTGAACGTCTTCGAGTGGTCGTTGGGTAGGTCGGGTTCCGGAGTCCGGCCGTTCGTCGTGATGGAGCTGCTCGAAGGCGAGTCGCTCCAGCAGTGCCTGCGACGCGAAGGCGTGCTGCCCGCGCTGCGGGTCGTTCGGATCGCGCTGCAGGCCATCGAAGGCCTGGCGGCCGCGCACGCGCAAGGGGTCCTGCACCGCGACCTGGGACCATCGAACCTGTTCCTCCAGCATCATGCCAGCGGCAAGATCACCGTGAAACTGCTCGACTTCGGCCTGGCCCGGCAGAAGGTCGGCGGCGACCCGACGTCGGCGATGACCCAGAAGGGAACGCTGCTCGGCAAGCCCGCATACGTGGCGCCGGAGCTGTTCCGCTCCCGGGCGATCGATGAGCGGGCCGACGTCTTCGCCTGCGGTGTCTTGCTGTTCCGCATGTTGTCCGGCCGGTTGCCCTACAAGGCGCCGGGCGGGCAGGAGTTGTGGGTCGAGCGATGGGTCGAACGGGAGAGCGGGACCGAGTACCCGCCGGTGAGCGACTTCGCCCCGGGTGCGCCTCCACTCCTGGTGCAGGTCGCTTCGCGTGCGCTGCGCAAGAACCCCGACGACCGCTATCGCACGGCACGGGAAATGCAGCTCGACCTGCTCCATGCAGAACGAGGACTCGTCGAGCAGGAGCTTCCGTCGCCGGGTGCGGGAATCTCCGCCGACGGTTCCGTCCCGACCACCCGCGTCTCGGCGAACTGCGAGTCGGCGACGGTGAGCGGCAGGACGACCGTGACGGTTGTTCCTCCGGCCCGGCCGCCCCGTCGTGTCGCGCCTGCCGTCGCCGCAGCGGCCGTGGTCGCCGTGGCCGTCGCCGTCGCGTGGACGGTCGTGGGCTCGTCCGGCGGTCCGGCCGCTTCAACTCCTCCGGCCACTCCGGCATCCGCCGTGGCTGCCCCGGACGTGTCGGCGTCGGCAGCGACAGGCACGGCGGCGGCCCCCACCGCGGCCTTCGCCGTCTCACCCTCGGCTCCCGCCGACGGCGCGACCGAGCGGAGCGAGCCCGACGCCGGCGGGTCGTCGGTCGACTTGCGCCAGGCGGCCCCTGCTCCACCCGCGACACCGACCGTGCATTTCGACTTCGCCGGGCTGCCCCCGGGAGCGCAGGTCGAGGTCGATGGTCGCGCCGTGGATCCGGCCGTTGGGATGGATGTCGCCCGTTCCGCGGCCGCACTGCCGATCGTGGTAACGGTCTCGGGCGGACAATTCGAGCCTTGGGAGGACTCGGTCGTGGCCGACCATGACCGGGTGATCCGTCCGCGGTTGACGGCCCGGGCCCGCACAGGCGGCTCGTCGTCCGGGTCGTCGTCCGGAGCCCCCGCGGTTGCGGCACGGCCGGCGCCGGCGGACGGCGGCCGGGAGCCGCCGGATGCCGACTCGCGCGTGATCCAGGGACGGATGGGGACGGAGTTCCTGACGGACTGGAGAGGAGAGCACTGATGTCGACGCCATGGCCGGCGAGGAGCCGAACAGCCCGGGTTCCGGGGAGGCGGGCTCTGCGGCTCCTGGCGTACGTGGCGGCCGTTGCGGCGATGCCCGCGACGGCCCGGGCACAGGGAACTGCGGCGGAGATGCCGGCGGCCACGGACGCGGCAACGGGAGGCCGGGAGGCAACCGGCGACTCCGGGGCCGGGGAAGAAGTCGCCGCGGAACTCGTCGTGCAGACGCCCGTCCCGCAGGAGGCATCGTCGGCGGCCGAGCGCTTCTTCGACGACGGTCTCGCAGCCCTGCAGCGGGAGGACTACGCCACGGCGCTGGTGGCGTTCGAGCGAGCGCGTGCGCTCGAGGAGCGGCCGATCCTGCTGTACAACATCGCGATGTGTCGCCGGGCTCTCCTCCAGTATCCGGAGGCGATTGCAGCGTTCCGGCACTACCTGGTCCTGGTCGGCCCCGAGGCGCACGACGAGCGCCGGCAGCAGGTGCAGGACCTGATCGCGCAGATGGAGGGGGATCTCGCCCGGGTCGTCGTGCGGGTGGACCGGGACGGGGCAACCGTCCTGCTCGACGGTGAGCGTGTCGGCACGACGCCGCTCGCGCACCTGCTGCAGCTCGGCCCCGGCAGGCACGTCCTCGAGGTACGCAGGGACGGATACCGCGACGCGGTGCTGCCGTTCGACGTCATGGCGGGCGAAGCGAAGGAACTCGCCCTGGCGCTCGAACCTCTCGTCGCCGCTCCACCCACCGAGCCGGTCGAACCGGTCGACGACGGCGGGATCGTCGAGAGCTGGTGGTTCTGGACCTTGATCGGCGTGGTGGCAGTGGGCGGCGCGGTCACCGCCGGGGTGCTCCTGTGGCCGGAAGACGCGGCCGAGACCGCGGCGTGGGGTACGTCCTGGGGGTTCTGAGAGGACCAGACGTCCAGGTCGGCGGTTCGGCGGAGGTGACGAGATGACCCCGGGAAAGCAGACGGTCTCGGCGAGCTCGACCAGATCCCGGCGAGCGGCCCCCGGAGGGGCGGCACCCGCCCTGCTGCTCGTCGGCCTGGGGCTGGTCGCGACGACCGGCTGCGAGGACGATCCCCTGCGGCTGCGGGTTCGGGTGGACGCCCCGAGGACGCTGGTCCCCGGCGAGATCAACGCCGTGCGTGTGTCGTTCGCAGGATCCCGCGGAC
>JAFGHH010000304.1 GCA_016930215.1 Deltaproteobacteria bacterium
CAGCCCGGCGCCGTCGCCAACCGCTGGCGCACCTTCCTGCTCGAGCCCGAGGTAATGGTCACCGGCGACCGCGTGATCAATGCCGGCGTGCGCTACGACCCCGACGCGATCAAGGACCAGATCTACACGATCCTGGACTTCGACTCGCTGGGCGGCGACCAGTTCGGCGAGGCCACCGAGAAGAACGTCGGCCGGCTGATGGCCATCGTGCTCGACGGCACCGTCCGCTCCGCCCCGCAGATCATCGAGCCGATCAAGGGCGGGTCGTGCCGCATCACCCTCGGCGCCGGCTCGCCCCAGGAGCTGCAGAAGGAGGCCGAGGACCTCGTCGTCGTGCTCAAGGCCGGCGCCCTCCCCGCGCCGCTCAAGCAGCCCCCCGCCGCCGAGAGCAAGATCGGCCCGAGCCTCGGCCACGACTCCGTCCGCCGCGGCATCTGGGCCATCGGCGTCGGCCTGCTGCTCGTCGTCGTCTTCATGGTCCTGTACTACAAGGTCGCCGGCCTGTTCGCCGACGTCGCCCTGGTCCTCAACATGGTCTTCATGCTCGCCGCCCTCTCCGCCTTCGGCGCCACCCTGACCCTCCCCGGCATGACCGGCTTCGTGCTCACCATGGGCATGGCCGTGGACGCGAACGTGATCATCTACGAACGCATCCGCGAGGAGCTGCGCGCCGGCAAGTCGCCCCGCGCCGCCGTCGACGCCGGCTACGCCCGCGCCTTCTGGACCATCTTCGACGCCCAGGTCACCACCTTCATCGCCGCCGTCGTGCTCTACCAGTTCGGCACCGGCCCCATCCGCGGGTTCGCCGTGACCCTGATGATCGGGATCATCAGCTCGATGGTCACGGCCATCTTCGTCACGCGGCTGTTCTTCGACTACATCACCCACAAGAAGCGCCCCTCGACGCTGAGCGTGTGACGCCATGCAGTGGATCAAGCCGAACATCAACATCGACTTCATGGGCAAGATCCGGACCGCGGCCCTCGCCTCGACCCTCGCCGTCGTCGCCTGCCTCGTCGGACTCTTCGTCTGGCCCGGCCCGCGCTTCGGCGTCGATTTCGCCGGCGGCGCCTCCCTCCAGGTCCGGATGAAGGAGGGGATCGACGCCCCCGCGATCAAACGCGCCCTCACCGAACAGGGCTACGAGAGCCCCGAGGTCGTGGCTGCCGCGGACGGCTCGTTCCTGATCCGCGTCCGCGTCGATGCCCCCTCCGACGGCGCCCGCGATACGCTGGCCACGTCGATTCGCGAAGCCCTCGAGCTGGCTTCTCCTGCCCCGGTGGCGGCACCCGTGGAGCCCGTGGCGGCGCCTGTGGAGCCCGTGGCGGCGCCTGTGAAGCCCGTGGCGGCGCCTGTGGAGCCCGTGGCGGCGCCTGTGGAGCCCGTTCCGCCTCCTGCCTTCCGAACCCCAATCCAGGGTCTCGTCGGAGCGTTGCTTGCGCCGCGGCTCCAGGCCCAGACCCCCGACGTGGGCGGCGAGCCCGCGGTTGGGACCGCCGAGCCGACTGCTGCGGAGCCGGCGACGGGCGCGGAGCCCGGGACGGAGCCTGCGGAGCCGTCCGCGCCGCCGCAGCCGGCCGATGCCGGGACCGCGGCCGAGGAGCCGGCCGACGCGGATGCGGAGGCGACCGACGCACCGCCGGCGACGGCGGACGTCGTTCCCGAGCTCGAAGCGACGGTGGCGACGGTCGAGCCGGTGGAGGCCGTGGAGCCTGTGGTGGAACCGGAGCCGCCGCCGGAGCCGCCGGTCGTGGCGACGCCGGTTGCCGTCCGGGTCGACGAGGTGATCGTCGACACGTCCGGCGCCAAGGTCGACATCCTGGTCAACCGCTGGTTCCAGCCCGAGGAGCTGCGCGACCTGTTGGGCTCGATCGAGTTCGAGGGGCGGCGGATGGCCGACATGATCGGCCGGCTCGTGCCGCCCGAGGAGTCGGTGCTCGAGACGCGGAACGCGGACGGGACGTACCGCTACGACATCCCGCTGGCCCAGGTGGTCAACCTCAACGAGCAGGACGTCGGCGCGGTGAAGGACATCGTCCAGGGCGCGCTGGCCGCCGAGGGGTTGGCGCGGGCGGAGGAAATCGCCGCGATCGACATGACGCTGGCGCCGATCGCGCTGCGCATCGATTCGACCGTGCCGCTCGACGCCGCGCGCCTCGCCGCAACGCTCGACCGGACCCGCTACCGCGACATCAACCTGTTCGTGCGCTGCCGGTCGGCGATCTGCCCGGCCTCGATCGACGAGCGGGAGCAGGTCTACGGCTACCAGATCAACCTGCGCGGGTTCGGGCCGGACGTCGTGGAGAGCCTGAACGAGCGGCTGGGGGCGGGCGCGGTGGTCGAGGAGCTGTCGATGGAGTGGGTCGGCCCGAAGGTCGGCGAGAAGCTCCGCAACGACGGCATCAAGAGCGTGCTGATCGCGCTCGGCCTGATCCTGATCTACGTCGCACTGCGCTTCGACCTGCGCTTCGCGCCGGGCGCGGTGGTCTGCCTGTTCCACGACGCCGCGATCACGCTGGGGTTCTTCGTGTTCACCGGGATGGAGGTCAACCTGACCACGGTCGCGGCGATCCTGACGATCGTCGGCTACTCGATCAACGACACGATCGTGGTCTACGACCGGATCCGCGAGAACCTGCAGAAGACCCAGGAACGCGACCTGGTCAAGGTGATCAACACCTCGGTCAACGAGACCCTGTCCCGCACGCTGCTCACGTCGGTCACCACGATCCTCGCCGTGCTCGCCGTCGCCTTCTTCGCCCGCGGCACGATCCAGGACTTCGCGATCGCGATGATCGTCGGCGTCGTCGTCGGCACGTACTCGTCGATCTACGTCGCCGGGCCGCTGTCGATCGTGATGGACCGCAAGGTCTTCCGCCGCGGACAGTCCTAGCGAACCGGCGCGTCCCCGCCCTCGGACTTCCCGTCCTCCCCGAGCTGCCGGCGCGACAGCCGGCGCGTGTAGGCCAACAGCACGTCGGCGCTCGTCAGGATCCCGGCGACCCGCACCGGGTCCCCGTCCTCGAGCACCAGCAGCTCGTCGACCTGGTTGTTGCGCAGCAGGCGTTGCGCGCGGTCGACGCTCTCCGAGAGCCGCACGGCGAGCGTGCGCCGGGGCACCAGCTCGGCGGCGACGGGCGGCGGCGCGCCGCGCGGCAGGTCGTGCAACGCGTGCGTCAGCGCGTCGATCCGGAACGCGCCGAGCAGCCGACCGTCGTCGTCGAGGACCGGGAACAACCGCTGCCGGGACTGGTCGGTGGCGTCCAAGACCTCCCGCAGGCTCATCGAGCCGCGCAGCGTGACGAACTTGCGCTGACGCCGGAACACCTCTCCGACGCTCGTCGTCGCCAGTACCTCCGGCGCGTACTCGCCCACGTGGGCCGGCGACCAGACCTTGGACGGCACCTGGGCCCGGTAGAGGCTCCACGGCTTGCCGACCAGGAAGGCGAGGGCGCAGACCCACATCGACGGCACCAGCAGCTCGTAGTTGCCCGTCAGCTCGCTGACCATGATGACCGTCGAGATCGGCGTGTTGGCCGCCGCCGCGAAGAAGCCGGCCATCCCGACGATCGCGAAGGTCGTCGGATGCTCGACGACGCCGGGGATCGCCGCGTGGAACAGGTGGCCCACCGCTCCCCCCAGCGTCGCCCCGATCACCATCGAGGGACCGAACACGCCGCCGCTGCCGCCCGAGCCGATCGACAGCGAGGTGGTCAGGATCTTGCCCAGGCCGACCAGCAGCAGCACCGGGAGCACCATGCCCTCGCCGTCGGTGCGGATGAAGTCCTGGATGATGCCGTACCCGCTGCTCAGCACGTCGCCGACGTGCCGCGAGCTGCCGAAGGCCTCGATCAGCACCAGCGCCACGACGCCGGTCAGGGCGCCGCCGAGCATCGGCCGCAGCTCCTTGCGGATCGGCAGCCGCGCGAACAGATCCCGCATCCCGTACAACAGCTTGGTGTAGACCAGCGCCGCCAACGCCAGCACCAGCGCCAGCACGAGGTACGGTCCCAGCTCCAGCGGGTTGGAGAAGCCGAACTCGCCGGCGCCGTCGAACATGTGGCCCCAGCCGAACTGCATTGCGTAGACCGAGTAGGCCAAGATCGAGGCCACCGTCGCCGGCAGCAGCACCTCGGTCTCGACGTCCGAGGACGAGTACAGGACCTCGCCGGCGAAGATCGCGCCCGCCAGCGGCGCGCGGAAGATGGCGCCGACCCCCGCGCCGATCCCCGCCGCCAGCAGCATCCGCCGGTCGCGCGCGTTGAGCCCCAGCTGCGTCGCCAGGAAGCTGCCGAACCCCGCGCCGATTTGCGCGATCGGACCCTCGCGACCGCCCGAGCCGCCCGTCCCGAGCGTGATCGCCGCCGTGACCAGCTTGACCAGCGGCACCCGCTTGCGGATCACGCCGAGCTTGCGGTGGTAGGCGTCGATCGCCGCATCCGTGCCGTGCCCCTCGGCCTCGGGGGCCAGTCGCTGCACCAGCACGCCGGAGACCAGCCCGCCGAGCGCCGGGAGCGCGACCACGAGATACGGAGCGTAGGCTCCCAGCGCGAACCCGTACTCCGCCGGCTCGCCGCCCGGGTTGCCCATCTGCAGGCCGGCCCACGAGGTGAGGCACAGCTCCCGCAGGAACTGCAACGCGAACTGGAACCCCATCGCCCCCAGGCCGCCGACCACGCCGACCAGCGCCCCCAGCAGCAGCCACTTGGCGGCCGCCGGGAAGTCGAAATCGCGCAGGAGCGATGTTCCGCCTCTCCACATCTCGCAAGCGCTCGTTCCCGCCCCGTCCTGCGACCCGCCGGCCACGGCCGCCGCCCCGGAGGCGGGCATGGGGCGCTTCTAGCGCAAGCCGCTTCGGATCTCCAGGCCGCCGCGGCGGATGCGGCCCGCGGCCCCGGTGCCCGATTCCCATGCTCCGGCGTCGCTTCCGGCACGGGCGGCCCGCGGGCTTGCCCGTCGTGGGGTCGTGTGCCCTAATCCCGCTGCTGGAGGCGCGCGCGGGATCGACCATGGGCCACGAACCGACCGACGAGAATTCCGGCCGCGCAACGCTCGAGGAGGCGCCGCAGCCCGACGGACCGGAGGCGGCCCCGCCCGCCGCGTTGGACCTCGCCTTCCCCAAGCTGTTCCTCAACCGCGAGCTCTGCCTGCTGCGCTTCCAGCAGCGCGTCCTCGAGGAGGCGCTCGACGAGGCCCATCCGGTGGTCGAGCGCGCCAAGTTCCTCGCCATCGTCGGCTCGAACATGGACGAGTTCTTCATGGTTCGCGTGGCCGGCCTCAAGCAGCAGGTCGCCGCCGGCGTGCTCGACCTGTCCGCCGACGGCGCGACCCCCGACAAGCAGCTGGCCGAGGTGCGCAAGGCGGCGGGGGCGCTGATGGACGAGGCGTACGCCTGCCTGCACGGCAGCCTGCTGCCCGCGCTGCGCGAGCAGGGGATCTCGGTCCTCGGCTGGAACGACCTGGACGAGGGCCAACGGGAGGCGATGGCCCGCTACTTCCAGGAGGACGTGTTCCCGGTGCTCACCCCGCTGGCCGTCGACCCCGGCCGGCCCTTCCCCCACATCTCGAACCTGAGCCTCAACCTCGCGATCCGCGTGCGCGACCCGGGCGGTGAAGTGCGCTTCGTCCGCCTCAAGGTGCCCGATACCCTCCCGCGCCTCGTCCCGCTCAAGCCGTCCTCCGGCGCGACCCGCAAGAACGGCACCGTGCCCAAGAAGCACTATTTCGTCTGGCTCGAGCAGGTGATCGCCGCCAATCTCGGCACCCTGTTCCCGGGGCTGGAGGTGCTCGAGGCGCACCCGTTCCGGGTGACGCGCGACGCCGAGGTCGCGATCCAGGAGCTCGAGGCCGACGACCTGCTCGAGACGATCGAGGAGGGGGTCCGCCGACGTCGCTTCGGCGGCGTCGTGCGGCTCGAGGTCGTCCCCGAGATCCCGCTGGACCTGCTCCGCTTCCTCGTCTCGCACCTCGAGCTGGACGCCCGCGACGTCCAGCGTCTCGCCGGGCCGCTCGGATTGTCCGCGCTGCGCGCCCTGGCCTCGATCAGCCGCCGCAAGCTGCTGCACGCCCCGTTCCTGCCGGTCGTGCCGCCGGCCCTGGCGGACGGGACCTCGGCCGACGACCCGTTCGCCGCGATCCGCCGCGGCGACATCCTCCTGCATCATCCCTTCGAGTCGTTCGAGCCGGTCGTCGACCTGCTGCACGCCGCGGCCCGCGACCCCGACGTGCTGGCGATCAAGATCACGCTCTACCGCGTCGGCCGCAACTCGCCCGTCGTCCGCGCGCTGCTCGAGGCCAACGAGAACCGCAAGCAGGTCGCCGTGCTGGTGGAGCTCAAGGCGCGCTTCGACGAGGAGAGCAACATCGGCTGGGCCAAGGCGCTGGAGCGCGAGGGCGTGCACGTGGTCTACGGCCTGCTGGGACTCAAGACCCACTCCAAGGTCGCGCTGATCGTCCGCCGCGAGGGCGACCGGATCCGCCGCTACGTCCACCTGGCGACCGGCAACTACAACCCGACCACGGCCCGCCTGTACACCGACCTCGGGCTGCTGACCTGCGACGAGGCGATCGGCGCCGACGCCAGCGACCTGTTCAACGTGCTCACGGGCGGCGCCTCGAAGGACGACTATCGCAAGCTGCTCGTCGCGCCGATCAACCTCCGCCGCCGCCTGGAGGAGCTGATCGGCCGCGAGATCCGGCACGCGCAGGGGGGCGGCGAGGGCCACCTGATCGTCAAGGTCAACTCGCTGGTCGATGAGAAGACGATCCGGCTGCTGTACGAGGCGTCCCGGGCCGGCGTGCGCGTCGACCTGCTGGTGCGCGGCATGTGCTGCCTGCGCCCAGGCGTGCCGGGCCTCAGCGACCGGATCACCGTCGGCAGCATCGTCGGCCGGTTCCTCGAGCACAGCCGGATCTACTGGTTCCAGAACGGCGGCGCCGAGGAGGTGTACCTCGGGAGCGCCGACCTGATGCCGCGCAACCTCAACCGGCGCGTCGAGGTGCTGTTCCCCGTGGAGAGCCCGGCGCTGGTGCGCCATCTCCGCGACGTCGTGCTGGAGACCTATCTTCGCGACAACGTGCGCGCCCGCCGGATGCAGCCCGACGGCAGCTACGTCCGCCTGCGGCCCGGCGAGGGCGAGACGCCGCTCGACAGCCAGCAGCGGCTGCTCGAGCTCCACGGGTCGCTCACCGAGCGGTAGGGCCGCCTGCCGGAGACGTCTTGCGGGCCTCGCCGTTGCCGCCCGGCGTTCTCGGCGGGTTCGTGCTGGGCCGGGAACGGGCCGGCGCCGCGGCCGCGGCCCGCGCTCCGGCAGGCGCGGGAGACCCGGCCGGTGCCGCCTTCGGAGCACCGGCCACGTCGGCGCTGGACTCCGCCAGTCCTTTGAAGAAGGCCCGGGCGCACGAGCCGAGGGCGCGCGTCAGGTAGCCGCCCTCCTGGACCACCAAGAGCGGCAGGCCGAGCCGGCCGAGCCGCCGGCCGTTGGCCGCGAAGTCCGCGGCGCGCAGGTCCCAGCTTCCCGTCGGATCGCCCTTGGCGGTGTCGAATCCCAGGGCCACCACGAGGAAGCGTGGCGCGAACCGCGCCACGAGCCGCAGCGCGCCGTCCAGCGCCGAGCCGTACTGCGTGCCGTTCACCTGCTCGCGCAACGCGAGGTTGACGTTGTACCCGGCCCCGCGCCCCGCCCCGCGCTCGTCGATGAACCCCGTGAAGTACGGATAGGCAAAGCGGGGATGCCCGTGGATCGACACCGTCAACACGTCGTCCCGGTCGTAGAAGACGTCCTGCGTCCCGTTGCCGTGGTGGTAGTCCAGGTCGAGCACCGCGACCTTGCCGTGCCGCGAGAGGTAGTGCGCGGCGACGGCCGTGGAGTTGAGGTAGCAGAACCCCCCGAACGACCGCCGCTCGGCGTGGTGCCCCGGCGGTCGCACCAGCGCGTAGGCCACCCGGACCCCCTCGAGCAGCCGGTCGGCGCCCGTCAACGCGCAGTCCACGGCCCGCCGGGCCGCGGGCCAGGCGTTGCGGTGCAGCGGCGTGAAGGTATCGATGCAGTAGTAGCCGGCCCGCGTCGGGAGGTCCCACGGCGGTCGCGTCCGGTTCCGGATCGGAAACACGTACGGGTAGACCGACTCGTCCGGGTCCACCACCGCGCAGACGCGCTTGACGAAATCGACGAACTCCCCGTCGTGGACCGCCCGCACGTGCTCGTCGGCGAAATGCCGCGGCTCGATCCGCTCGAACAACCCCGTCTTGTCCAGCTCCCGCAGGATCGCCTCGACCCGCACCGGCGCTTCCACGTATCCCCGCTCGCGGACGTGGTGGATCTCGTGCCGGTCGTTCACCACCAGCGCGATCCTCTTCTCCACCGACGGCACCGGCTGCACCGGGACCGTCGTGCCGCCGCCCCTCTTCAGCGGCTCGTGCAGCCGGATCGGGTCGTCGCGGAACGACTCCACGACCTCGTCGATGTAGCCCGGCGGGCAGTGCGGACCGTACTTGCGCTCGAGGATCGCCCGCACGATGGCCCGGGCCTGATCGCGGCGCAGGGCGACCCCGCGGCCCAAGTCGTCGAACAGCAGGTGCGGCGGACAGTCGGCACCGGGCCGCAGCGGCGTCTCGTAGGCCGTGCCGGCGATGGGCCGTGCCCCGTGCCGCTCGTAGAACATCAGCCGCGCCCGGTTCTCCGCCCGCTCGGACTCCTTGCGGCACAGGGCCGGGTCCGCCGGCAGGCTCTCGAAGAACAGTCCGACCGTGCCGAGGACCAGCGCCTCCTCGCGCAGGCGCTCGTACAGCGCGCCGCCGATGCCGTGACCCATGGTCAGCCGCGCCGCCGAGAGGAAGTCCAGGTAGCAGAAGCGCAGGTCCGGCATGTGCAGGAGAATCGCGAAGCCGCGCACGCGGTTGCGGCCGTCCGTGGCCGTGAAGATCATCGTGCGGTAGCGGAACCGCAGCGGATCGTGGAGCTGCTCCGGCAGGTGCGCGATGTCCTCCTCCGGCACGCCGCCGAACTGCTCGCGGAGGATCTGCTGTACCTGCGCCACCGCGTCCCGCTCGGAGGGCAGCGTGCAGTCGCGAATGCGTCGAATGCGGAACATGCCGTCCCCTCTCGCGGGTCGTCGCCCCCCGGGCTAGCGCGCGACGTGGTTGCTGCCGTTGCGCCGCAGCAGGATCCGCGCGTCGACCACCGTCGCGCCGCGGGCGTGCGCCACCACCGGGTTGAGGTCCAGTTCCTGGATCTCCGGGTAGGCCTGGACCAGCTCCGAGATCGCCAGCAGCAGGCCCGCCAGCGCATCCTTATCCACGGGCGGCTTGCCGCGGTAGCCGCCGAGGATGTCCGCGCCCTTCAGCTCGCCCAGCATCCTCCGTGCGGCGTTGCGCGAGATCGGAAGCACGCGCGTCGAGACGTCCTTCAGCACCTCGACCAGGATCCCTCCCAGGCCGAACAGGATCACCGGCCCGAACTGGGCGTCGAGCTTGGTGCCGATGATCGTCTCCACCCCGCGCGGAGCCATCGGCGCCACCAGGCAGCCGCGGATCTCCGCCCGCGCGTCGTAGCGCCCCGCGCTGCGGACGATCTCGCGGAACGCCGACCGGACCTGGGCCGGGGTCTCGAGCCCCAGCCGCACGCCCCCCGCCTCGCTCTTGTGCAGGATCTGGGGCGAGACCACCTTCAGCGCCACCGGCCCGCGCAGCCGCTTCGCCGCCCGCACCGCCTCCTCCGCCGTGCGCGCCAGCGCGTCCGGCGGCACCGGTGCCCCGTGCAGCCGCAGCAGCTCCCGTGCCTCGGACTCGAGCAGCACGTGGCGGCCCTCGGCCAGCGCGCCGTCGATCAGCGCCCGGCCGCGCTTCTTGGCCCCCGCGCCCCAATCGAGCACGAAGTTCGTGCGCTGGTGGTGCGTGGCCAGGTAGTGGCCGTAGGTCGCCAGCACCGAGACGCACTTGCAGGCGATGTCCAGCGAGTCGTAGACCGGGATGCCGTAGTAGCGGAGCAGCTCCAGCGAGTGCGGCTTGGCGAAGCGGTACAGACTGTGGACGACCAGCGGCTTCTTCGTCTCCGTCACCAGCTTGCCCATCTGGTGCGCCGCGTCCTCCTCGATGAACTTGAGCCGTTCGGCGAAGCGGATGCCGTAGCCGCCGAACAGCCCCACCAGCAGCAGACCGTCGATGTGCGGGTCCTCGAGCAGGATCCGCGCGCAGGCGGCGAACACCCCGGGGTCGGAGTCGGTACCCCCCGCGACGTCGATCGGGTTGCGCAGCGCGGCGTTGGCCGGCAGCACCGCCCGCAGCCGGTCGCGCGTCGCCTTGGACAGCTCCGGGATCTCGATCCCGTGGTCGGTCAGGACGTCGGCCGCGATCGTGGCGTGCCCGCCGCCGTCCGCGAGGATCGCCACCCGCTTGTCCCGCATCGGCGGCAGGCTGGCCAGCGCCTCCGTCGCCGGGAACAGCTCGTCCGAGTTCTCGATCGTGAGGATCCCCGCGCGTCCGAAGGCCGTGCGCGCCACCTCCGAGATGCCGGCCAGCGCCCCGGTGTGCGAGCCGGCCGACCGGCGACCCTTGGACGACCGGCCGCTCTTGAGCAGCACGATCGGCTTGTCCCGCGAGGCGAGGTACGCCTGCTGCAGGAAGCGCCGCCCGTCGGACAGCCCTTCGACGTAGATCACGATCGCCCGCGTCCCCGGGTCCGCCGCCAGGAACTCCAGGTACTCGTGGAACTTGATGTCGGCCTCGTTGCCCACGCCGATGTAGTACGAGAACCCCTTCTGCGTCTTGAGCGCCGCCTCGGTGATCAGGTGCAGGGCCATGTTGCCGGACTGCGACAGCAGCGCGATGTCGCCGCGCGGCACGTCCGCGATGCCGGCCAGGTTCAGGCCCCGCCGCACACTGATGATGCCGCTGGTGTTCGGGCCCACGACGCGCACCCCGTGCCGCCGCGCCGACTGCACCAGCCGCTCCTGCAGCGCCCGGCCCTTCTCGCCCAGCTCGCCGAAGCCGCCCGCGATCACCACCGCCCCGCCGATCCCCTTCTGCCCGCACTGCTCGAGCAGCCCCGGCACCGTGGTCGCCGGCGTCGTGATCAGCGCCAGGTCCACCGGCCCCGGGATTGCCAGCACGCTCCGGTAGCAGGGCAGCCCGAGGATGCTCTCCTCCTTCGGGTGTACCGGGTAGACCTGCCCCTCGAACCCGCACCGCCGCAGCGCCAGGATCGCCTGGTACCCCCGCTTCCGCTCGTCCTGCGACGCCCCGACGATCGCCACCGACTGCGCGTGGAAGATCCGCTCCAGACCCATCTCACACCCCGCGGAACCCGGGCTTGCGCTTCTCGGCGAACGCCCGCACCCCCTCGTGCCAGTCCTCCGTGTCCATGCAGTGCAGGATCGCGTCCGTCTCGAGCTGCAGCACCGTCCCGAGGTCCGGGACCGGCCACTGCTGCAGGCGCCGCTTGGCGAAGCGCATCGATAGCGGCGCCTTCTCCGCCAGGATCCGGGCGAACGCCAGCGCCTCGTCCATCAGCCGGGCGACCGGGAAGCACCGCACCGCCAGCCCCAGCGCCACCGCCTCGCGGCCGTCGACGGCCCGCCCCGTGTACACCAGCTCCTTGGCGCGCGCCGGCCCCACCAGTCGCGGCAGGTAGTAGGTCACCCCGCCGCCGACGAAGGTCCCGAGCGAGGTCTCCGGAAAGGCCAGCGTCGCCTCCTCGGCCATCAGCAGGAAGTCGCAGGCCATCGCCATCTCGGTGCCCGCGCCGCGGGCCGGCCCGTTCACCACCACCACCACCGGCTTCTCGAACTCGTGGATCCGTCGCGTCGTCTCGTGCGCCAGCTCGATGTAGGCCCGCTTCTCGGCGTGCGTCCGCTCGCCCGCGTCGTGCTTCTTGAGGTCCGCGCCGGCGCAGAACGCCTGCTTCTCGCGCCCGTCGCGGCGCAGCACGGAGCCGGTGAGCAGCACCACGCGAACGCCGTCGTCGCGCCCCGCCGCCTCGAAGCAGTCCCGCAGCTCCTCGTACATCCGCTCGATGACGGCGTTCATCCGTTCCGGACGGTGGAGCCGGACGATGCCGATCGCCCCGTCGCGTTCCCACCGGATCGTCTCGTACTCCATGGACCTCTCCTCCAGGCGGCCCACGCTAGCAGACGGACGGCCGCCTGTCAGTCGCCGTCTCCCGTTCGATTCCCGGCCGAGACGGCCTCTTTCGCTTGACAGCCGCGGCTCCGATCCGTAGACGACGAGAATGCCCTCGAGACCATCGCTTGCGACCTTCGCGAACGAGCTGCGGCGCGCGTCGCCGAAGCTCTGGCGGACGCTCGCGCGCTCGCGCTCCGTCGACGACGCCCGCCGGGCGCTGGCCCGCCGGCTCTCCGACCTGGAACTGGCGCCGGAGGGACCGGCGGGCGACGCCGGACCGCTCGAGGCGATCGTCGTCCGCGACGGCCTGCGGGTCCTGCGCAACATGCTCGCTCTGCGCAACGTGCGCCTGGCCGGCTTCGACGCGCTGGCCCTGCTGCGGAACGTCGTCCGCGGCCGTACCGAGCGCCTGCCGGCGAACCTGTCGCCCGGCTTCTTCGAGGAGTTCAAGCACCTGTTCCTCGCCGTCGAAGGCCGCAGCAGGGTCTACCACGGCCAGTCGCTCCCCGCGTTCCTGCGGCTCGACGGGCGCGAGGCGGCGGTCGAGCGGTCCCGCGATCTGGACGGCTTGTCGCGTCACGTCCAGCGCTGGGTGGCGCGCTACCCGACCGGGCTCGATCCGGCCGTCGTCGCCTACCGCGCGCGCCGACGCGAGCAGATCCTGGAATCGTTCGGCGCCTCCCCGGCCGACTGGCTGGACTGGCGGTGGCACGTGCGCCACGTCGCCCGCAACGCCGACGCGCTGGCGCGCCTGGCGCCGCTCGACGCCGCCGAGCGGGCCGCGATCGAGCGGGCGACGGCGCACCGCATCCCGTTCGGGGTGACGCCGTACTACGCGCATCTGATGGACGAGGGCGACGACCGCTCGCGCGACCACGCGGTCCGCGCGCAGGTGCTGCCCCCCGCCGACTACGTCGACAGCCTGGCGCGCGCCAAGGGCCAGCGGCGCCGGACGTTCGACTTCATGCGCGAGCACGACACGTCGCCCGTGCCGCTGGTCACCCGGCGCTACCCGCAGATCTGCATCCTCAAGCCGTACAACACCTGCCCGCAGATCTGCGTCTACTGCCAGCGCAACTGGGAGATCGACGAGGTGCTCGCGCCGGGTGCGCTGGCTCCCGAGGCCGAGATCGAGCGGGCGGTCGAATGGATCGCACGGACCCCGGCGATCCGCGAGGTGCTGGTCACCGGCGGCGACCCGCTCGTGATGGGCGACGGACGCCTCGGCCGCATCCTGCGGCGGCTGGCGGAGATCGATCACGTGGAACGGATCCGCCTCGGGACCCGGATGCCGATCACGGTGCCGTTCCGCATCAGCGAGTCGCTGGTCGGGCTGTTGGCCGAGCTGCACGACCCGCCCCGCCGCGAGCTGTGCGTGGTGACGCACCTCGAGCATGTCTACGAGATCACGCCCGAGCTGGTGGCCGCCGTGCAGGCGATCCGGCGGGCCGGCGTCGCCGTCTACAACCAGCTCGTGTTCACGGTGGAGAACAGCCGCCGCTTCGAGACCGCGGCGACCCGACGTCTCGGCCGACAGGCGGGGATCGACCCGTACTACACCTTCTGCCCGAAGGGGAAGGAGGAGCTCGGCCACTATCGCGTGCCGATCGCCCGCCTGCTGCAGGAGGCCAAGGAGGAGGCCCGCCTGTTCCCCGGCCTGGTGCGGACCGACGAGACCGTGTTCAACGTCCCGCGGCTCGGCAAGAACTACCTGCTGCGCGCCCAGCACCACGACCTGATCTCGATCCTGCCGGACGGACGTCGCGTCTACGAGTTCCATCCGTGGGAGAAGAAGATCCGCGCCAGCGAGACCTTCGTCTTCACCGACGTGCCGATCCGGGAGTACCTGGCCGAGTTGGAGCGGCGGGGCGAGGCCCCCGAGGACTATGCGTCGATCTGGTACTACCACTGACCGCCCGCCCCGCCTCGTGGCCCCGGGCCGGCTCGCGGCCGGGCTGCGGGCCCGCGCGCCGCGCTGGGGCTTCGTGCTGGACCACGACGGAACGCTGGCGCCGTTCCGCCGCGACCCGTCGCGGGCCGTGCCGTCGGTCCGCGCCCGGCGCGCGGTGGCTCGGCTGCTGTCCGCAGGTCATCCGGTGTGCATCGTCTCCGGCCGACCGCTCGCCTTCCTCCGCGGCGCGTGGCCGCTGGCCGGGCTGGACCTGGCGGGAAGCCACGGCGCCGAGCGGGCGTGGGAGCCGCCGCGCGGCGTGAGCGCTGCCGCGGCCTGTCGTCGCGCCGCCCGGAGGCTCGAGCGGGCGGTGCGGCGGGCGCTGCGTCGAGCGCCGGGCGGGCTGTTCGTCGAATCCAAGCCGTTCGGCGTGGCGGTCCACGTGCGGCCGTTGCCGCCGGCGCTGCGCGCCGGGTGGCTGGCCGCGGCGGAACGGGCGCTGCGGGCGGGGCTGCCCCGCGGCTTCCGGTTGTTGCGGGGCGACTGCGTGGTCGAGGCGCGCCTGCGCGGTGCGGACAAGGGTCGTGTCGCGCGACGTTTGCGCCGCGGGCCCGCCCGCTGGCGCGGCCTGCCGCTGTGCGCCGCCGGCGACGACCGGACCGACGAGGACCTGTTCGCGGCCCTCGGCCCGCGCGACGTCGGCGTGCTCGTGGCCCGGCGGGTCCGGCCGAGCGCGGCGCGCTTCCGCGTTGCGGGCGTCGGCGAGCTGCTGACGCTGCTCGAGGCCTTCGGCGGGGGAGGGAAGGAGCGATGACCGTGCATCCGTTCGTGCTCTACGACGCCCACGCGCTGCGCATGGCCACCGGGCGAAACGCCGCCAACCTGCGCGAGCTGCTCACGGCGCTCCGCGAGGTCGATGCGGCCGTGCTGCGACACCACCTGTTCCGCTTCCCGCTCGACCCGGCCTACGACTTCTCGGCCTTCGGCCACGAGTTCGCCTACTGGGCCGAGGCGGGGCTGCAGGACGCGGTGCTCGCCGAGCGGCTCGGGAACTTCGATCCCTACGACAACCCGGAGTCCGAGGCGCTGCGGGCGGCACTGCTCGAGATCGTCGAGGACCACCTGATGGCGAGCCACCACGTGCCGTGGGCCCGGCCGGGCAGCGAGCTGTACTTCCAGCGTTCGATGCTGGTCGCCTATCCCACCGGCGTCGAGGCCACCGACCTGCCCGGCCTGCGGGACGCCGTGGCCCAGGCCTCGCGCGGCGCGATCTACTACCACTTCTTCGAGGCCCGCACGCGGCTCGACGTGCGCAGCGACGACTTCAGCGCCTGGATCGAAGGCTCGCTCGGCCTCCACGATCTCGCCGCGGCCATCCGACGGATCGATTTTCCCGCCCTGCGGATCGAGGACGTGCGCGACGCCGTGGCGCAGCTGCTGACGGAGGCTGCGGCATGACGATCGAACTCCAGGACTACGAGCCGATCGTCGGGCCGTCGCGCATCGGCGAAATCCGCGCGCTCGGCCGACACCTGCAGGGCGTCCGCATGCTGCACGTCAACTCGACCGCGGTCGGCGGCGGCGTGGCCGAGATCCTGCGCCGGATGATTCCGCTGCTCCGCGAGGCCGGCATCGATGCGCGGTGGGAGGTGCTGGAGGGGGATGCCGACTTCTACCGGACCACCAAGTCGTTCCACAACGGCCTGCAGGGCCTGCCGGTCCGAGTGGCGGACGCCGAGCTCGAGCACTACCTCGAGGTCAACGCGCGCAACGCCGCCCGCCTGCCGCTCGACGCCGAGGTGCTGCTGATCCACGACCCGCAGCCCGCGGCGCTGATCCACCACCGCCACGAGCGGTCCGGGACCTGGATCTGGCGCTGCCACATCGACGCCGCCACGCCGTCGCGGCCGCTGTGGCGCTTCCTCGGCCCGATCGTCGCCGGCTACGACGCGTCGATCTGGTCGATGCCGCAGTTCACGCGACCGCTGCCGCACCACCAGTTCCTGGTGCACCCGTCGATCGATCCGCTGGCCGAGAAGAACCGCGACCTGGAGCCCGAGGAGATCGAGGCCGTGCTCGACCGGCTGCAGCTGCCGCGCGACCTGCCGTTCGTCCTGCAGGTCTCGCGCTTCGACCGGTTCAAGGATCCGGTCGGCGTGATCCATGCCTGGCGGCTGGCGTCGCGCTACGTCCCGTGCCGGCTCGTGCTGGTGGGGGGCGAGGCGACCGACGACCCGGAAGGGGCGGAGGTGATCGCCGAGGTCCGCGCGGCGGCCGGCGACGATCCGCTGGTGCACGTCCTGCTGTTGCCCCCGACCGCCGACCTCGAGATCAACGCCCTGCAGCGCGCGGCAGCGGTGGTTCTGCAGAAGTCGACGCGCGAGGGGTTCGGCCTGACCGTGTCCGAGGCGATGTGGAAGGGCAAGCCCGTGATCGGCGGCGCCACCGGCGGGATCACCGTGCAGATCCTCGATGGCATCACCGGCTTCCTCGTCCACTCCGTGGACGGCGCCGCCTACCGGATCCGCCAGCTGCTCAGCCAGCCGGACCGGGCGCACAAGATGGGCGAACGGGCGCGGGCGCTGGTCCGCGAGCGGTTCCTGATCACCCGCCACCTGTTGGACTACCTGGCGCTGGTCCAGGCCGTGCGCACCGGCTCGGACGACGTGATCGCACTGTGAGCCGCGCGGGTCGGGTGGCTCACGCCGGCGGCGGCTCCGTCCGCCGCGGCACGTAGGCCAGCGCCACCGGGAAGTCGCTCAACTGGTGACTCGTTGCCGCCTGCAGGAACGTGTCGACCCAGCGGTAGATGTTCTGCTGGCGGATCGAGCGTCGGAGCGCCTGCATCCGCTGCGCCCGCTCCGCCTGCGGCATGCGGAAGGCGTCCCACAACGCCTGGGCCATGCCGTCGATGTCGTGCGGGTTGACCAGCAGCGCCCCGTGCTGGAGCTGCGCCGCCGCCCCGGCGAACTCGGACAGGATCAGCACCGAGTTGTGGTCGAGGCTGCAGGCGCAGAACTCCTTGCAGACCAGGTTCATGCCGTCCTTGAGCGGCGTGACCAGCGCGAGCTCGCAGGTCCGGTAGTACGCCACCAGCTCGACCCGCGAGAGCGACCGGAAGATGTAGTGGATCGGCGTCCAGCCCGCCGAGGTGAACCGGCCGTTGACCCGCCCGACCAGCCGCTCGATCTCGTCCCGCAGCCGCTTGTACTCCGCCACGTCCGTCCGGCTCGGGACCACCACCTGCACGAACGTGATGTTCCGCCGCAGCTCCGGGAACCGCTCGAGGGCCCGCGCGAGCGCCCGGATGCGCTCCGGAATCCCCTTGCTGTAGTCCAGCCGGTCGAGCCCGAGGACCAGCTGGCGGCGCGGGAGCGACTCGTGGATCAGCCAGGCCTTCTGCGCCACCTCCGCCGTGGCCGCGAAGCGGGCGAAGTCGTCGAAGTCGATGCTGATCGGGAAGGCGCCGACCCGGGTCTCCCGCCGGTCGGGAACCTCCAGCGACACCACGGCCCCGGCGCCGCGGACCCGCGACCCCGGGAGCAGCGCGCGCACGCACTGCAGGAAGTTGCGGCGGTCGCGGACCGTCTGGAACCCCACCAGGTCGTAGTCCAGCAGCGCCTCGAGCAGCTGGAACCGCCACGGCAGCTTGAAGAACAGGTCCGGCGGCGGGAACGGGATGTGCAGGAAGAACCCGGCCCGCTGCCGCAACCCCAGCCGGCGCGCCTCGCGCCCCAGCAGAATCAGGTGGTAGTCGTGGACCCAGAGGTAGTCCTCCGACCCGGCGTGCTCCGCGACCGCCGCCGCGAACTTCGCGTTGACCGCCTCGTAGACCGGCCAGTAGTCCGGGTCGAAGTTGCAGCGCGACGGCAGGTCGTGGAACAGCGGCCACAAGATCTCGTTGGCGAACCCGTGATAGTAGCCGTCGACCTCGTCCCGCGTCAGCGGCACGTCGCGCAGCGTGTAGCCGACCCCCTCCACGCCCGCCGCCAGCCGCAGCTCGACGTCGCGCGCCTGCGCCGCGGGCGTGCCGGCCCAACCGATCCACAGGCCGCCGCGGTCCCGCAGCACCGGCGCCATCGCGGTCACCAGCCCGCCCGTCCCGGACTGCACCCGCCACTCGCCCTGCTTGGTCCGTTGCAGGACGACGGGCAACCGGTTCGAAACCACCACCAGCCTGCCGGACGTCACGAAGACACCTTCCCCCTCGCGGACGCCGCGCGCGGTACACGCCGCCGTCGAGCAGGGACCACTCTACCGGACAGCCGACGGCCTCGGCAACGTCAACCGGCGGCCGCCGGCTCCTCGAACGGGCGTTCCGGCTCCTTCGCGCCGGTCGCGAACCACGTGCCGGCCTGCGCGACCTCCTCGCGGGCGCCGATCAGGTACACGATGTCGCCGGCCGCGAAACGCTCGTCGGCCGAGGGATTGGTCTGCAGCTTCCCGGCCCGGCGCAACGCCACGACCGACGCCCCGGTCACCGAGCGGACCTGCGACTCGAGGATGCTCTTGCCCGCCACCCAGTCCGCGGCCCCGACCAGGTAGCTCTCCAGCCGCACCTGCCGCAGCAGGTCGCCGAGGTCCGGGCGCGCGGTGGGCGGCACCGTCAAGCGCCGTTCGAGCGGCCCCGACGCCGCCCGTGCATCCTCGACCCGCGCGTCGATCACGTTGCGCGGCACCCCGCGCAGGCGCAGCAGCCCCGCCAGCATCTCGACCGAGCTCTCCACCTCCGCCGGCACCACCAGCGTCGCGCCCCGGCGCCGCAGGTCGTCCACCTCGCCGGCGAACCGGCAGCGGGCGAGGATCGGCAGCTGCGGCGCCACGCTTCGCGCGACCTCCACCGCGCGCTTCGTCGCTCCCGGGTCCGACAGCACCAGCACGAAGGCCGCCGCCCGCTCCAGCCCCGACAGCCGCAGCACCTCGGCCGACGTCACGTCGCCGTAGTACGCGGCCAGTCCGTCGGCCTGCGCCTTGCGCACCGACTCCGCGTTGAGGTCCACCACCATGTAGGGCTGTCCCAGCTCCTGCAGCGTGTCGGCGATCATCCGCCCGCCCGTGCCGAACCCGGCGATGATCACATGGTCGGCCAGCCCACGGTGCGCCGCCTCGGGCTCATCGACCGCGCGGACGCCGAGCAGCCGACCGAGCGCCCCCATGCGCGCGGCGCCCGCCGCCATGCGCGGCGAGAGCGCGATCGCCAGCGGCGTGACCAGCATCGTGATCACCGAGGCCGCGAGGAACACGCGGGCCGACCCCGCGTCCAACAGGCCCAGCCCGGTGCCGGTGGTCAGCAGCACGAAGGAGAACTCGCCGACCTGCGCCAGCGCCACGGCGGCCAGCACCACCGCGCGTACCGGCATCCGCAGCACCAGCGCCGCGATGCCGGCGACCAGCGCCTTGCCCACCAGCAGGGCCAGCGCCAGCCCCAGCACCAGCAGCGGCCGCTCGGCCACCGTGGCGATGTCGAGCAGCATGCCGACCGAGACGAAAAACAGGCTGAGGAAGATGTCGCGCAGCGGGAGCGCGTCCGAGATCGCCTGGCGCCCGAACGGCGTCCCGGCCACGATCACGCCCGCCAGGAACGCCCCGAGCGCCATCGACAGCCCGGTCTGCGCGGTGGCCCACAACGTGCCGGCGCTGATCAGCACCACCGTCAACAGCAGCACCTCGCGCGAGGCGACCGCCGCCACGCCCCGCAGCACCCACGGCACGACGAACCGGCCCGCCACCAGCGTTCCGGCGACCACCGCCACCGCCTTGCCGGCCACCAGTGCCGCCTCCGCCGGGCCGCCGCCCGCCCCGGCCAGCATCGGCAGGGCCAGCATCATCGGCACCACGCACAGGTCCTGGAAGATCAGCACGCCGACCACCAGCCGGCCGTGCGGCGCCTCGGTCTCCCCGCGCGCCGCCAGCGCCCGCAGCACGATCGCCGTGGACGACATCGCCACCAGGAACGCGACCAGCACCGCCGACGGCGTCTCGAGGCCGGCCAGCCGGGCCGCCCCGAACGCCGCCGCCCCCGTCAGCACGACCTGCAGCGCGCCGCCCACGAC
>JAFGHH010000305.1 GCA_016930215.1 Deltaproteobacteria bacterium
CCCACGAGGCACAGGCCGCGAACGGTCCGGCAGCCGGCGTCGTGGAGCATGCGCACGGTGGCGACGAACGAGTGTCCGGTGGCGAGCATCGGGTCGAGGACGATGGCGAGCCGCTCGGCGATGTCCACGTTGAACTTGCGGTAGTACTGCACGGGCTGGAGCGTCTCCTCGTTGCGGTACAGGCCGACGACGTTGACGCGGGCCGCGGGGATCAGGTCCAGCACCCCCTGCAGCATCCCGATCCCGGCGCGGAGGATCGGCACGACGGCCACCTTCTTTCCCACGATCTGCCGCACGGTCACCGACCCCGCCCAGCCCTCCACCGTCGCCGTCTCGGTTTCCAGGTCCTTGGTCGCCTCGTAGGTCAGCAGGTTGGTGATCT
Source organism: Deltaproteobacteria bacterium (assembly GCA_016930215.1). Classification (GTDB taxonomy): domain Bacteria; phylum Myxococcota_A; class Polyangia; order DRWM01; family JAAZOP01; genus JAAZOP01. Next base: position 383 of record JAFGHH010000305.1, read on the forward strand.
CCCTCGTCACCTCCCGGAACTTGGCCGTACTCGTCTGCGACGTGCGCAGGATCCCCAGCTTGTGCTGCACCAGCGGATGCTCGACGACGTGAAACATGGGCGGGAGAGTACGCGCGCTGCCGCCCGGGAATCAACCGCCCGGGCGGGCCCGCCGGCGGCGCGGCCGGGACCGGGACGCGGCCGGCCGGGCGGCCCGGGGCGGCCCGGGCGGGGCGGTCGGCGGGGCGACCAAAACGGGTTGACCGTCCCCCACCCGGACGGTACGGTCCCGCTCCGGCCGTCCCCGAGCAACCCGGGTGCGGCCCGGGAGGAGGAAGCGATGAACGGAACCGGTTTCGACACCGTGGCGGCGAAGATCGATGGCTATCGCGACGAGGTGATCAAGCTCGAACGCCTCTTGACGGCGATCCCAGCGCTCAGCCCCAAGAGCGGCGGCAAGGGCGAACTGGCCAAGTGCCGGGCCCTCGAGCAGTACCTCCGCGGCATGGGACTGACCGACCTCACGCGCATCGATGCTCCCGACCCCGACGCCGAGGAGGGGATCCGACCGAACCTGATCGCCCGCATCCCGGGCGCTTCGAACGAGCGGACGGTGTGGGTGATGAGCCACCTCGACATCGTCCCCGAGGGCGACCTCAAGAAGTGGGACTCGCCGCCGTTCGAGATCCGCATCGACGGCGACAAGATCTACGGTCGCGGCGTCGAGGACAACCAGCAAGGCATCGTCGCCTCGACGCTCGCCGCCCGCGCGCTGCTCGAGACCGGCACGAAGCCGGCCTACGACGTGGCGTTGCTGTTCGTCGCCGACGAGGAGACCGGCAGCGAGCTCGGCATCCAGTACCTGCTGAAGAAGAACAAGGGCATGTTCCGCCCGGCGGACATCGTGATCGTCCCGGACGGCGGCCTCCCGGACGGCACGATGATCGAAGTGGCCGAGAAGGGGATCGTCTGGATCAAGGTGACCACCCAGGGCAAGCAGTGCCACGGCTCGACCCCCGAGAAGGGCATCAACGCCCACGTCGCCGCGGCCCACACGATCGTCAGGCTGCGCTCCCTGTACAAGAAGTTCGGCGCGCGGGACGAGGTGTTCGACCCGCCGATCTCCACCTTCGAACCGACCAAGAAGGACGCGAACGTCCCCAACGTGAACACGATCCCCGGCGAGGACGTATTCTACATCGACTGCCGCGTCCTGCCCCAGTACGACATCGCCAAGGTGCTGCGCCGGGTCAAGACCATCTGCGGGCAGACCGACCGCAAGTTCGGCACCACCACCACGCTCGACACCGCCCAGCGCGAGAACGCCGCGCCGCCCACGCCGGCCGACGCACCCGTCGTCCTCTCGCTGCTCAAGGCCGTCCAGCGCGTCTACGGCGTCCAGGCCAGGCCGATGGGCATCGGCGGCGGCACCGTCGCCGCCCACATCCGCCGCGCCGGCGTTCCCGTCGCCGTCTGGGCCCGCATGGACGAGACGATGCACGGCCCCAACGAGTACGCGATCATCCCGAACCTCCTCGGCGACGCCAAGGTCCTCGCCCACGTCATGCTGCAGGCGTAGCGGAGTCGAGGAGTCGGGGGAGGGTCAGCCCGCCGCGGCCCGCAGGGCACAGGCGGGCCGAGGCTCACGGAGGCCGAACGGGGGGCACCGGAGGCCGAACATGACCGTCCTGCACGCTCGCTGGCTCGTCCCACTCGCGATCCTCGGCTGTCCGACACCCCCACCCTCGCCCACGGAAGGAGCACCGCCCGTGACCGATCCCTGCGCGCCGCTCGCGGCGCTCGATGCCGACTACGAGGCGCTGGCCCGACGCGTCGGCGCCGCCACCTGGCTCTCGTACGCCGGCGGCCCCGAAGCCGAGACGGCCGAGGACCCGGCGGAGGTGCGGACCGAATTCGGCGCGCTGTTCGACCGCGCCGCCCCGGTCCTCGCCGCATGTGCCGCCGAGACGACCGACCCGGTCACCGCCCGCCAGCTCGAACTGTGGCGGCGCTCGGCCCTCGCCTGGCGCCTCGACGCCGACCCCGAGGCGGTCCGCCTGCGCGTCGAGCTCGAGCGGCGGGTCAACGAGCACGTCTTCGAGCGGGAGGGGACCCGGTACTCCCGCGCCGACCTCTCCCGGATGGCCCGCTCCGACGACGAGCACCTCCGCCGCCTCGGCCTCGAGCTGCGCGGCGACCTGCACCGTGCCGTGATCGACGACACGTGGCGGCTGGTCGAGGTCCGCAGGCACGCCGCCGCGGCGGTGGGCGGCGGGACGTACGCCGAGCTGCTGCTCGCGGCTCAGGGCGTCCCGGTCGAGCTCCTCGACCCGCTGCTCGACGACCTGGAGCGCCGGACGCGCGATGCGTGGGAGGCCGTCCTGCTGCGCGCGCGCGCCGCCGCCGGCCTCGCCGCCGACGCCCCGCTCCGCTCCAGCGACCTGCAGTGGCTGTTCGACAAGCTCGGCGGCGTCCCCGACGACCGCTGGCCCAAGGAGCGCGCCTGGCCCGCCGTGGTCGAGACCCTGGCGGACCTGGGCATCGATGTCGAAGCCCTGCCGCTGGTGCGGGTCGAGGGCGATTTCGGCTACGGCGGCCAGACGATCGCCGTGGCGATCCCGGACGACGTGCGGATGATGATCAACCCCCTGCCCGGCTCCCGCATCTGGGGCACCCTGCTCCACGAGACCGGTCACGCCTTGCAGGGCGTCTTCACGGACGTGCCGCACGGAATGCTGAAGGGCTACGAGTGGCTGGCGGGCGCGAGCGCTCCGGCCTACTCCGAGGCGATGGCGGAGCTGCTCGGCCTGCTGGTCGGCCGTCCCGAGTTCCTCGCCCGCCGCACCGACCTGAGCGACGACGAGCGCGCGCGGTTCCTCGCCGTCTGGCGCGCCCGCACGCTCCTGGGCCTCCGGGCGCACCTGGTCGACGTCGCCGTCGAGCGCGCGCTGTACGTCGAGGGCTCGGACGTCGAGGCGGTGGAGCGCGAGGCCACCCGCCGGTACCTCGGGGTCGAGCGACCCGCGGACGCCCCTCCGACGTGGGCCGCCACGGCGTTCCTCGCGGCCTACCCGTGCTACATGCAGAACTACGTGCTCGCCGACGTGGCCGCCGCGCAGCTCCATCGGGCGCTGGCCACGCGCTTCGGACCGGACTGGCTCGAGAACACGGAAGTCGGCGCGTTCCTGCGCGAGGCGCTGTGGCGCGACGGGGAAACCCGCGAATGGACGGACCGCGTACGCGACGCCACCGGCGCCGAGCTGTCCGTGGACGCGCTGCTGGAGCTGCTGCAGGAACCCTAGCGCCGCAGCGCGTCGATCCAGCCGCCCCCGACGACCCGCTCGCCGTCGTAGAAGACGATCGCCTGCCCCGGCGCGACCCCCGCGACCCGCTCGCCGAACCGGACGTCCAGCCGCCCGCCGCCCGCGCCGGTCACCTCCGCCGCCACGACCGGCTGGCGGTACCGCGTCTGCGCCTCGAGCCGCGCCGGCCACGCCGCGGGAGGCTCGTGCCAGCGCACCAGCGTCGCCTCGACACCGCCGCACAGCAGCTCGTCCCACGTCCCGATCACCACGTCGCCGCTCGCCCCGTCGAGCGCGAGCACGTAGGCGCGCGCACCGCGGGCGATGCCGAGCCCCTGGCGCTGCCCGACGGTGAAGCGGTGCAGCCCGTCGTGGCGGCCGAGCTCCGCGCCCGACCGATCGACGACCCGACCGCCGCGCGCCGCCCCGCCGAACCTCGCGCGCAGCGCCTCGGCGAAGCTGCCGTCCAGCGTCCCGAAGCAGGCGTCGCGGCTGCCCGGCCGGTCGGCGTTGGGCAGCCCGAGCTCGCGCGCCCGCGCCCGCGCCTCGTCCTTGGTCAGGTCGCCCAGCGGCAGGACGATCCGCGCAAGCTGCTCGTCGGACAGCCCGGAGAGGAAGTACGACTGGTCCTTGCGGCGGTCGCGCCCGCGCCGCAGCACGGGCCTCCCGTCCGCGGCGCGCTCGATCCGCGCGTAGTGCCCGGTGGCCAGTCGCTCGGCGCCGAGCCTCCGGGCGTGCTCCCACAGCACGCCGAACTTGACCTCGCGGTTGCAGAGCACGCAGGGGTTCGGCGTGCGCCCGCGGTCGTACTCCTCCCAGGCCGGCCGCAGGACGTGCCGATCGAACGCCTCTCGCGCATCGACGACGTGGTGGGGAATCCCGAGTCGCCCGGCGGCGGCCCCGGCGGCTTCGACGTCGGTGTCGCCGCGTCCGGGCAACGCCGGTCCGTCGGGCCGCAGACGCAGGGTGATGCCGAAGGCCTCGACGCCGGTCCGCACGAGGAGCGCGGCCGCCAGGCTGGAATCGACGCCGCCGCTCATCGCGACGGCGACCCGCGGGCCCGGCCCGGTCATCGGCCCCGCGCACGCGCCGGCGGGCGCAGCCCGGCGTCGCGGATCATCCGCAGGTCGACCGCCACGGGCCGCCCCGCCGTCGTCAGGTAGCCGCCGACCATCACGCCGTCGGCGCCGGCGGCGAAGATCCACGACTGCAGGTCGCGCAGCACGTGGCCGCGTCCACCGCAGACGCGAAGCTCGCGGTCCGGCAGCATCAGCCGCGCCACCGCCACGGCCTTCAGCGCCTCCAGCGGCGGGAGCGGCGGCTCGCGCTCGAGCCGCGTGCCGGGGATGGCGTGCAGGAAGTTGAGCGGCACGGAGTCGACGCCGAGGTCGCGCAGCGCCGCCAACAGCTCGACGCGCTGGGCCCGCGATTCGCCGAGGCCGAGGATCCCGCCGCAACAGGTCGACAGCCCGACCCGCCGGGCGGCCTCGATCGGGCGCAGCCCGTCGGACCACCGCCGCGTGCTGCAGATTCTCGCGAAGTGCGACTCGGCCGTCTCGAGGTTGTGGTGGTAGCACCGCAGGCCGGCGTCGCGCAGCGCGCGCAGGTCGGCGACGTCGAGCAGGCCGAGCGACGCCGACGGCCGCACCGGCAGCTCGTGCGCGATCCGCTCCACGGCCCGCGCGACCCCCGCCAGCTCGCGCCGCCCCGGTCGTCGTCCCGAGGTGACGATGCTGAAGCAGGCGGCGCCGTGGCGGGCCGCGACCCGCGCCGCCGCGACGATCCGCTCGGCCGGGAGCAGCGGATAGCGGTCGATCCTGGTCCGGGCGCGCCCCGACTGGGCGCAGAACGCGCAGTCCTCGCCGCAGTTCCCGCTGCGGGCGTTCACGATCGAGCACAGGGCGACGACGTCCCCGCGGCGCTCGTGCCGCACGCGGTTCGCGCGGGCGAGCAGCTCGAGCACCGCCGGGCCTTCCAGCTCCAGCAGCTCGACCGCCTCCCGTTTCCCGATGCCTCTCATTCCTTCCCCGGGCCCCGGCCCCCGGCTCCCGGTCCTTCGTTCATCCCGCCCGTCCGGTATCCCTCGAGATCGACCGCCACCCACGTGTACCCCGCGGACTTGAGCTCCGCGACGACGTCGACGCGCATCTCCCGCCCGAGCAGCCGGGGCAGCTCGTCCGCCCCAACCTCGATCCGCGCCGTCGCGCCGTGGTCGCGCACGCGGACCACGACGAATCCGCGGGCGCGCAGCGCCTGCTCGGCCGACGCGATCCTCCGCAGCCGCTCGACCGTCAGCTCCTCGCCGTACGCCACGCGGGTGGCGAGGCACGCGGCCGCCGGGCGGTCCCAGTTGGGCAGTCCGTGGGCGCGTGCGAGAGCCCGAATCTGCGTCTTGGTCAGGCCGACCTCCCGCAGCGGGCTGCGGACGTCGAGTTCCTCGACGGCACGTCGTCCGGGGCGGTCGTCGCCCAGGTCGTCGGCGTTGCTCCCCTCGAGCACGGCGGCGTCGCCGGCCTGCGCGGCCAGGGTGCGCAGCTTCGTGAGCAGGCCAAGCTTGCAGACGTAGCAGCGGTCCGGCGGGTTCGAGCGGAACGCGGGGTCCGACAGCACGTCGGTCTCGAGCACCTCCCAACGCGCGCCGAGCCGGGCGGCCAGCTCGCGCGCCGATTCCTCCTCGAGCGGCGTGAACGTCGCGGAGCGGGCGGTGACGGCCAGCACGCGGTCGCCGAGCGCCTCGCGAGCCGCGAGCAGGAGCAGCGAGCTGTCGACGCCGCCGGAGAACGCCACGACGGCGCCGGGGAGCTTCCGCAGCACGTCCAGCAGCCGCGCCCAGCGCGCGGCGGTCTCGGCATCCGGGGCGGAAGCGGGCTCGTTCATGCGACGTCGAGCATCCGGCGCAGCGACGCCTCGGCGCGCCGCCGGGTCTCCTCCGGGATTTCGATCGGCGTCTGCAGCTCCTCGAGCGACCACAGGACCTTCTCGAGGGTGATGCGCTTCATGTCCGGGCAGATCGCCTGTTCCGACGCCGGGACGAACCGCTTGCCGGGGTTGTCGCGCTGCAGCGGATGCAGGATCCCGAGCTCGGTGGCGACGATGAAGGTCGTCGCGTCGCTCTCGTGGACGAACCGGAGCATCTGGCCGGTCGAAAGCACCTGATCGGCCAGCGCGGTGACCTCGGCCCGGCACTCGGGGTGCGCCAGCACCACCGCGCCCGGATGCTCGCGCTTCCGCCGCTCGACGTGCTCCGGGAGGATCCGCGCGTGGGTCGGACAGTAGCCGGGCCACAGCGTCATCCGGCGACCGGTGGTGCGCTGGACGTGGCCGCCGAGGTACCGGTCGGGGACGAACAGCAGCTCCCGGTCGGCGGGCAGCGAGGCGACGACCTTGGCGGCGTTGGCCGAGGTGCAGCAGACGTCGCACTCGGCCTTCACCTCGGCGGTGCTGTTCACGTAGCACACGACCGCCGCGTCCGGATGCTCGGCCTTGAAGCGGCGGAGCTGCGGACCATCGATCATGTCGGCCATCGGGCAGCCGGACTCGCCGTCGGGCAGCAGCACGGTGCGGTCCGGCGCGAGGATCTTGGCCGTCTCGGCCATGAACCGGACGCCGCAGAACACGATCACCTTCGCGTCGGTCGCGGCGGCGCGGCGGCTGAGGTCGAGCGAGTCGCCGGCGAAGTCGGCGACGTCCTGGACCTCGCCGAGCTGGTAGTTGTGGACCAGGATCACCGCCCGCCGCTCGCGGCGAAGGCGATCGATCCGTTCGACCAGCGTCCCGACGTTCTCCGGCAGCGTCGCGCTCATCGGCGGCAAGATAGGTGCATCCGCGGCGCGGCGCAACCGCCATTCCCGGCGCGCGGCCGCCGGAGACCCGGGACCGGGGAGCCCGGAGCGGAGCGAATCCGCGCGCCGGCCCTCCGGACCCGGAGTCCGCACTTCGCGCTTGCGTTCCACGCCGCCCCTCGCGGTAGAGTCGCGCCGCTTCGGACCAGCACGAGGAGGAACCACGATGCGTCATTCCACGGCAGCACCTCGATTCCGCGCCGCCGCGCTCGGCGCGGCCGCCCTCGCCCTCACCCTCGCCGCCTGCGAGACCTCGACGACGCCGCCGATGCCGCAGACGCGCGTCGCGCTCCACGGCTGCACGCACTGGGAGCAGGGCCACCTGTGGTGCTCGGTCACGGTGCGCGACGCCGACGGGGCGCCGATCACCGGCCTGACCCGCGACGCGTTCCACCTGATCGAGGAGGCGGCGGGCCTCGGCCGGGCGGAGGTCACGCTCGGCTCCACCGAGCGGTACTTCGAGGAGCCCGGCTTCTGGGAACGCTCGGTCACCGACGAGCGGGTCGACCTGGTGTTCCTGATCGATGACTCGTTCACCATGGACGAGACGCTGACGCAGCTCCGGCTGGAGCTGCATGCACTGCTCGACGGACTGCTGTCGCGACGGACCGACTTCCGGCTCGGCTTCGTCCAGTACGACGACCACTTCTGCGGCGCGCAGATCGACCCGCTGCGCGGGCCGATGGCCGAGCCGGAGCTGCGGGCGGCGATCGAGGCCGTGACGTCGCGGGGCGAGTGGTGGGTGCCGTCGGCGACCTTCGACGCCCTGCTGCTCGGGGACGCCGGCGAGGCGGACGGGCTGGCCTGGCGCGACGACGCCGAGCACGTGCTGGTGGTGGTGACCGACTCCTTCTCCGCCAGCGCCTACGGCTCGATCTGGTACACCGGCTGGACCACCAACGCGGTCCAGAGCGCCGCGGCCGAGCTGTTGGGCGCGCGGCCGGCCCGCGTCTACTACACGCAGCCCGGCTGGGCGGGGGTCGAGGGGACCGACCCGAGCAACGACGGCTACGCCGACTCGGACTTCAACCCCGACGGGCTGGCCCGCGCCGGCCTCGAGACGCTGGGCGACCCGCTGCCCTGGCCGTTCGCCGCCGACGACCTCCTCGCGGCGCTTGCGCTGGACGCCGCCGACCTCGCCGACTCCCGCTACTACCTGGCCTGGACGAGCGGCCTGGAGCTGCTGCGGGCCGAGGCCGGGACGCCGGTCGGGATCCGCATCGAGGTGACCCTGCCGGACGGCACGTTCGCGGTGGACGGCGCCCAGCCGGCGGTGCTGCGCGAGGCCGACCTGGCGCTGGAGGTCCGCGATCCGCGGGGCGGGTTGGTGAACGAGGCCAGCGTCATCGCGCTGCGCGAGATGGGCGACCTGACCCAGGAGCTGTACTGGGACAACGCGGTGGTGGAGGGCCGGGCGACGGTCCCGCGGCTGTGGGAGGGCGATTGGCTGCTGCGCGTGACCTCGCTGGTGCCCTACGACTACGACGAGCTGCGCTGGTTCGTCGAGGAGCGTTTCACGTTCGACCCGGCCGGGCCGCACACGCGCGACGTGACGGCGGCGATGCCCGACGCCGTGCACGAGCTGGCGCGGGCCCGCGGGCTGCTGGCCGACATCGCCGCCTGGGCGCCGGCCGACCGGCCGTTCGCCGACTTCGCCGCCGACGCCCGCCGCTGGCTCGACGGGCTCGAGGCCGCCGGCCTCGATGCCGCCGACCTCGAGCGGCTCAAGCGCTTCAACGTCGGCCTCGCCGGCTACGTCAACAGTCTGGGCTACGCCGAGGCGGTGGTCGACGGCGCGGTGCAGGACTTCGTGGACGCCGCGCGGCTGCTCCGCGAACTGTTCCGGCGGCTCCAGGAGTCCAGCGACGAGCTGGACAACGACCTGTGGAGCTGGGACACCCTCGTGCTCCTGGCGACCTACCTTTCCCAACTCGACCTCGACGCGCTGGAGAAATGGGTCGAGGAAGAGGCGCTCGTCGAGGGGATCAAGGAGGTCGTCCTCGAGGAACTGGTCCCGCGGGCCGTCGAGTACATGCTCGACCTGATCCGCGACGGCGTGGACAACGGCGCGCTGGCCGCCGAGATCATCAAACTCGTCCAGGAGATCATCTACGGGAACTGGAACGACGACCCGGGCGCGCTGGGCAACATCGTGTTCAAGGTGCTGGTCCTGACCCTCGACGCCGTCCTCGACTCGGCCCTGGACACCGTGACCGACGAGATCGAAGCGGCGCTGCACGACGCCCTGAACGACGCCGTGGGGGTGGAGCTGCCCGAGGAGGCGGTAGACCTCGTCCGCGTGGGCCTGGAGGCACTCCTGGGCGGCATCACCGCGCTGCTCAATGACGCCAGCCCCGAGGCGTTCCTCAACGCCGTCGCGGGCCGCGTCCGCGCGGCGCTGACGACGCTGGGCGAATCGAAGAACGTGAAGCGGACCATCGGCGTGCTGATCGACCTGCTCCACGACCAGGTCGGGCCGGGACTGTTCCGCGACTTCGCCCTCCCGCTGCTCGACATGGTCCTCCGCACCGCCGTGGACGTGCACGGCGACGGCAAGGTGGACGCCGACGTGGTGGTGGAAACGCTGGCGCGGCTGTTCTGCGACTACCTGATCATCGGGCCGTTCTTCGCCGACCCGACGGAGAACGGGATGCGCGACCTGCTGGCGCGCGCCCAGGGGTTCACGCCCTCCGGCGACTTCCTCGCCCGCAGCGACGCGATGTCGAATGACTACTGGAACTGGCGCGGCGACACGATGCAGCCCGCCAACGACATGGCCTGGTCCGCCCTGGCGGTCCAGGACACGATGGAGAACGTCGAGAGCTGGCTGAGCGGTGCCGAGGACCTGCTCGGCTTCGCCGAGCTGGGCACGATGGCCGCCTGCTGCCGGTACCCCGACTTCTGCGAGGCGGCCGTCGAGGACATCCCGAACCTGATCTCGTTCATCCAGGGGCTGCGACTGATGACGAACATCATCGAGTTCGCGATGAAGATCGACCTGCTGGACGACCTGCAGGAGCACGTCACCGCCGGCAACCCCGTGCTGTGGGCCACGCCGTGAGCGGAAGCGAGGAGGTGCCATCATGAAGACCACGAACCTCGTCGCCGGAATCGCCGTGCTGCTGTTCGCTTCGTGCGACCCGGCCGCCGACACCCCCCGCCGCGTCCTCGGCACGACCACCTCGGCCCTCCAGCTCGACCAGGTCACCGTGCCGGCCGTCCAGGCCAAGCCGGTGTACACGGGGCAGGTCCTGCACTACCACGAGCACCTCGTCGTCACCGCGGAGGGGACCGTCGACCTCGGCGCCGTGGGCGGCGCCGGCGTCTCGCCCGACGGCACGGGCGAGATCTGCGGCGCGGACTGCGTCAACCCGGAGGGGCACCGCGGGGCGCTGACCGCGGTGATCGCCGAGTCGGCCGACGAGACGTTCGCGTGCGTGTTCGAGGTCGGCGCGGAGTACGCCGACCGCCCGCGCTGCCAGGGGCGGATCTTCCTGGTGGTGAACGACGACGAGTACATCGACAACGCCGGCGCGTTCATCGTCCGGTTCGACACCGCGCCGCTGGTACGCGGCAGCTCGTGCCGGAAGGAGTGCCACCTGCTGCGGGCCGCCGAGACCAAGGCCTGCACCGACGCCTGCACCGAACCCGACCCGGTGGACCGGAACGCCTGCGTCGTGGACTGCGCCGAGCCGGCGGTCGCGGCGTTCGACGCCTGCATCGCCGAGCGCTGCGCCGCCGAGCCGCCGCAGCCGCCGGACTGCAGCGGGCGCTGCAGCATCGCTCGGCACCCGGCGCTCCGCGACTGCATCGCCGCCTGCCCGCCCCCGAGCACCCTCGCCCCGTGCCGCCACCGCCTGTGCGCGATGACCTGCCAAAGCGAGTTCCTCGGCAACGTCGCCACGTGCCTGGCCTCCGACTGCGGCCTCCAGGAAGGCCCCAACGCCTGCATGGCTGCGTGCTACGGGGACTACGTTGGGTGCGTCGGGGACCTGGCCACCGACGAGAACCCCTGCTACGGGGACGGGATCTGCAGCGGGGAAATCGCCCCCTGTGTCAACGACTGCGCCGCCCGCCTCGTCGAGGAGCTCCACGACCCCTGAGCCGGGACTCTGGTCGAAGCCGGCGCACCTGCGACGGAGCTCGAGACCAACGTGCATCCCGGAGCAACGCCCCGTTGCCCGCCGCCCCGCGACTCCGGTAGCATCCGGGCGCCGCGACGGGGGGCGCGCGGGAGGAGCGACGACCATGCCCGACGACAAGCGCAAGCCGCCGTCCGCGAAGAAACCCAAGCCGGCCCCCGGCAGGAAGCCCAGGCCCGCGACCGACAAGCAGGCCGGGCCGGCGACCGGCCCGAAGCCCGTGCCGCCCGGCGGCGCGCCGGCCGGGGTGCCCGGCGGCGACCTGCCCGAGACCGTGCGCAAGGAGCTTGCGGCGCTCGACGAGCAGAAACGCGACGGGAAGCTCACCGCCTTCGAGCACGCCGCGAAGCGCAAGGCGCTGCTCCAGGGGATCGAAGGGCAGGGGAAGCCGAAGTTCGGCGCGTCTCCGGCCGCGCCGGCGAAACCGACCGGCGAGCCGGGCGCAGGCGCCAAGGAAACGGCCCCGGCGGCGGCGGGGAAGAAGCCGGAGGAGGCGGACGAGAAGAAACCCGACGTGAAGCTGCCCGGCGCGTGGGCCGCGAAGGAGAAGGAGCGCCGGGCGGGACCGAAGACCTGGACCGAGGGGGCCCGCACGGACGACCCGACCAAGCGCGTCGTCCACCCGCCGACGGCGGACGGCATCGGCTCGGGCAGGTCGTTCCTGTTCCTGTTCGGGTTCCGGATCCACAGCCCGCGGGACCAGGAGTTCCTGGAGAAGGAGCTGAAGGAGATCGATGACGACGTCGCGGTGCTGCGCGGTGCGGGCTACACGGTGGTGGTCGACCCGCAGGCGACCCGCAAGGATCTGCTGGAGGCCGTCACGGGCCGGGGCGAGGGGGTCGAGAAGCTGGCGCCGGCGGGCGTGTACTGGAGCGCGCACGGCAGCGAGGACGGCTCGGTGCAGACCTGTGACGGCGGCTTCGTCGTCCCGGACGACCTGGAGTCCGACAAGATCGACCCGGGACTGCGGCTGATGGTCTTCGCCTCGTGCTACGTCGGCTCGCGCTCGCGCACCTGGCGCAAGGCGCTGGGCGGCAGGCCGATGGTCGTCGGCTGGGGCCGGCCGGTGACGATCGACCGCGCGGTGGAGTTCCTGCAGTCGCGGGCCGACACCGAGACCGACCTCGACGACCTGATCCGGCGCTACCTGCTCACCGACGCGCCCATCCCGGGCGAGGGCGGGCTGGCCTACGCGCCGGTGGACGACGCGGCGAGCCGCGGGCGGCTGGGGGACGTGCCGGAGCGGCTGCGGACCGTGGTGGAGATGCTCGGGGCGAAATGGAAGACCGAGCCGAACTGGGTCGAGGTCGACGTGCCGCTGGAGGACAAGCGCTGGGAGAAGGCGAAGGTGTTCGTCGTGGAGTCCGCGGAGCCGTACTGCGAGGGGGAGCCGATGCTGGCCGTGGAGTCGGACGTCGGCGAGCTGACGGCGGTGGTCGACCCGCCGATGCTGCTGTCGGGGTTCGGAGGCCCGGGCTACGCGCGGGTGTCGCTGGTCAAGAGCGGGACCGACATGCCGCGGATCGTGGTGCAGGGCTTCCTGCCGATCGCCCGCGCCCGCGACCAGGACCTCGCCGCGCTGGTCTACCAGGTGGCGCAGGTCTCCGACCGCCTCGAACAGCGGATCTTCGGCGGCGACATGCGATGACGGAAGCTAGAACTTGTCCTGCGCGGCGAACTGGCCCTCGATCTGGTCCGCGGTCGACGCCACCACGTGCAGCGGCAGCTCGAACTCGTCGATGTCCAGGTTGGTGAGCGGGACGGTGTACTTGAAGACGTAGACGTCGCCGTCGAGGGCGAGGAACCCGACGGCGTAGTCGTTGTTCTTCTTGACCGCCACCAAGGCCGACATCTCGTTCTCCTTGCAGCACGCCGAGGCGAATTCGATCCAGTCCTGGTCGAAGGCCTTGAAGTGCTTGCAGCGCACGAGCTGCTTGCGGTCGTTGTCGTAGGCCCACACGAGCGAGAACCAGTCCTGCTCGTCCTTGGCCAGCTTGTACTTCGACCGGACGTACTCTTGAATCTCACCCCAAGTCGGCATCGTTGACCTCCCTGCGGGCTTCCCGCACACCCCCGAATTGGGGGAATGCTGGCAGCGCTCCCGGGGGCTTGTCAACGGGGACCAGCGTCGGGCTCGGGCTCCTCCCGGGCCAGCCGGTCGGCGAGCCGCGCGACCCGGACGACGAAGCGGACGGCGGTCTCCCGGCCGCGACCGAGTCGGCTCCGACACGCCGGGTCCGCGCCCGCGGCGGCGCGGGCGTCGCGGAACTCCTGCTGGAGCGCCGGCAGGACCTCGAAGGCCGCGCGAACGGACGTGCCGACGCGCTCCGCGCGCAGCCGGCGGCACCAGCGGACCCAGCCTTCGCCGGCCAGGCCGCGCGAGGCGACCAGGGCGAGGCCGAAGATGAACGTCCCGCGAACGATCATCAACGCGCCGGCCTCCAGGCCCCGCGAGGACACGGCGACGCCCGCCCACTCGAGGTCGCGCGGCTCGAACAACAACGCGCTGGCGGCCACGACGACCAGCCCGGCGAGCCAGAACCGCGGCAGCCACAGCCGGCGGAGCAGGTGCCGATGGAACAGGCCCAACGCGAGCAGCCAGAGGGCCAGGGCCACGGAGGACCAGGCCAGCGAGCCGCCGAACTGCAGGGCGATGCAGCCGACGGCCGATGTGCCGAGCGCCCAGGCGCGCAGCCGCTCAGCGATCACCGGTATCCTCCGTGGCGGCCAGGCGGCGGGCGGCCTCCCGCCCCACGCCGCGCCCGAACAGACCTCCCAGGACGCCGATCGCGGCCACCACGACGCAGAAGCCGGCCAGCAACGTCCAGCCGGCGCGCGGGGACACGGCCAGCGCCCGGCCGGCGTTGCGCAGGGCCGACAGGTACAGCTCGACCACGCCGCTGCCGAAGAACACCACCTGGGTGACGAGCTTCTGGAACGCGGACCACAGGGCGCACAGCGACCCGGCCAGCGCCGCCGTCGCCGCCGCGCGCGGCGCCGCGAGCAGCGCCGCCTCGACCAGCACACCCTCCATCAGGATCGCGACCATCGGTCCCAGGACCAGCCCGTCGGGAGAAATCGACTTGCACAGCGCGGCCACCGCGGCCGTCGCGAGGCTGGCGCCGCGGTCCGGGAGGAGCTGGCGCTGGGCCACGAGCAGCGCGGCGCCGAGCGACGACAGGACCACGCCCGCCAGCGGGACGTGCAGCGCGTGCAGCGCGGCGCCGAGCGTGATCTCGAACGCTCCCCACGCCGCGCCGAAGGCGGTCACGTGGGCCCAGAACCGGGCCCGCGACGCCGCGGGTCGCGCCGCCCGGGCGGCTTCCGCCGCGGAGCCGAGGCCGTGGTATGCTGCCGCCGGAGGCGGAGCCTCCGGGACGGAGGAGACGGCGTGCGCAAGGTCGCTCGTGCCCGACCCGGAAGCAGGCGGCGCGACCGTCCGGCAGCGGATCGGACCGTCCGGGTGCGGGTCAAGGCCTGGGTCGACTGGCCGGACAGCGCCGAGGTGGGGCCGGGTCGAGCCGCGCTGCTCCGCGCCATCCGGCGGCATGGCTCGATCAGCGTCGCTGCACGCACGGTCGGCATCGCCTACCGCACCGCCTGGAACTGGATCCAGGCGATGAACGCCGTGGCCGACTGCCCGCTGGTCGCCGCCCGCCCCGGCGGCACCCGGGGCGGCGGCGCCGCGCTGACCCCGGCCGGCGACGCCGTCGTCACCGCGCTCGACGCCCTGCACGAGCGCGTCGCCGAGCTGTCCGCCGCCGCCACGGCCGAGTTCACCGAGCTGCTCGAGCGGATGGCCGGCGACGGCGTCAGCCACGAGGCGCCTCCCCCGCGCCGGCGGTGCCGCCGAACGCCGCGCACGTGACCCGCAACCCCAGCCAGAGCTGCCAGCCCGGCGACGGGAACCCGTATTCGGTCTGGTAGTCGGCGTCGAGCAGGTTCGTGACCCGCGTCGAGACGTCGAGCCACGGGAGCGGTCGCAGGTCGACCCGCGCGTCCCACGCGACGTAGGTGCCCAGCGTGGCCCAGCGCAGCGTCTCCGGATCCTCGAACCGCTGCGGGCCCACCAGCCGCACGAAGGTCGACACGCCGAGCCACGGCCAGGGCGCCGCGGACGCTCCCAGCGACGCGGTGTGCTCGGGACGGTACGGCAGGGCTTCCTGCGACGGGTCGACGCCCAGGCGGCGGGCGAACAGGTAGCGGTAGGACAGATCGAACCGGAGCCATTCGAGCGGCGCGAGCGAGACCTGCAGCTCGGTACCCGCGAGCCGCGCGGCATCGATGTTCTGCAGCTGGTCGACCATCGAGTCGAGGTGCACCGGGGCGATCAGACCGGCGACCTCGGCGTCGTAGCCCGCCGCACGCAGCTCGAGCCAGGTCCACGGGCGCCAGGCAAGCTCCAGGCCGAGGTGCCAGGCCGTCTCGGGCCCCAGGGTCGGATTCGGGTCGCGCTGGTCGAGCGCGTAGGAGAAGCGCTCCTTGAGCGAGGGGAACCTCGAGCGGCGGGCCGCGACCAGCTCCAGCGACAGGCCGTCGAGCGGCTCGTAGCGCAGGCCGAGCAGCGGCCCCCAGCCGACGGTCGGGTCGAGCGCGATATCGGGCGCGTCGCCGGGGAACTCCACGTCGAGCTGGAGCCCGGCCGTGAGCCGCCACCGGCGGTCGAAGGTCTGCTCGTACTGCGGCGCCAGCGTCAGCAACGTGCGGGAGACCTCGGCGCCCTCGTCCTCGCGGTGGCGGTCGTGCTGCACGCCGCTCCAGACCCGCAGGACCGAGGCCCAGTCCCCCTCGGAGAACGCGTACGTCAGCCGCGCGCGGCCGCCGAAGGCGCGGTCGTGGTACCAGGTGTGGAAGGACCGCGGCAGCTCCTGCGTCGCGTAGCGGGCGTCGTCGTAGCCGTCGAACAGGTTGTCGTACAGCCGCACCCAGGCCAGCTCGTCGAGCTCCAGCCGCTCGCCGTAGCGACCGCTGTGGCCGACCGAGGCGCCCGCGACGCGCCAGGCGTTCATCCGCCACCAGCGCACGCGGGCGTCGGCGGCGACGGTGCTCGGCGGGACGCCGCGCTGCGCGTCGAGGACGAATCCCGAGAGGCGCAGCCGATGGTCCGGCCCGCACTCGAGCTCCACGCCGCCCAGCAGGCGGCGCAGGCTGCGGTCGCTGTTGTGGCGGTCGCCCCCGTCCTCGTTGCGGGCGGGGACGAAGCCGCCGGAGAGGGGGAAGGCGCGCTGGTCGTCCACGCCGCCCGCGAGCACCCAGCCGACGGGCCCGGCGCGCATGGCGTGGACGGCCTCGAGCCGCGCGCCGTGCCCGCGGCCGGACGCCTCGAACGTCGTCTCGACGACCGGGGCCTCCCCCGGCGGCCGCGTCACCACGTTGATCGCGCCGCCCAGGCCGTTCGGCCCCCACAGCACCGACCCGGGTCCCGCGACCACCGTCACGTGGTCGACCAGCCCGGCGGGCAGCAGGTCCAGGTCGAGCTGCCCGTCGTAGGGCACGTAGGTCGGCACGCCGTCCAGCAGCACGACGGTCTCCCGCTGCTCGAACCCGCGCAGCGTCACGACGTGGTCGCCGCGGGAGTTGGTCGCCCGGTCGACGGCGGGATGACGCCCCAACGCCTCGCCCACCGAACGCACCCCCTGCGCCTCGAGCTCCTCCCGGGACAGGGTGCGCACGCCGATGCCCGCGCCGCTCGGGGCCGCCGCCGCCGGACCGGTCGTCGCGCCGGTGTCGTCCGCCGACCTGCTCCCCGCCGGCGGCGTCGGCTCCTCGGGCAGCGGCGAGGCGGTGACGACGATCTCCTCGAGGCGAATCGGCGTCCGCGGAGCGGCCGCCGGCGCCGTGGAACCGAGGTCACCCGACGCGGGTTCCTCCTGGCCTCGCGCCGGCACGCCCGACGCCAGCACCAGGCAGGCGAACGTCGTGCAGGCCGCCGCGCTCGACAGGCCGCTGCGCCGTCCCCGCTTCAAGGCCGGGTCACGTCGATCTCCGCGATGTCCCGCGGACTCATGCAGCCGGGGAAGCCCAGCGCGGCGTCCCACAGCAGGTCTCGGGTCACGGGGTGGATGTAGCCGCGGCCCAACGTCTCCCAATCGACCGGCACCAGCAGCTCGCAGAACTCGCGCGATTCGGGCCGGAAGCCATCGGCGCCGACGAACCCGGCGACCAGCCCGTCCGGCGTCTCGCCCGGCAGTGCCGCCTCGATCACGGCCTGCAGACCGACGACCGGCGTCCCCTCCACCAGGGTCGTGGCCAGCGTTCCCAGGACGACCTCGTGGCCGGCGTCGTCGAAGACGACCGTGACGAACCTGCCGGCGCCGTCGGCGCCCCCGTCGGTCTCCTCCGCCACGGACTGGTCGCATCCGGCGGCGGCCGCGAACAACCCTGCCGCCACGAACACCCACGTCTTCGGTCCCCGCTCCCGCATCCACGCCGCTCCGTTCTCGTCATGCAAGCTCGTGCATAACGGGTCGCCTATAGGGCGGCCGGGCGGGTCGTGTCAAGCGGGCCGCGGGGGGCGTCGTGTCCCGGCGACGGGCCGCGTCCGCACCGGCGGCTCCCCGGTTGCCATCCGCCTCGCCTGGCGCCCGCGTTTCTGCTAGGCAGCCTTCCGAGGCGCGGACGACCATGGCCCACTGGGCATTGATCGCGGGGGAGCGGGGAGAGGGCAAGACGTCGCTCGCCCTGCGCCTGCTCGCGAGGCTGCGCCGGGCGGGGCTTCGCGTCGAGGGCTTCGTGCAGCACCCGCTCGACGCCCCGGACGGCACGCGCGCCGGCTATGACCTGGTCCGGCTGTCGCGGGACGAGGTCGTGCCGCTGGCCCGCAGCGGGGTGGTCCCGCGGGGGAACCGACCGACGATCTGCCACTACGTCTTCGAGCCCGATTCGTTCGCGCGCGGGTGCGACTGGGTGCGCGAGGACGGCGCACAGGCGCAGGTCCTGTTGCTCGACGAGGTGGGTCGTCTGGAGGCGGAGGGTCGGGGACACGCCGCGGCCGTCCACCTCGCGCTCGGGCTCCCGGAACCGAAGGTCGTGATCCTCTCCGTGCGCGCCGAGATGCTGTTCGCGGTGGTGCACCGGTTTCTCGGCGAGGACCCGGTCGAGCCGGTCGCGGCGGTGGAGGCGCCCGCCGCGCCCGGGGCGGAGGACGAGTTCGTGGAACAGGTCGTGCGGGCCGTCCGCGAGGGCGCGCGGGCGGACGAGCGGCGGCCGGTCCGCGCCGGCGGCGTGGACTGGCGCGAGGTCTGCGCGCGGATGCGCGAGGAGTCGGCGCGGCAGACGGAGCGGCTGGCCGATCCGGGGTTCGCGCTGCCGCCGGACGCATGGGAGCCGCGCGCCGCCCGCTTCGCGCGCCGCGTCCGCGCCGAGACGCGCCCCGACCCGGTGGTGGAGTGGCTGCGGCCGCGCCTCAGGTCCGCCGATTCGGTCCTCGACGTCGGTGCCGGGACCGGCCGCTACGCGCGCCACCTGTCGGCCCTCGTGGACCGGGTCGTCGCCGTGGAGCCCTCCCCGGCGATGCGCGGGGAGCTGGAGCGGCTGCTGGTCGAGGAGCGCCGGGACAACGTGACGGTCGTGCCGGAGGCCTGGCCACCGACGTCCGCGGCTCGCGCCGACGTCGTCTTCTGCGCCCACGTCGTCTACTCGGTGCCGGACCTCGTACCGTTCCTCGAGGCGCTCGACGAGGCCGCCGGGCGCCTGTGCGTGGTGGTCTGCGGCCTGCAGCCGCCCAACGCGGTGCTGGCGCCGGTCTGGGAGGCGGTGCACGGCGAGCCGCGCCGGCCGCTGCCCGGGGCGCTCGAGATCCTCAACCTGCTGCACCAACTGGGCCTGCACGCCGGCCTCGAGATCCTGTCGCGCGAGGACGAGCACTTCCGCTACGAGAGCCGGGACGACGCCCTGCAGGCCCTGCGCAAGCGGCTGCACCTGCTGCCGCGGCCGGAGACCGACGCGCGCATCCGGCAGGCAATCGGCGCGTTGTTCACGCACCACCCCGACGGGAGCTGTTCGATCCGGCCCGTGCCCCGCGACGCCGTCCTGTGGTGGCACGCGACCGGACGGCGCTAGGGCCACCGCTCCACGCCCCCGCTCCATGCTTGCCGCGCGGCGGGCGGTTCCGTACGATCCCTATCGGTCGTGTTCGTCGCCGCCCGGCGATGCAGGGAGGAGCCTCGAGATGCCGTTTTCCGTCCGATTCGTCCTGCCGGTCGTGGTCTGCATCTTCGCGGGATCGGCGCCGGGATGCGGCGACGACTCCGCGTCGGCCGACGCGGGGGACACGGACGCCGTCGACGAGACGACCCTCGACGACGGTGTGACCGAGGTGCCCGACGACGCGGCTGCGGAGGACGCACCGCCCCCTCCGCCGGGCAGCGTGCTCGTCACCGAGCGCCTGGTGAACCTCGACGGCACGGCCTGGACCGACCTGCCGATCACCGTGGCGCACGCGTTCGCCGAGGGCCACGCCGTCGCCGGGGCTTCGCTGCGCGTCGCCGGCGCGACCGACCCGCTGCCGACCCAGCTCGACGTCAAGCGCCGCTGGCCGGACGGCAGCGTGAGGTTCGCACTGCTGTCCGCGGTGCTGCCGACGCTGCCCGCCGCGGGCGCCGTGGAGCTGGAGGTGCTCAACGCGCCGGCGACCGTGCGCGGCATGACGCCCGGCCCCGAGGCGCTGCTCGAACAGACGGACCTCGAGGCCGCCGTGACCTTCGCCACCGGCGCCGGCGCGTTCGCCGCCGCCCTGCGCGAGCGGCTCGCGGCGGGGGACGCGACGTCGTGGATCTCCGGTCCGCTGGCGGTCGAGTACCACCTCGACGGTCCCCCGGCGGACGCGGGCGGTGCCGGCCATCCTCAGCTCGGCGTGTCGTTCCGCGTGCGGTGGTATCCGAGCCGTCCCGGCACGGCGCGCATCGAGGTCGCCGTCGACAACGTCCGGGCCGAGGCGCGCGGCGACGTGGTCTACGACCTGACGCTGACGCGGGGCGCGACGGCGGCGACGGCCTACGAGCGTTCCGGCGTGGTGCATTTCCACAACGCGCGCTGGCGCAAGGTGGTGTGGTGGGGCGAGCCGTACCCGGAGCTGAACTACGAGTACGACATCGACTACCTGATCGGGACCGGACTGTTGCCGAAGTGGGACACCTCGCTCGTGGTGGACGAGGACGCCATCGCCTCCCAGCACGCGACGTGGCTCGCGGCGCCGCGCGAGATCCTCGAGAACGGCCCGATCGAGGCGTACTTCCCCACGACCGGCGGGCGGGACGACATCGGCCCGTACCCCGCCTGGGCCGTGCGCTACCTGCTGTCGATGGACCCGCGGGCCCGCGAGGTGACGCTCGGCTGTGGGGATCTGGCCGGCAGCTTCTCGATCCACCTCCTCGAGCGTGCGACGGGGCGGGTGGTGTCGATCGATGACCGGCCCGAGTGTTCCCCGTGGGGCGACCAGCGCTACGCCGACCCGGCGGACGTGCTCCCGGCACCGGTGGGCGAGGAGACGTCGCCCTACTCGACCGACAACGCCCATCAGCCCTCGCTGGCCTACGTGCCGTACCTGGTGACCGGCGACCGTTGGTACCTGGAGGAGTTGTACTTCTGGGCCTCGTACGTGATGCTGTCGCAGTCGTACAGCACGGAGTGGGGCCGGAACCGTGACGCGGGCCTGGTGCGCGGCGACCAGGTGCGGGGCCAGGCCTGGGCCTTGCGTCAGCTCGGCGATGCCGCCGCCCTGGCGCTCGACGACTCGTGGGAGCTCGACTACTTCACCGCCAAGCTCGAGAACAACCTCGACTGGTACGCGGCGGAGATGCTCGGCCCGCCGCCGTCCAACGCGCTGGGCTGGTGGGGCGCGCAGAGCAACCGCGGCGAGGACGGCGGGCGGCCCGACGAGAGCATGGCCGCCGACGTGCGCTACTACACGTCGCCCTGGATGAGCGACTTCCTGGTCTGGAGCTTCGACCACCTGGCGGAGCTGGGCTACGCGGACGCCGCGGTTTCCCGCGACTGGCTGGCGGCGTATCTCGTGGGGCGCTTCCGCCACGGGCCGGAGTTCAACCCGTACGACGGCGCGCCGTACCACCTGGCGGTCCTCGCCGAGGACGGCAGCGAGTATGCCGACTGGACGACGGTCTGGCAGAAGAGCTTCGCGGGGCGAACGGACCCGGCTCCGACGGCCTTCGCCGACGCCTCGTGCGCGATGTGCTACCCGATGATCGCCCGCGGGGCGCTCGCGGCGGCGGAACGCGCGGAGCTCCCCGGCGCCGCGACGGCGCGCGCGTTCCTGTCGGACAACCTCGTGCTCGAATCGCTCGCCGACAACCCGCAGTGGGCGCTGGTGCCGTGACGACCCGCGCCCGGAGGAGCCCGGTCATGCCGCACCGCCGTCTCCCGTTTGCCGCCGCCGCGCTCGTCGCGCTGGCCGCCGACGCGGTTCCCGGTGCCGCGGCGGACGCGCTCGACGACCTGGAGCCCGGCTGCTGGTACGAGGTTCCCGCCTCGCGGCTGCGCTCGGCGGCCCCCGAGCCCGAGCCGCCGGGCTACAGCGGGTTGGCGTCGGTGATGAGCGCCTGGTCCGGCGCGGCGTTCGACGAGTCGCGGGACCGGCTGCTGGTGTGGGGCGGGGGACACGCGGACTACGCCGGCAACGAATTGTACGCGTTCGACCTGCACACGCTGGCCTGGAGCCGCCTGTGGGGCCCGACGCCGAGCGCGCAGATCCCCGACGGAGACGGCTTCGAGACCTATCTCGACGGTAATCCGTCGTCGCGCCACACCTACAGCGGCCTGGTCCACGTCCCCGCGCCGCACGACGCCCTGTTCGCGATCGGCGGCTCGCGCTGGCAGAACGGCTACGGCACGGCGGCCACCTGGCGGTTCACGTTCGCGGACTCGACGTGGACGCGGCGTGCCGACCATCTCCCGGGCTCCAGCTTCGGCGACGCGAGCGTCTGGGACCCGGTGACGGGGCACGTCTTCCATCGCGGGTTGAACGTGCTGGACGAGTACGACCCGGCGACCGACGCCTACGTCGAGCGGGCGCGCGAGGACGGCGGCTGGTGGGAGGCCAACCTCTCCGCGGCGCTCGACCCGGACCGCCGACGGATGCTGATCGCCGGCAGCGGGACGATGGACCTGTTCCACCTCGACACGGGCGTCTACGAGTCGATCGCGCCGCCCGGGGGCGAAGCGGTCCGGGACGCTTCGGCTCCGGGACTCGCGTTCGAGCCCTCGTCGGGCCGCTTCGTGGCCTGGGTCGGCGGCACCGACGTCTACACGTACGACTTCGACGTCGGCGAATGGCTGGTGCACGCCGCGGCCGGGGGTCCCGACCCCGGCCCGCCCCTGGACAACGGCACGTTCGGCCGCTGGCGCTACTCGCCCGGCCGCAACGTGTTCGTGCTGGCCAACGGCGTCGACGCCGACGTGTTCGTCTACCGGTTGTCGCCCGGGGGCGGCGACCCGCCCGAGCCGCCGCCGGACGCGGGCGGAGACGGCGACGCCGACGCGGAGGACGCGGCCGTGGAGGGCGACGCGACCGGTCCCGACGTCGCGGCCGACCACGGGGGCGATGCGGCGACGGACGGTCCGCCGGACGCCGGAGACGAAGACGGCCCCGGCGGATGCGGGTGCCGGGCGACGGGAACCGCCGACGCCGGGTGGGTGATGCCGGCCGCGGCGGCGTGGGCCATGCGAAGACGGCGCCGCTCTGGTAGCATGCGCGCCGAGTCGAGGAGGAGGCTGCGATGTCCGAGCTGACCCAGTCCCCGGCATGGAAGGCGTTGGCCGCGCACCGGCGGGCCGTGGAGGACCTGCACCTGCGGCAGCTGTTCGCGGACGACCCCGCGCGGTTCTCCCGGTTCAGCCTGCGGATGGGCGACCTGCTGGTCGACTTTTCGAAGCAGCGCGTGACGGCGGAGACGTTGAGGCTGCTGCTGGGGTTGGCCGAGCAGGCGGACGTGCGGGGTTGGATCGGGCGGATGATCGGCGGCGACCGGATCAACTTCACGGAGCAGCGGGCGGTCCTCCACGTCGCCCTGCGCAATCGCTCGAACCGCCCGATCCTCGTCGACGGCCGCGACGTGATGCCGGACGTCAACCGCGAGCTGGAGCGCATGCGCGGGCTGGTCGAGGCGGTGCGCGGCGGGAGATGGAAGGGGCACACGGACCGCCAGTTCACCGACGTGGTCAACATCGGCATCGGCGGCTCGGATCTCGGACCGCTGATGGTCTGCGAGGCGCTGCGGCCGTACGGCCGCGCCGACCTGCGCCCGCACTTCGTCTCCAACGTCGACGGCACGCACCTGGCGGAGACGCTGAAGCGGGTCGACCCGCCGACCACCCTGTTCCTCGTCGCCTCCAAGACCTTCACGACCCAGGAGACGCTGACCAACGCCCACTCGGCCCGCCGCTGGCTCGTGGCGGCGCTGAAGGACGAGGCGGCGGTGCGCAAGCACTTCGTCGCGCTGTCGACCAACGTCGAGGCGGTGAAGGCGTTCGGGATCGACCCGGACAACATGCTCCGGTTCTGGGACTGGGTCGGCGGACGGTACTCGCTGTGGTCGGCGATCGGCCTGCCGATCGCGCTCGCCGTGGGTTTCGAACGGTTCCAGGAGTTGCTGTCCGGCGCGCACGACGTGGACGAGCACTTCCGCACGACGCCGCTCGAGCGGAACCTCCCGGTCCTCCTGGCGCTGCTCGGCGTGTGGAACCACAACTTCCTCGGCGCCGCCGCCCACGCGATCCTCCCGTACGACCAGTACCTCAGCCGCTTCGCCGCGTACTTCCAACAGGGGGACATGGAGAGCAACGGCAAGCGGGTCGACCGGTCGGGACGGCCGATCGACGACTACACGACCGGCCCGGTGATTTTCGGCGAGCCGGGAACGAACGGGCAGCACGCGTTCTACCAGCTGATCCACCAGGGGACCCGGCTCGTGCCGTGCGACTTCCTCGCGCCGGTCGAAACGCACAACCCGCTGGGCGACCATCACCGGATCCTGCTGGCGAACTGCCTGGCGCAGACCGAAGCGCTGATGAGGGGGAAGACGGAGGCCGAGGCGCGGGCGGAGTTGCAGGCCGCGGGGCTGCAGGGCGAGGCGCTCGAACGCCTCCTGCCGCACAAGGTGTTCCCCGGCAACCGGCCGACGACCACGTTCCTGTTCAAGAAGCTCGACCCGCGGACCCTCGGCCGGCTGATCGCCCTCTACGAGCACAAGATCTTCGTGCAAGGGGTGATCTGGGGCGTGAACAGCTTCGACCAGTGGGGGGTCGAGCTGGGCAAGCAGCTCGCGCAGCGGATCCTGCCCGAGCTCCAGCCGGGTGCGCGACCGGGAGAGCACGACTCCTCGACCCTCGGACTGCTCGAGCACTGCGCCCGGCTGCGCGACACGTAGCCGCGACCGGCCCCGCCGCCGCTCGTCATTGCGGCGTCAGGATCAGCGTCGTCTCGACGCGGAACCGCGACTCCACCGTGTGCCGTTCGGCGAAGAACAGGTCGAGGTCGTAGACGCCGCACGTCGCCAGCCCGATCGCCCCCGCAAGCTCGTCGACCCGCAGCGTCGCCGTCTCCGACCCGTGGACGCCGCCGAGGTCGATGGCGAGGTGCCCATCGACGAACACCCACAGGTCGTCGTCACCGAAGAACTCGAACACCTCCCCGCCCCGATACTCGAACGCCGTCCGCAGCTCGAAGGTGAAGTGGTAGTTGTGCGAGCGTCCCTCGTTGCCGAACAGGGCGCCGTCGATCGGGAAGAAGGTGGCGTCCTCGAAGACGTAGCCGCCGTCCGCCGCGCTCCACGCCAGGACGATCGCCTCGTCGCGCCCCCGGTTGTAGTCCGCGGTGTCGCGGTACCACATGTCGAACCACGCCTCGCCGTGGGTCGTGTACGTGCTGCCGCCGGGATGCGCGTAGACCGGCTTGCCACCGGTTCCCAGGAGCGTCTCGACGATCCCGCGGTCGTCCGCGATCCGATACTCGAAGTCGGGGTGCGCCCAGACCGAGCCGTCCACGCGGAAGTCGCGGATCCGGCCGGTCAGCTCCAGCGTCGCCGGCAGGGCCGGCTCGACGCACACCCCCCACCGCCCGGAAACGCAGCTCTGGACGCCGTGGCCGCAGACTCCGCAGCCCCGCGTCAGCCCCTCGTCGGTCCGGCCGTCGCAGTCGTCGTCCTCCCCGTTGCAGTCCTCGCCGGTCGGGTACGTCGCGCCGACACAGGCGCCCCACCTGCCGAACACGCTGCAAGCCTGAAGCCCCATCGCGCAGCGACCGACCCCGATCGCGGAGGGGTCGCCGACGTAGCACGGCTGGAACGACCCCGGCTCACACGGGCAGCCGTCGTCGGCGATCCCGTTGCAGTCGTCGTCCAGGCCGTTGTCGCAGACCTCATGATCGAGACAGGGGCCGCCGCCGTCCTCCGCATCCGCATCCGCATCCGCGTCCGCGTCGGCATCCGCATCCGCGTCCGCGTCCGCGTCGGCATCCGCATCCGCGTCCGCGTCCGCATCCGCATCCGCGTCCGCGTCGGCATCCGCGTCG
>JAFGHH010000306.1 GCA_016930215.1 Deltaproteobacteria bacterium
GTCGGCGAGCAGCACGGCGGCGCCCTCCGGCGCCTCGACGGTCACGTGGGCCACGCGCCACTCCATGTCGGCGAGCCAGGCCTCGATCTCGGTGCGCTCCTCCGCCGTCACCCGGTCGCCGAACCGCTCGAGGTACGACCGGAAGGAACGGATCGCAGCCGGGTAGTCGTAGAGCGCGCGCTCGCTGTTGGCGAGGTTGAACAGGACGGCGGCGTTCGGGCGGAGCTGGAACGACGCGCGGAAGGCGTCCCGCGCGGCGGGGAAGTCCGCGACCTGGAACGCCGCGAGCCCCTGCTCGAACAGCCGGACCGCCTCGGCCCGCTCCGCCTCTCCGGCCTCCGGCTGGGCGGCCGCCGGGCCGGCGCAGAAGCACGCGGCGAGGACGAGGGTCCCCGCTCCGGGGTGGAGCGGGCCGCGCGGACGGGAACGGGGGCTGTGCTTCACGGTGCTGCTCCGTCGTGGTCGTCGTCAATCGCCGTAGTTCGTGTGTGCCGTGTAGCCGCGGACCCGGATCACGCCGTCCGCGGCGGCGGCGCCTCCGTCGTCCGGAAGCCGTCGTCGAGCGTCGGGCCGACGGGCGTCGGCCGTCGTCGTCGTCGTCGTCGCGTCGGCGCCGGGCGCCGGCACCGCGGCCTCGGGCCCGTCGAGCGGGGTTCGGGCGGCGTCGGGGCCGCTCGGCGCACCGGCGTCGGGACTCGCGGCGACCTCGGTCGGTGCGGCCGTGCCGGGGGCGGCCGGCCCGGTCGGACGCGTGGCGCCGGCGGTACGTGGTGCGGCGGCGGGAGCGAAAGGCCGTGCGGCGGGGTTCGTGGGAACCGCCGGGGTCGTCGAGACGCTCCCGGGCGCGTCGGGCCGGGCCGCCGGAGCTCGGCCGGCGGATCCGTCGCGCAACAGCAGCCATCCGGCGGCGAGGCCCAGGAAGACCAGCCCGACGGCGGCGTAGGAGGCGGGATGCCGACCGGTCGCGACGGGCAGGTCGCCGGGGTCGGTCCGCGGGGGCGTGGCGTCCGCGGCGGCGAGGCCGGGGTCGGTCCGCGGGGATGGTGCGTCCGCGGCGGAGGCGTCGGGGTCGAAGGCGGGCTCGCCGCGGCGCAGGTCGGCGGGAGGGTCCGCCCGCACCGTGTCGGCAGGAACCTCGGGCGCGTCCGACGGCTGCGCGAACGGGGTGCGGCGGGCGCCGAACGGCAGCAGGGCCAGGAGCATCGATTCGGCGTCGGGGTAGCGATCGCCGGGGCTGCGGTGCATGGCACGCTCGATCACGGCGACGAATGCGGGGTCGAGGTCGGGACGGAAGTCCGACAGCGGAGGTGGGTCGGACGTGACGATCTGGGCCAGCAGGGCGTTGTAGTTGGAGCCCTTGTACGGGGCGCGGCCGGTCATCAACTCGTAGAGCAGGGCGCCGGAGGCGTAGAGATCGACGCGGTGGTCGCACTCGGAGCTGCCCGCGGCCTGCTCGGGCGCCATGTAGTACGGGGTGCCGAGGGCGACCCCGGTCGTGGTGAGGCGCTGGTCCCCGCCGGCCGCGGACTGGAACTTCGAGATGCCGAAGTCGAGCAGCTTGACGAAGTCGGCGCGACCGCCGTGATCGATGAGGAAGATGTTCTCGGGCTTGAGGTCGCGGTGGATGATCCCCTTGGCGTGCGCGGCGGCCAGGGCGCCGAGGGTCTGGCCGATGATGTCGGCCGCACGCAACACGGGGAGCGTCTTCTCGCGCTCGAGGACCCGCGCCAGAGACTCGCCCTCGAGGTACTCCATGACGATGTAGGGGGCGCCCTGCTCGGTGATGCCGAGGTCGGTGACTTCGGTGATGTTGACGTGGCCGATGCGGCTGGCGGCCTGGGCTTCACGGTGGAAGCGCGTGACGGCGTCGGCGCTGTGCGCGAACTCGGGCCGGAGCGTCTTGATCGCCACGCGGCGGCCGATCAGGGTGTGCTCGGCCTCCCACACCGTGCCCATCCCGCCCTCGCCGATCCGGCGGCGTATCTTGTACTTCTGCCCGAGAATGGCCCCCAGCAGGCGCACGGCGGCCGAAGATAGCCGACGAAGCGGGGGAAGTCCACGAAACGGCAGGCGTCGTCCGCGCTTGACACCTGCGGAAGGCGTCCACTAGAGTCGTGCCCGCTCCGGGGACGGACGGCGGGGGCCCGGCCGGTCTGGCTGGCGCTCTCGCGCACCGAGGAGGATGGGATGCGAGCACCGTTGATCACGCGCGGGCGGGGGGTCTATGCACTTCTGGCGGTCGCCGTGTCGTGGGGTTGCGCCGACGAGAGCGACCCGGCCTACCAGGCGGAGCAACTGGAGGACCCGGTCGAAACCGAGAATGCCCTCGAGCGGTTGCGGAAGATGCTCGACGAGCGCCTGCAGTTGGAGGACAAGGCGCAGGCGCTGGCCGTGGCCGACTACGCCTCGCGCGCCACGGACGGCCTGGTGGGCGCCTACAAGCGAGCCGAGGGCAATCCGCTGGTACAGACCCGCGTGATTTCGGTCTTGACGCGCATCATCGGCTACACCACCAACCCCGGGTTGCGCAAGAAGGTGGTCAACGAGGTGTTCCTGCCGGCGCTGGACCGGTTCAAGGACCGGGGCGAGGACCCCGCGCAGGCCTCGCTGATCGTCGACACGCTGGCGGGCCTGATGAAGCCGCCGGTGGGCGACAAGCCGCTGCTCGACGCCGGCGAGATCGAAACCGCCGTGACCAAGCTGCGCGACGTGTCGCAGGCGGTGCGCCAGACCTGGGGCTGCAAGGAACGCATGGTGCGCATGCAGGGTCGCGAGAGCCCGGTGGCCGACCAGGAGCAGCTGCTCCTGTCGTGCATCCAGGGCACGGCCCAGCTGATGGCCAGCGACATCGGCAAGGCGGCCCAGAACGCCGGCGTGCCGGTGCTGCTCGACGCCCTGCGCGAGTCGTTCTTCTTCCAGGACTTCTACCTCAACCGCGCCGCCGCCGACGCGCTCGACGAGATCGCGCCGTTCCTCACGCCCGACTTCGTGCGTCAGGTCGCCCCGGCCCTCGTCGAGGGTCTGTTCATGCAGGGCGACTTCTTCCTGTTCCCGTACGCGCGACGGGCGCTCGTCCACATCGCTGCGCTGTCCCCCGAAAACCGCGACATCGTGATCGAGGAGCTGCTGCGGACGATCAACGTCGACATGGACGAGGCGGTCGCCGCCAAGCTGCCGGAGCTGGCCGGCCTCGGGAAGAACGACCGCATCGACCTGATGCGCCTCCCCTGCGGCTCGACCCTGTCCGTCTCGTGCGTCGAGAAGGAAGGGCTGCTGCGGGAGTACCGCGACAAGGCGTGGGCCCCCGGCCGGGCCGCCTGCAACAAGGGCGCCGACCCGGACCGTCCGGGCTCCGGCTTCCAGTGGGGCTTCAACTACGAGGTCATCTGGGACAAGTTCGGCAGCCTGCTGGTCGATATCATCACGCCGCTCAAGCCCGGTACGGAACCCGACAAGGGGACCAAGGCCGGGCTGGCCCTGTCGGTGCTGCAACTCGAGGTGCAACTTACCGACGAGTGGGTTTCGCGGATCAAGCAGCTCAAGAAGCTGCACGAGGCGATCGGCGGCTACTACGAGGAATTCATGAGCAGCCGGGCGGCGAGCGCCGAGGCCGCGGCCGCCACGGGGACGGCGACGGCGGAGGCGGCGCCCGCGGAGGAGCGCGTGCCCGAGCCGTCGAGCGGGATCGACGAGCCGTTCGAGGCGCTCAAGACCCTGCGCGACGCGGGACAGAAGGTGTCGGCCGACGTCGAGCAGGCGACGTACGCGCTGCTCGAGGCGCTAAAGGGCGACGACGCGAAGTCCTCGGACATGGAAGCGTGCCAGGCGCTGGTCAAGGGCGTCTTCACGGACCTCCAGAACGAGCTGCTGATGCTGGCGGACTTCGACCACGAGTACGGCACGGTGAACCTGCGCCTCTGGCGCACGCTCACCGCCGCCCGCTCGCTCGGGCTGCTCGGCGTCACCGGGGCGAACGACGAGACGCTGCGGCGGGTGATGCGCATCACCCAGTTCAGCCTCGACAACCTGATGGGCTTCCGCGTCACGCCGCTCAAGGCCTTCCCGCAGATGGTGCTGCGGTTCAAGCAGCGGTTCACGGCCGAGGGGATGCCGATGGTCGCGCAGCCCGCGATTCCGGGCTTCATGGACGCGGTGCAGAGCTTCCAGCGGCCGACGCCCGAGGTGATGAACTTCCTGTTGCACATGATGGCGGCCTCGGCGCTCACCGGCGAGAACCAGAACAGCACGGTGCGCCAGGAGCAGTTCTTCATGCTCAACGCGGACGTCACCACGTTCCGCGCGCTGGCGGCCCGGACGTTCTTCGCGATCTTCCGCCAGGGCGAGGTGCTGCCGGACGCCGCCCAGTACCTCGACCTGTTCAACTTCTACACCGGCGACCTCCAGTACCTCCTGGCGCTCGAGAAGACCACCGACAACAACCCCGCGTTCCAGCTCTATCCGCCGATCGTGAAGCCGGTGGAGGGGGCGCCCGCGGAGGCCGGCGAGGGGGACTGGCTGGCGACGCGGCCCGAGAAGTCGGCGCTGTTCACCTTCGAGACCTACCGCGACCCCCTGATGCGCTGCATCATCCGCGACATCGAGGACAAGCAGCACGTCGCCAAGTGGCGACGCGAAATGAACGACGACCAGAAGACCGAGTACTGCAAGAAGTGGGTCGAGCCGTTCGCGTCGCAGAACGCGCGCGAGATGGCGGCGGTGGAGGTCGCGAAGCTGACGATCGACGACGAGCGCTGCTGGACGCACATGAAGAACGTCCACGAGGCGCAGTTCGAGTACTGCCTCGACGTGGAGAACAACCGCACGCCGAAGAAGGAGCTCAACCTCTCCAAGGAACAGTGCAAGGAGATCAAGGACAAGGACGACGACTACCTGTACTGCGTCGACCTGCGCTTCCTCCCGCAGTACCTCGAGACGAACATGCCGACGCTGTGGGGCTGCTACGACGAGTTCCCGTGGCTGCGGTCGCGCGAGCCGTTCGGTCCCGAGTGCGGCCACCTGGCGGGTCGGATGCTGGCCGCGTACCTGTACGTCAAGCTCCGTTCGGCGGCCGGCATCGCGGCCCCCGACGGCGTCACGTTCGACAAGCTCAACGGCATTCTGTCGCTGCCGGAGTACCTGAACTTCACCAAGACGTTCGGCGCCGAACAGAACGAGGAGCTGTTCCGCAAGGTCGACCTGCTGTCGCAGGAACTGGCCAAGGTCCAGGGCGACTTCCCCGTGTTCCAGCGGCCGCGGAGCGAGAACGACCGCAAGTCGAAGGTCAACGTCAAGCGGCCCGAGGACGTGGACAAGCCGTACTTCGTCGAGACGCCGTGGTACTGGCACGACGAGATGGTGGCCCGCGAGCCGCGCTCGTTCGACGACCTGCGCAAGGTGTTCCTCGAGTCGTGCCGCCCCGAGGACGACGAGACCGGCACGGAGTGCGCGAAGGACGGCGGCAAGCTCGGCAACCAGATGAAGATCACGGTCGAGGGCGGCGCGCCCGGACCGCTGATGGAGGACGCGGCCGGCCTGGCGATCATGCTGATGCGGCAGGACCTGGTCGGCATCGGCGAGATGCGCGATGCCCTGAACACCGTCGAGTCGCAGTGCGCACCGGGCGGCTCGTACAACATGGGCTGCCTGCGCGAGGCGGCGCTCAACGGCGCCAACCGCGAGCAGACCGTCTTCGTCAACCCGTCGTGCCGGGGCCTCGTGCTCGAGGCGCTGGGCTGCGTCGACGATCCGGAGATGCCGGGAGCCTGCGCGGAGCGGCGCGCCAGCCTCGAACACTCGATCTGCAGCAAGTTCTTCGAGGACGTGAAGCAGGCCCGCGGGATCGATAACCTGACGCTCAACCAGCGCGTGCGGGCCCTGTACCTGCTGTCGGCGCTGGCGGACCAGGACCGCGCGACCGCCGAGTCCGCCGTCGGCGACCTGCTGCTGACGGTCGATTCCGACCCGCGCTTCATGCCGCCGGTCACCTTCGCCCTGCAGAAGATCCGCCCGCCGTGCTGCGCGCCGGGCGAGGCGAACTGCGGCCAGCTCGGCTGCGAACGCGTCCGGCTGTTCGCGCAGTACTGGAACACCCAGCCGATCCGGGACAACCAGGTGCCCGACATCGACGCCCTGTACTACATGCTGCTCGCCAGCCGCTGATCCGCACCCGATGTTCCGTCTCGAGCTGGTCACGGGCGCGGAGGCAGGTCGGACGGTCCTCTGCGAGGGCCCCAGCCTGAGCATCGGGCGGGCGCCGGAGAACGACCTGGCGCTGCGCGACGCCCACGTCTCCTCGCACCACGGCCAGATCCAGCTCTCCGCCGACGGCTACGTCTACGAGGATCGCCGCAGCACCAACGGCTCGTGCATCCTGCGCGGCACCGAGCGCCTGCCGGTGGACGAGGCGCGCGACTTCCGCGTCGCGCTCGCCGACGGCGACCAGATCCTACTCGGACCCCCGTCCTCGCCGGTCGTGATCGGGTTCCAGGTCGTGGAGACCGAGGGGGCGACGCAGGTCGTGGCCGTCGCCCGCGTCCGCGACCTCGGCGAGTTCCGCGGGCGCGTCGAACGGCAGCCCGACCAGGTGGCCCGGCTGTACAAGGTGCTGCAGGAGCTGTCCTGGGAGCTGGACCTCGAGGCCGTCCTGCGCGCCACGGCGCGCGCCGTCTTCAGCCTGCTGGCCCGCGCCACCCACCTGGTGCTCGTGCTCGGGGACGACGACGAGCGCGGGGGCGGCAAGTACGTTCCGGTCTACCGGCAGGTGCGCGACAACCCGGAGGCGGACGAGGCGATCCCGGTCTCGCACACGATCTTCCGCCGCGTGCTCGCCGAGCGGGCGGCGGTGCTGGTGGCCAACGCCCTGGACGCCGAGTGGAAGACCCAATCGATGCTGGGCGCCCGGATCCTGTCGACGATGGCGGTGCCGCTGTGGCGCGGCGAGGACCGCGTGCTCGGCGTCCTGCAGGTCGACAACCGGGCCTCGGCCGGCATGTTCGGCCAGCAGGACCTGGAGCTGCTCACGATCGTCGCCTCGCAGGCCTCGTTGGCGATCCTCAACGCCCGGCTGTACCGGCGGCTGGCGCTCGCCGAGGAACAGCTGTCCAAGGAGAACCGCTACCTCAAGAAGCGCGAGGAACGCCGGCAGTTCCGGGGCATCATCGGGCAGAGCGGGACGATGAACGAGGTGTTCCGCCAGATCGAGAAGGTCGTGGACACCCGTGTCACCGTGCTGATCGAAGGCGAGACCGGCACCGGCAAGGAACTGGTCGCCGGCGCGATCCACTACCAGTCGCGCCGGCGGGACAAGCTGTTCGTCGCGCAGAACTGCGCCGCCCTCCCGGAGAATTTGCTGGAGAGCGAGCTGTTCGGGCACAAGCGCGGCGCGTTCACCGGCGCCGACCACGACAAGAAGGGCCTGTTCGAGATCGCCGACGGCGGCACCCTGTTCCTCGACGAGGTCTCCGAGCTGCCGCTCGCGCTCCAGGGCAAACTGCTGCGCGCCCTGCAGGAGGGCGAGTTCCGGCCGCTCGGCGGCATCCAGGCCCGGCACGTCGACGTGCGCGTCGTCGCCGCCACCAATCGTCATCTGGAGGAGTGCGTCAAGGCCGGGACGTTCCGCGAGGACCTGTTCTACCGCCTGCGCGTCTTCCCGATCCGCGTCCCGCCGCTGCGCGAGCGCAAGGACGACATCCCGCTGCTGGTCGACCACTTCCTCAGCAAGTACGGCCGGGAGTTCGGCAAGGAGGTGCGCGGCATCGGCCCCGCCGCGATCGAGCTCCTGCGGCACTACGATTGGCCCGGGAACGTGCGCGAGCTGGAAAACGAGGTCCAGCGCCTGGTGATCCAGCTCGAGCCCGGCGAGGAGGTGCGGCCCGAGCACGTCTCGCCGCGCGTCCGTCGCGTCGATGCGCTGGTGGGCCAGATCGCCCCCCAGGGGACCACGCTCCACGAAATGATGGACGAGGTCGAGCGCTGGATCCTCCGCCGGGCCCTCGAGGAGACCGGCGGCAACCGCACCGCCGCCGCCAAGCGCCTCGGCATCAGCCGCGAGGGCCTGCACAAGAAGCTCTCCAAACTCGGGATCCAGGACTGAACCCGGACCGGCCGGAGACGGGCAGGGGACTGCGATGCAACACGCGCGCCGCCCCGCGCTCCCCGACCCCCTGCCGCCGCTCGTCCCGGACGTGCGCCTCGACGCCCGCGTCGCCCTGCGCTACCACGCCCTGACGCTCCTCCCGTTGCCCGGGGACGATGCGAGCCTGCATCGCCCGGTGTACGCCGCCGCCTGGCAGAGGACGCTCGCCGCCGCCGGCGTCGCGGCCGCGGAGCTGCTCCGGCGCGTCGAGGAGGCCGGCGTCGCCCTGGCCCGGGGGCCGGCCCGGCTGCGATGGCAGGCCGACGTGCTGCCGCACCCGGCCGCCGCGTATCCCGACGGGCCGCTCGGAGAGCTGGAACGACGGCTGGCGCCCTCCCATGCCGACGCCTGGTCCGCGGCGCTCGACGCGACCGAAACCTGCCGGGCCCGCTTCGCCGCGCGGCTGGCGCCGCGGGCGCCGCTGTTCCGCCCCCTGCGTCTCGCCGGGTTGGACCGCCTCGTCGTCTATCTCTGCCCCGCCCTGGAAGGCGCCGGTCGAGCGGCGCGCGCGGGCGCCGCGTACTTCGTCGCGGTCGGCCTGCCGGAGGACGAGGGAGGCGTCCGGGCGGCCCTGCTGCAGTTGCTGCACGAATGCTGCCACCCGCTGGTCGACGAACTCGTGGACGAGGGCGGAGCGGGCCTCGACACCGCGCGCGGGGCCGCCGGACACGCCGCGCATCGCCGCCGGGAGGACGCCGCGCTGGCGCTGGGCTTCCACTGGCTCGCCGACGACCCGGAGCTGCGGACGGCCTACGTCCGCTGGACCGCGCGTTACCGGGACCCGACCGGGCTGGCCGAGCGCCTGGCCGGGGCGCTGGACGTGGCCGAGGCGCGTCGCGCCGCCGTGCTGGCCCGGGCGGCCGAGGTCGCGCGGGCCGCGCGCGGCGGACGGCCGGTCAGCCGATCCAGCCGCCGGGACCGCCGGCAGGAAGCAGGCGGGCGCGGGCGACCGTCCGCTCCCGGACGCCGTCGGGGCCGGACGCCACGTGCAGCACCCGCTGTTCGCCGAAGCGCGGACCGACGGTGACGACGAGCCGCCGGCCCGGCCGGGCGCGCAGCCAGGCCGCCAGCGCCCGCGGGATCGCCGGGTAAGCGCCCAGCGCGACCACGAGCGTGATGCCGGCCGCGCCCAACGCCGGCGGCACGACCGGTCGTCCGGCGTCGCGCCGTCCGGCGGCGCGCCGCAGCGCCCCGAGCACTCGACGGGCCCTCCCGGGCCGGAGGCTCGTCTCGAGCACGAGGCCCGTCTCGCCGACCGCCGCGCGCAGCACCGCCGCCGCGCGCCGCGGGTCGTCGCCGACGAGCCCGCAGCGGGCGCCCGGCCGCAGCTCGAAGGCCCGCGCGGCCGCGGCCGCGAGCGCCTCGTCGTTGCCGACCAGCTCCAGTCCGAGGTCGCCGGGCGCCGGAGGCGAGGCCGGCAGCTGCACCGCGGGGTGGTGCACGGCGTAGATCCGCAGCCGCCGTTCGTAGGCCTCCGGGGACAGGGCGTCGCGCTGTTCCTCGAGCGAGCGGGCGAAGACCGGCGCGGCGTCGGGGTCCGCGCAGCGGAAGTCGGCCGCCACGCGCAGGGCGATCGGGCGGAGCTGCGTGAACGTCGCGTGCAGGCGGGCCAAGGCGTCCAGCGCGCGCGACGGGTCGACCAGCTCGGACGCCACGTCGCGCTCGCGGACGTCGAGCCACCACCGCGGGGCGTGGAACCGCGCGCCGTACTCGGCGGTCCAGCGTGCCTGGTGGCGGTGCACCTCGCTTCCCGGATAGAGCCGGAACGGATCGACCGACAGCCAACCGCCGGTGGGTCGCCCGGGCGGGAACAGGCGGTCGAGGAACGACCGCGTCTCGGCCAGCGTGTCGGGCGTCTCGCCGGGGTGGCCGGCGAGCACGTTGACGGCCCAGCTCGCACCGTGCCGCGCCGCGTCGTCGCGGAAGCGCAGGAAGCCCTCGAGGTACTCGGCCGGCCGGCCGGTCTTCCCCATCCGTTCGAGCATGGCGGGAGAACCCGACTCGAGGCCGATCCCGAGCGACAGGCGGCAGGCGGCCGCCAGCGCGAGCTGCTCCGCGGTCCATCCCTCGGTCCGGGTCAGCGTCCAGGCGGTCCGGGGCCGGAGCCCCGACGCCGCGAACCGCTCGAGGAACTCGCGGCGCCAGTCGGACCGCATCCCGAACAGCGGATCGGTCACGTGGAGCACGGCGCCCGCGAGCGGGAACGTGCGGTCGAGCCGGCGCAGCTCCTCGACCGCGCGCTCGGGCGGCAGCGCGCGCCAGACGCGGTCGGGCTTGGCGCGCTCCATGCAGAACGTGCAACGGTGCGGGCAGCCGCGGGACAGGTTGAGCTGCAGCTTGGCGCCGCGCCGCGCGCGCCCCGCGTAGCGCTCGAGCAGATGAAACGGGTAGGATGGCAGCTCGTCGGGAGCGATCGGCCGCTCGGCGGTCAGCACGGGCGCCGGCCGCTCGCCGCCGCCCACCGCCCAGGTCGTCAGCTCGGCCAGCCGCCGCTCGCCGTCGCCGACGACGACGAAGTCGAACAGCTCCGGCAAGCCGGTGAAGTCCTCGGGACACGCCGAGGCGTGGTAGCCGCCGACGGCGATCGGCACGTCGGGGGCGGCGGCCCGCGCGACGCGGGCCGTGGCGACGGTGTCGAGGTAGTCGTAGGAGGAGTAGCAGGACAACCCGAGCAGCCGCGGCCGCGACTCGTCGAGCGCCTCGCGCAGGGCCCGCTCCGGGCTGCACTCGTGGCGCAGGTCGCGCACCACCGGCTCGACCCCGCACTCGCGCTCGACCCACGCGGCGAGCGCCAAGAGGTGCGGCACGCCGAAGTCCTGGGACCGCGAGGGGAACGAGGCGGGCTCGACCAGCAGCACGCGCGGCTTCATCGCGGCGCCCCCGGCTCCGCGGCGGCGGCGGCGACGAACGGGTCGAGGGCGCCCGGGTCGCCGTGGCAGGCGCGCGCCGCCTCGCGGCAGCCGAAGCCGCAACGGACCCGCTCCCCGCAGGTCCGGCAGACCTCCGGCACGCTGCGGCGGAAGCGCCGCCGATAGGGCGCCTCGACGACCTTGGACCACGGGTCGACCCGCAGGTCGGCCAGCACCTCGGCCGACAGGTTGCACAGCCGCACCTCGCCGCTCGGCCCGATCACGGGGTTGGGCGAGTCGCTGCCGGCCGAGCAGGTGCTGAAGCGGACGTGCGGATAGCGCGCCGGGTCGATCACGCAGCGCGGGATCGGGATCGCCGTCGCGATCCGCAGCCCGTGCCGCGCGGCGGCCCAGTCGCCGACCCGCAGCGCCTCGGCCACCTGCGCCGCGGTCGGCATCACGTCCGCGGGCGCCGCGGCGCCGCGGCCGGCGGGCGAGGCGCGGTTGAAGGCCACGTGGCGCGCGCCCAGCGCGACCGCCAGCTCCAGCACCTCGCCGAAAC
>JAFGHH010000307.1 GCA_016930215.1 Deltaproteobacteria bacterium
CGGAGATCGGGCGGATCGGCAAGCTGATCAACGAGATTGCCGCCGACAAGTCGCCGCTGGAGAAGCGGCTCGCGCGTTTCTCGCAGCAGATCCTGTGGGTCTGCCTCGGGCTGTCCGGCACGCTGTTCGCGCTCGGCCTGCTGCGCGGCGGCTTCGACCTCTGGACGCTGCTGCTGCTGGCGGTCTCGCTGGCGGTGGCGGTGATCCCCGAGGGGCTGCCGGCGATCACGACGATCACGCTCGCGCTGGGGATGCAGCGGATGGCCCGGCGCGGCGCGCTGATCCGGTCGCTGCCCGCGGTGGAGACGCTGGGCAGCGCCACGGTGATCTGCACCGACAAGACCGGCACGCTGACGCAGAACGACATGCAGGTCCGGGAGCTGGCGACCTTCCGGCAGGCGTACGGCTTCGTCGAGGGGACGTCGATCGGCGACGGGGTGCTGACGCGCGACGGCCGGCCGGCGCGGGTCGACGACGATGCCGACCTGCGCGAGCTGGTGCGGGCCGCGGTCGTGCCGAACACCGCTTCGGTGCGGGTCGGCGCCGACGGCCGGCTGCACGGCGACGGCGACCCGACCGAGGTGGCGATCGTGATGTGCGGCGCGAACCTCGGGCTGCCGCGGGAATCGATCCTGGCCGATCTGTCCCTGGTGGGCCACAACCCGTTCGATTCCGACCGGCGGCGGATGTCGCTCGTGTTCCAGCACAGCGCGTCCGGCATGATGCAGAGCTTCGTCAAGGGCGGCGTGAACGAGATCCTCGAGCTGTGCTCGACGGTCCTCGACGTCGGCCGGAACCGGCCGCTCCGCGCCGAGGACCGCCGGGAGATCGTCGACCGGGCGGAGGCGATGGCGGGGCGGGCGCTGCGGGTGCTGGCGGTGGCGCACCGGCACGGCGCGCGCGGCGCGGGGGCCGAGGCGGAGGCCGAGCTGGAGTTCCTGGGGCTGATCGGGATGCAGGACCCGCCGCGCCCCGAGGCGATCGCCGCGGTGGCCGAGTGCCGGGCGGCGGGAATCCGCGTCGTGATGATCACCGGCGACCACGCCGTCACCGCGCGCGCCATCGCCCGGGAGATGGGCTTCTGGGAGGAGGGCGACGAGGTGCTCACGGGGGTCGAGCTCGAGCAGCTCGACG
Organism: Deltaproteobacteria bacterium; assembly: GCA_016930215.1. Classification (GTDB taxonomy): domain Bacteria; phylum Myxococcota_A; class Polyangia; order DRWM01; family JAAZOP01; genus JAAZOP01. Next base: position 1,135 of record JAFGHH010000307.1, read on the forward strand.
AGGGGCAGCTCGCCGAGCGGATCGAGCGGGTGCGGATCTTCGCGCGCGTGACGGCCGAGCAGAAGCTGCTGATCGTGCGGGCCTGGAAGCGCCGCGGCGGCGTGGTGGCGATGACGGGCGACGGCGTCAACGACGCCCCCGCGCTCCGCGAGGCCGACCTCGGCGTGGCGATGGGCAAGGGCGGCACCGACGTGGCGCGCGAGGCGGCGAAGATGGTGCTGGTGGACAACAACTTCGCGTCGATCGTCGCCGCCGTGGAGGAGGGCCGGACGATCCTGCGCAACATCCGCAAGTCGATCGTGTTCCTGCTGTCGTCCAACGCGGGCCTGGTCGTCACCGTGTTCTTCTCGTTCTTCTATCCGGAGCTGCTGGTGCTCACGCCCCTGCAGATCCTGTGGATCAACCTCGTGACCAACGGCGCCCCGGCGCTCGGTCTGGGCGTCGACCCGCCCGAGCCGGGGCAGATGGCCCAGCGGCCGCGACCGGTGGGCGCCGGGCTGCTGGACCGGGAGGACCAGTGGTTCATGCTGGCCTTCGGCCTGCTGATCGGCGCCCTCGGCGTGCTGTTCTACCTCATGCCGTCCTCGATCCTGCCGGACACCGCCACGCGCGAGGGAGCGCGCACGCTGGCCTTCGCCGGCCTGGCGCTGCTGCCGTTGGTCCACGCCTTCAACTGCCGCGCGCAGCGCGCCAGCCTGTTCTCCGCGGCGCTGCGGCCCAACCGCTTCCTGTGGATCGCCGTTGGTGCGTCGCTCGCCCTCCAACTCCTGGCCCTGGTCGTCCCGCCGCTGCACGCGGTGTTCCGCGTCGTGCCGCTGTCGCTCCAGGACGGGCTGGTGCTCGCCGCGATCGCGCTGGTCCTGCTGCCGGTCTGGGAGGCGGCCAAGGCGGTGCTGCGGGCGCGCGACCGGCGGGCCGCCTCAGGGTGACGGGTCGAGCGACGCGCGCCGGGCCGCGTCGGGCTCGAACCGTTCGCGGAGGTCCGGCGTGACGCGGATGCGCAGGCCGTCCGGCGCCGCCGGGTCGCCGACCACCAGCACCGCCCCGGCGTCCGGCGTGCGCGCCAGGAACGCCCACCCGTCGCGCTCGCCCAGCACCATCACCGCCGTGGCCAGGGCGTCGGCCCGGGCGCCGGTCGGCGCCTGGAGCGTCACGGCGCGCAGGCCGGACGCGGGCCGGCCGCTGCGCGGGTCGATGATGTGGTTGAAGTGCCGGCCGCCGACGTCGTACCCGCGCTCGTAGTCGCCGGAGGTCACGACGCTGCCGCCATCGATGGCCAGCGTGCCGAGGAAGCCGTCGGTGCGGCTCGGGTCGCGCACGCCGACCCGGAACGGCTCCGGCTGCGGCCGGTCGTCGTAGGCCGACAGGTCGCCGCCCAGCTCGACGAGGCCGCGACGGAGGCCGGCGGCGCGCAGGCGCGCGAGCCCGAGGTCCGCGAACCAGCCCTTGGCGATGCCGCCGAGGTCGAGGGTGGTCGGGGGCTCGAGTCGCACGGTGCCGCCGGAGCGCCCGTCGTCGTCGGCGTGGACCCGCTGCATGCCGACGGAGGCCCGCGCCGCGGCGATCCGCTCGGCGGTCGGCTCGACGCCGCTGCGGGCGGCCTCCTTCCAGGCCGCGAGGAGCGGGCCGACGGTGGGGTCGAAGGCGCCCCCGGTCTCCGCGGCGCATTCCGCGGCCAGCTCGAGCAGCGCGAGCGTGTCGGGGGCGACGGGGACCGCGGCGCCCCCGGCGCCGTTCAGCCGCGAGAGGGTGCTGCCGGCGCGGTGGACGCTGAGGATCGACTCCTGGCGCTCGAGCTCGACGCGGAACCCGTCGACGGCCGCGGCGAAGGCGACCGGGTCGGCGTCCCAGGCGCGGACGTGGATCGGGATCCCGCCCATCGCGAGAAATCCGGCCTCGAGCTTGGGGGCGCGCGCGGGCGTCCCGGCGTCGCGCCGGCAGGCGGTGCCGGCGGCCAGGGCGAGAAGGGCCAGGAGCAGGACGGTCGGGGCGCGGGCCGGTCGTGGGGGTCGGCGGGTCGTGCGGCACCCGCCGGTGCGTCCGCGGTGGTCCACGGCGTCAGGTGCCCAGGCCTGCGAAGCCCATGAAGGCCATCGCCAGGATGCCGGCGGTGATCAGGCCGATCGGGACCCCGGCCAGGCCGCGCGGGACGTTGCGCATCGCGAGCCGCTCGCGGACGCCGGCGAACAGGATCAGCGCCAGGGCGAAGCCGGTGGCGGAGGCGGCGGAGAACACGATGTCCTCCACGTACGTCAGCTTCTGCTGCACGCTGAGGATCGCGATGCCGAGGATCGCGCAGTTGGTGGTGATCAGGGGCAGGTAGATGCCGAGGGCCTGGTACAGGCCCGGGGCCGTCTTCTTGAGCACGATCTCGACCAGCTGCACGAGCGAGGCGATGACGAGGATGAAGACGATGGTTCGCAGGTATGACAGATCGATGCCGGGGCCGAGGGCGCCGGGGTCGAGGACGTACTCTTGCAGGGGCCAGGTGATGGCGCCGCACAGCGTCATGACGAAGATCACGGCGAGGCCCATGCCGAGGGCGGTGTCCTGGCGCTTGGAGACGCCGAGGTACGGGCAGATCCCGAGGAACCGCGAGAAGATCACGTTGTTGACGAGGATCGCCCCGAGGATCAGGGAGAAGATCGAGCCCTCAGACACGGCGCTTCCTCCTCAGGTCCAGCTCGTTCATGAGCCACAGCATGCAGCCCAGGGACATGAAGGCCCCCGGCGGCAGGATGAAGATCAGCACGCGCGGCACGTCGGCGGCGAACAGCGGCATGCCGAAGATCGAGCCGCTGCCGAGCACCTCGCGCACGCTGCCCAGCACGAACAGTGCGAGGGTGAAGCCGAGTCCCATCCCGAGCCCGTCGATGATGCTCGAGCCGATGCCGTTCTTGGAGGCGAAGGCCTCGGCGCGGCCGAGGATGATGCAGTTGACGACGATCAGCGGGATGAACACGCCGAGGCTCTTGGAGAGCGCGGGGAAGTAGCCCTGGAGCACCAGGTCGACCACGGTGACGAAGGTCGCGATCACCACGATGAACACCGGGATCCGCATCTGGCCCGGCACGACCTTGCGGATGCTCGAGATGACGGTGTTCGACCCGAGCAGCACGAAGGTGGTGGCGGCGCCCATGCCGAGGGCGTCGATCGCGGAGGTGGTGACCGCGAGGGTGGGGCAGAAGCCGAGCAGGATGCGCAGGACGGGGTTCTCGCGCCACAGCCCCTTGGTGAAGTTCTGCAGCTGGCTCATGGCGTTCCTCCGGTCGCCTCGCCGTCGCAGGTCCGGTCGCGCAGCAGCGTCAGCGCCTCCTCGATCGCGCCGGCGACCGCGCGGGAGCTGATCGTCGAGGCGGTGATCGCATCGACCTGGCCGCCGTCCTTCCGGACGCGGAAGTCGAACGCGCCGAGCCGCTTGCCGGCGAACTGCAGGATGAACGGCCGGTCGGCCGCGGCGACCGCGGCGGCGTTCTTCCAGTCCCGGTGCCCCTCGACGATCTTGGCGCCCAGCCCCGGCGTCTCCTGCTGTGACAGGACGTAGGTGCCGGTGACCGCGTAGTCGGCCGAGCAGCCGATCAGCAGGTCGATCCGCGGGCCGTAGCCCGCGGTGGTGTACGTCTCCAGGGCGTAGCCGACGGGACGGCCGTCGCGCAGCGCGGTGTACATCGTGCGTCGGCACGCGTCGCCGAGCGGGGCGCCGTCCGGGTCCGCGCAGCGGCCGGTGTCGAGGATGGCGTTGTCGAAATCCGGCAGGATGTTGGCCAGCGCGGCAATCTTCTCGGGCAGCTTGGCCGCATCGATCCGCGGCTTGGCCTGCCGGTAGACGAAGCCGAGCAGCGCGCCGGAGAGCAGCGTGAACAGCGCGACCGTCAGCACCATCTTGATCCCCTCGGCGACGCTGCCGGACTCCGGGATCTTCTCGGCCGGCCGGTCGGCCGGTGGCGCCGCCTCGACGGACGGCTGAGGCGGCGCTTCGGCCGGCGGCGGTGCGGCCACCGCGGCGGCGGGCGCTTCGGCCGGGGCCTTCGGGTCTTCGGTGCTCATGCGGCGGCCCTCCTCGTCTCGCCGAACTTGCGGCCCTTGGTGTAGCGGTCGATCAGCGGCACCAGGGCGTTCATGATCAGGATCGAGAACGCCACGCCTTCGGGGTAGCCGCCCCAGAGGCGGATCACCGCCGTGATCAGCCCGCAGCCGGCGCCGAAGACCAGCATCCCGGTCCGACTGACCGGGGACGTGACCATGTCGGTGGCCATGAAGCAGGCCCCCAGGATCAGGCCTCCGCTCAGGAGGTAGACCAGGGGCTCGGCGTAGAGCTCGGGGTGGACCGCCCAGGCGATGCCGGTCACGACGGCGGTCGTGCCGAGGAAGCTGAGCGGGATGTGCCAGGTGATGATGCGGCGCCACAGCAGCAGCGCGGCCCCGAGCAGCAGGGCGAGGGCGGAGGTCTCGCCGAGCGCACCGCCGGTGCGGCCGAGGAACAGGTCGGCCACCGGGTAGCGCTCGGCGACCTCGGCGCGGATCGCCTCGACCTTCGCCGGGTCGGCCTGGGCGCGCACGGCGTCCTTCAGCCGGCCGAGCGGGGTGGCGTAGGTCTGGCCGTCGAACTCGGCCAGGTCCAACTCGAGCCGCTCGGCGGACGACTGCGTGAACGAATCGACCGGCGAGATGTAGACGGCCATCTGCGTCGGGAACGAGATCACCAGGAAGATCCGGGCGACGAGCGCCGGGTTGAACGGGTTGTGGCCCAGGCCGCCGAAGACGTGCTTGCCCAGGCCCATCGCGACGAAGGCGCCGACGAGGACGATCCACCAGGGGGCGGTGGCGGGGAGATTGAATGCCAGCAGCACGCCCGCGACGATCGCGCTGCCGTCGAACGCCAGGTGGCGGACCTCGTCCCAGGCCAACCCGCGGGCCTTGAGCATCAGCGCCTCGAAGCCGACGCAGGCCGCGACGGTCAGCCCGATCACGAGCAGCGCGTCGTAGCCGAACAGCCAGACCGCGGCGGCGGCGGCGGGCAGCAGGGCCAGCCACACGGTGTGCATGATCCGCGGCACGCTCTCCGGCGTGCCGACGTGGGGCGAGCTGGTGACCAGCAGCCGGTGCTCGGCGGGCGCGGCGGACTTGGCCGGGGCCGGCGCCGCTTCCGTCGTGGGGGTCGTGGGTTCCGCCATCGCGCGCTATCCCTTCTTCTGCAGCCGCCGGAACTCGCTCTTGCCGAGCCGAAGCAGGTGGACCAGCCGCCGGTGGGCGGGGCAGGTGAACTGGCACGAGCCGCACTCGACGCAGTCCAACGCGTCCGCGAACCCGGCGTACTGGCCGTGCTCGGCCTGGTCGCCCAGGTCGCACGGCACGAGTCCTTGGGGGCAGGCGGCGACGCAGCGACCGCAGCGGATGCACGGGAACTCGCGGACCGCGGCGGCCTCCTCCCGGTCGAAGAACAGGATCCCGGAGGTCGACTTGACGATCGGCACGTCCTCGAACCGCAGCGCCTTGCCCATCATCGGGCCGCCGAAGATCAGCTTGCGCAGGTCGTCGGCGGCGCCGCCGCAGAAGGCGACCAGGTCGGACAGCGGGGTGCCGATGCGGACCCGCAGGTTCTTCGGCTCCCGGATCGCGCGACCCGAGACGGTCAGCACCCGCTCGACCAGCGGCTTGTGCCGCGCCACCGCCTCGAAGGCGGCGAACGCGGTGCCGACGTTCTGCACCACGCAGCCGACGTGCATCGGGAGCTTGCCCGGCGGCACCTCGCGGCCCGTGAGCGACTTGATCAGCTGCTTCTCCGCGCCCTGCGGATACCGGGTCCGGCAGACCGCCACCTCGACCCCCAGCGTGCCGGCGAGGGCCTGCCGCATCGTCGCCGCGGCGTCCGGCTTGTTGTCCTCGATCCCCACGTAGGCCCGGTCGACCTTCAGCACCGCCATCAGGATCTGCAGCCCGAGAGCGATCTCGGGGGCGCGCTCGAGCATCAGGCGATGGTCGGCGGTGAGGTACGGCTCGCACTCCGCCCCGTTGAGGATCAGGGTATCGACCTTCACGTCCTTGGGCGGCTTGAGCTTGACGTGCGTGGGGAACGCGGCGCCGCCCATGCCGACCAGACCGGCGTCGGTCAACGCGGGGAGGAAGTCGTCGGGCCTGGTGAAATCGACCTCGCGGCTCTCGAGGTCGATCCCCTCGACCCATTCGTCCTTGCCGTCCGACTCGATCTCGACGCTCAGGATGCGGGCCCCGACGGCGGTGGGGTAGAGGTCGACCTTCTTGACGGTGCCGGAGATGGAGGCATGGACGGGGGTGGAGACGAAGCCCTTGGGCTCGCCGATGCGCTGGCCGGCCTTGACCGCGTCCTTCGGCTTGACCGTCGGCTCGGCGGGGGCGCCGAGGCACTGGGCCATCGGGATCACGACGCGCTTGGGGAGCGGCAGCGTCTCGATCGGCTTGCGCTCCGTCAGTTGCTTGTGCTCGGGAGGGTGAACGCCGCCCCGTTTGAACGTCCGGACCATCCGTGTTCCGCTCCGTTGCGCGGCCCCGCGGCCGGGGTCGTCGCCGTCGTGTGCTGCCGTCACGCCCCGGCCGCGGGCGGTGCGGCCGCCGCGGTCGACTCCGCCGCCGGTTTCTTCTCCTTGGGCGGCGGATGGGCCTTGGCGTGGGCCTCGCCGACGAGGCCCACCTCTTCGATCACCTTCTGCGGACACGTGCCGACGCACGCGCCGCACGCGGTGCACTTGTCGTGGTCGACGCGCGCCAGGTTGCGGTCGAACTGGATCGCGTCGAAGGCGCAGGCCTTGACGCAGCGCTTGCAGCCGATGCAGCCGACCTTGCAGTACTTGCGCACCGCCGCGCCGGCGTCGTGCGAGACGCAGGCCACGTACACGCGGACGTCGCGCGGGGCCATGCGGATGATCCCGCGCGGGCAGGCCTGGACGCACGCGCCGTCGCCGATGCACCTCTCGGGGAGCACGACGGCGACCCCGTCCCGGATCACGATCGCGTCGTAGCTGCAGGCCTTGACGCACGAGCCGAGCCCGACGCAGCCGTAGGGGCAGACCTTGGTCGCGCCGTCGACGAGCGTGGCGGCCCGGCAGTCGGACAGTCCCTGGTATTCGCCGGCGAAGTTCGCCACGCCGCGCGAGCCGCGGCACATCACGACCGCCACCGGCGGGTCGCGCCCCTCGACCGCCATCCCGAGCAGCGAGCCGACCTTGGCGGCCGTGTCCTTGCCGCCGGGCGGACAGAACATCTTCTCGTCGCGGGTGGCGACGATCTTGGTCGCGAAGTCGTGGCAGCCCGCGAAGCCGCAGGCGCCGCAGTTGGCGTTCGGCAGCGCCGCCTCCACGGCCGCGACCAGCGGGTCCTCGTAGACCGCGAACTTGCGCGCCGCCACCAGCAGCACCACCGCCAGCAGGCCGCCCAGGCCGCCCAGCACCGCGGCGGGAATCAACACCGCTTCAAGCACCGCTCGACTCCTCCGTCCCCGCCGGCAGCGCCGCGGCCGGCAGCACCTCGGCAATCCGCACCCGGAACGACGGCCGCCGTGCCAGCCGCCGGCCGAGCCACCGGACGCAGACCAGCGCGCCCACGAGGAACGTCCCCAGGAACAGCCCGACCGACGCGTCGGCGCCGACCCCCAGCAGCCGGGGCCCCACGGTCGCCCCGAGCGCCGCGCCTGCCAGCACGGCGGCGGTCGGGATGCCGTACAGCACCACGGCGCTCGCCAGCACGGCCCGCGGGACGACTTCCAGCGCCACCAGGTCGCCCACGCGCGCCCCCGCCGCGTTCCACGCCTCGACCGTCCGTTCGCCCGTGCCGCCGAACACCGATTCGCCGCACGCGCCCTTGGCGTGGCACGCCTCGCACGTCGGGAGCGCCACGGCGCTCACGAGGGCCCTGTCGTCCGGGAACAGACCGATGACCTTGGCGCACGCGCGATCCATCTCATTCCGACCCCGCGCGAGCCCGGCTTGTACCACTTTCGCCCGTGGTGTCAACAGAACGGGGAGGGCCGACCGGGGCGATGTCGTGGGTCGCCGGTCGTCGGCTCTCGGCCCGGCCGGGTCGCCGTCGTCGTCGTCGTCGCCGTCGTCGTCGGCGGTCGGGCCGCGATCGGCCGTGCGGTCAGCGCGGCTGGCGGGCCAGGAGGTCCTGCAGGATCGCCATGTGGCGCAGCTCCTCGTCGATCAGCGCCTCGATCTTGTCCCGGCCCAGTCGCTCGGGGACGAGGTGCCGCATCGACGAGTAGACCACGACCGAGTCCTTCTCGAAGCCGATCGCCGCTTCCAGCGCCTCCGCGGGGCTCTGGCAGCCCGCGGCGAGCGCGGCGGGGTCGTGCCGGCGGACGAAGACGTGGGTGTCGGCGATGGCCTTGAGGTAGCTCTCGACCTCGCCGAGCTGGTCCTCGAGGCCGACCGGCGGGGCGCCGACCGCCGCCGCGCGCAGCTCCTCGAAGACCGCGACGTGCTGGCGTTCCCAGTTGGCCAGGTCGGCGAACACCTTGCGGCAGGCCGGGTCCGTGCTGCGGCGGGCGGCCTCCTCGTAGAACGCCTGGCCGTTCTTCTCGATCTCGATGCCGATGCGGAAGATCTCGTCGGCGGAGTAGGCGTCGCCCATCGTCGGCTCCTTCGGCCCGCCATCGCCGCCGGCGCGTCCGGCGCGCGGGACCGGGCGCATCCTGCGGTCGGCTTCGGGCGGTGTCAAGGAGCGCGTCTCGCGCGTCTCGCGCCAGGAGCGAGTCTCGCGCCGAGCCGCTGGCGCGGAGTGCCGGATCCTGCCAGACTGTCGGCAACGGCGAGGACAGGGAGGTTGCGATGGGTTCGATTCGGGTCGGACGATCGTGTCGCAACGGCGGCGGGTGGTACCGGTCGGTGGCGGCGACGTTGGTCGCGGCGCTGTTCGGCTGCGGGGACGGCGGCGGCACGCAGACCCGCAGCGACGCCCCGCTCGGCTTCGAGTACGCCTACGACTACGACGCGAACCTGTACGTCGACGAGCCGGGGACCCCGATCGGCGAGGACCCGGGCGAGCCGGAGCCGGTCGGCGCCTGGGACGAGGTGCCGCGAGCCTACTCCCGCACGCTGCACGTGCGACCGCCGGGGGCGACCTACGGTGCCGGCGACGGCTCGACGTGGGCCGACGCGCTGTCGGGATTGCCCGGGACGCTCGAGCGCGGCACGCGCTACCTGCTCGCCGCGGGCGACTACTACGACGGTCCGTGGCCCGACCGCTTCTTCCAGCTCGAGTTCGAGACCCCGGAGGACGGCGACCGGTTCGTCGGCATCCTGAAGGCCACCGCGGACGACCACGGCAGCGAGGTCGGCTGGGAACCGGCGTTCGGCGAGGGCCGGGCGCGGCTCGGGCCGCTGGCGGTCGTCACCGGCCGGCTGGAGGTGGACGGTCGGGCCGGTCTCGGCGGCGACGACGACGCCCACGGCATCCAGATCGCCGCGCGCGAGTGCGACGGCGAGCCGCCGGGGATGCCGATCACCTTTCCCTGGAACTGCGAGGCGACCGACGTCGCGTTCCGGCACGTCGACGTCCGCGGCTGCGGACACCGGCCCGACCCCACGCACTCGTCCGAGGACGCGATCTACAGCTACGCCGCGGGCGTGACGCGTTTCGCGCTCCGGCACGCCTACGTCCACGACTCGTTTCGCGGGCTGCTGTTCCTGCAGAACTCGCGCGACGTGCTGGTCGAGGCGACGACGTTTGCGCGGGCGGGGCTGCACCACGAGGCGTTCACGATCGCGCTGCGCGAGGTCCGGGACGTCGTCGTCCGGCGCTGCGTGCTGATCGATTCCTACGGGGTGTTCGTCGGCTTCCAGGGCGTCGACAACGTCCGGTTCTACGGCAACGTGCTGCGCCGCACGCGCGCCGACTGGCCGATCTGGGCCGCGATCCACCTGACCGAGCACGGGGACGGGGTGCTGATCGCCAACAACACGTTCTACGATCTCCAGGGGCTGAACACGGGCGTGCGCGAGTCGCCCGAGGGGCTGGTGGACGGCCTGGAGGTGGTGAACAACCTGTGGGCCGGGACGCGGGCGGGCCAGATCATGCTGCACGGCGACCACGCATACAATGCGTTCTGGAGCAACTACCGGGACGACGGCACGACCAGCCTCGACGACCGGATCGAGGAGGCCACGAAGCAGGTGCTGCCGGGCGACCCGTTCGTCGGCGCCGCGGCCGGCGATCTGCGCCTTGCCGGGCCGACGGAGTCGGGACGGACGCTGGCGCCGCCGGCCGACTGGGACCTGGCGGGCGTCCGGCGCGGCGAGGACGGCGTGTGGGACCGCGGCGCCTACGAGCATCGGGAGTGACGCGGCGTGCCGGAGCGGAGGTGGAACCGATGAGGCGGGACGACGTGCGATGCGGCCGGGCGGCGGGGGCGTGGCCGGTGCTGGCCTGCGTCGCGGCGGGCCTGGCGTGGGCCGGCTGCGAGGACGCCGGGGACGCACCGGCCTGCCGCTACCACGAGGGCGACTGCAGCCTGTCGTGCGGCGACGGCTGCGAGCCGGAGTGCATGTACGTCGAGGGCGTCTGCAACATCGAGTGCGGGGACGACTGCGCGCCGACCTGCCGGGACAGCATCGATTGGGGGCCGTGCAACCTCCGCTGCGGGGACGACTGCACGCCGTACTGCTGGATCGGCGAGCGCTGCAACCTGGAGTGCGGGGAGCGCTGCGCGGCGCGCTGCCGCTATGTGCAGTCCTGCGACTTCGTCGTCGGCGACGGCTCCACCGTGGAGTGCGAGCTGGACGAGTACTGCGTGGTCGAGTGCCGCGGGTCGTGCCGGGTCGACTGCACCCACGTGCCGGCCTGCGACGTGACCTGCGCGACGGGCTCGCCGGTCTCCTGCCCCGACGGCAGCCTGGCCTGCGGGTCGGGTTGCGACCTGGACTGACCCCGGTCGGGTCCGCGCGCCCTCGCCGCATTCCGCGTTTGACGGTCGGGGGTCGCGCGCCTATCCTACCTTCGCGGGACGGGGGCCGGAGGAGGCGAACGTGACGCGAACTCTCGGGGCGTGCCTGGTTCTCCTGGGGCTGGCTGCGGGTGGTTGCGAGCGGGATCCCTCCAGCGACGACTGGTTCGCCCGCTATCCGTGGCCGATCGTCGATGGTGCCCGCGAGACCGGCGAGAGCCCGGTGGTGATGATCTACAACGACCGCGGCGCCGGGTGCACCGCCAGCGTGATCTCGCCCCGCGTGGTGCTTACCGCCAAGCACTGCGTCCAGGGCATGACGGCCTCCGGCTGGCACGTGCTGGTCGGCGGGAGCATGTACAGCGTGGTGGAGGAGTACGGCGTGACGGAGACGCGCGCGACCCCCGGCACCTCGCTCGATGAGTCCGACATCGCGGTGATGATCCTCGACCGTGACTTCGCCCACGGCTTCAAGCGCTGGGAGTTCCTGCCCTGGCCCGGGGTGCGGGCGGGGGCGTTGATCACCGCGATCGGCTACGGGCAGACCAACCCCGACGACCCGTACAGCGCGGGGACCAAGTACCGGCGGAACGGCAACATCGTCACCATCACCGGGACCTTCGAGTTCATCACGCGCGGCGAGAACACCTGCCAGGGGGACTCGGGCGGGCCGATCCTGTTCGAGGACGTGGTGACCGGGATCGTGAGCCGCGGCGAGGAGGGGTGCACGGGGATGGGGATCATGACCCGCGTCTCCGGTTTCTCCGACCTCGTGAACCAGGCGCTGGTCGACACCGGGGGGTGCGTGCCGACGCAGTTCGAGGTCTGCAACGGGCGGGACGACGACTGCTGGAACGGCGCCGACGACGGGCTGGGGCCGACCTGCGCCTGCAGCGACGGCGCCGCCCCGGCCGGGGCCGAGGTCTGCAACGGGCGGGACGACGACTGCAACGAGCTGATCGACGACCTGCCCAACTGCGGCTGTACCGGCGGCGTCGCGCCGGGGACCGAGACCTGCAACGGCATCGACGACGACTGCAACGGCGTGATCGACGACCCCTGCCGGCGTCTCGGCGAGCCCTGCGGCGCCGACGCGGAGTGCTCCTCGGGACTGTGCCTGGACCTGGGCACCGGCACCCGCGTCTGCACCGCGCACTGCACCGCCAGCGGGTCCGCGCCCTGTCCCGACGGCGGGTACTGCGACGCGCCCGCGTGCGCCGCCGGGATGTGCCGTCCGGCCGGGGACGGCGGCGGCGCGCCGCTCGGGGCCGCCTGCGTCAACGGCGGCGAGTGCGCGAGCCGGTTCTGCGCGCCGCTGCCCGGCGGCGGTTCCGTCTGTGCCCGGCCGTGCGCGCCCGGGACGCTGTCGTGCTTCACCGGCGAGGCGTGCCTGGGGCTGGCGGACGCCTGCGGCGCCTGCGTCGAGGCCGCCGTCGCCCCGCCGCCGCGCGGCTTCGGCGAGCCGTGCGCGGTCGATGCCGATTGCTGGTCCGGCCTCTGCTACGTCGACGGCGACCCGGCCCGCTGCGGTGAGGACTGCGCGTACCGGTACTGCGCCGAGCCGTGCGGGCCGGCGGGCGAGTGCCCCGAGGGGGCGCACTGCCGCGACGGTGTGTGCGTCCACGGACCGCGCTCGGAGCTCGGCGAAACCTGCGTCACCGACGCCGACTGCGTCGCGGGCATCTGCGAGCCCGCGGGGGACGGCCTCTACCGCTGCGTGGACTGGTGTACCCCCGAGGGTGCCTGCAACCCGGGTCACACGTGCATCAACGGGACCTGCTGGCCCGACGTGCTGCATCCGGGCGACCGCTGCAGCGGGTGGGAGGACTTCTGCGAGGGCGGCCGGTGCATCGAAGACGGGGGCCGCCTGATCTGCGTTTCGAGCTGCCTCGACAATGGTGATTGCGAGTCGGGGCTGATCTGCGTCTCGGCGGGGGACGGCACGGGAATCTGCGTGCCGCCGTTCGCGGCGGGTGGGTTCGGCGGCGGCGACGATGGTTGCGGCTGCACCGTCCCCGGCCGCCCGCGCGGCTTCCTCGCGCCGCTCGGCCTCCTGCTCGGCGGCCTGCTGCTCGCCCGCCGCTTGACCCGCCGGCGCCGTTCGGGCTAGAGATCGAACTGCGTCGCAGGCCCCGCGAGGGCGCCTGCCGGGAGTTCGGCCGGCGAAGGGAACCCCGTGCGAATCGGGGGTGGACCCGCCGCTGTGACCGGGGACTCCGCGCCGCAACAGGCCACTGCCGGCTTCGGGCCGGTGGGAAGGCGCGGCGCGGGGGGCGATCCGGGAGCCAGAAGACCTGCCTGCGACCATGCCGGATGCGTCTCCGCGGAACGAGGCGCGTGCCGGGCTTCCCCAGGGGACGAAACAGGGGCCTCCCCGGGTCGTGCACGACGCGGAGGTGCCGTGTTGCGATCGAAGGGCGGGAGGATCGAGGGCGGGACGGAGGGCGACCGGCGCCGGCGGCGTGGCGCGCGGGCGGCGCTCGCGGCGGGGCTGCTCGCGGCGGCGACCGCCTGCCTCGTCGAGGGCGACGACGGGGCGCCGTGCGACCCGCACGCCGTGCGCGTGGTCTCGTTCGCTCCGGGTCCCGGCGCCGGATTCGGCGCGGCGGAGCTGCCGGGGATCGTGCTCGGTCCCCCGTCGGGCGGGGGAGCCGAGCGGGGGAGCACCGACGTGGTTTCGCTCGGGGTCGGCGGCGAGATCGTCCTCGAGCTGGGCGGCGCGGGGATTCTCGACGGTCCCGGCGCGGATCTGCTCGTCTTCGAGAACGCGTTCTACGCCGGCGGCGACCCGACGCGGCCGTTCGTCGAGCCGGGCGTCGTGGGGGTCAGCGCGGACGGGACGACGTTCGTCGAGTTCCCGTGCGGCGGCGCCGCGCCCTGGGAGGGATGCGCGGGCCGGGCACCGGTGTTCGCGGCGCCCGGCAACGGCATCGACCCGGCCGACCCGGCGGCGGCGGGCGGCGATGCCTTCGACCTGGCGGACCTCGGCCTGTCGTCCGCGCGGTTCGTGCGGGTCCGCGATCGGGGGCTCGGCCCGGCCTTCCCCGACACCGCGGGGTTCGACCTCGACGCGGTGGTCGCGGTCCACGCCTGCGGCGAGTGAGCGGGTGCGGGCACCGACCGGCCGTCTCGGCTTCCCGGCGTTCTGGGGCGCGTGGCCGCGGTTCGCCCTCGTCGCGCGGCTCCTCGCGGCCGGCTCGGCCGCGGCGCAGCCGGCGGTCGAGGAGGCCGAGGGCGTCGTCGGGCTGGAGCCGATCGAGGTCGTCGCCCCGCCGGAGCCGGTGCCGGCGGCGGCGGCGGAGAACCCCTCGCGCTTCGTGGAGGTGCTCGACGGCGCGCCGGTGCGCGAGGGGACGGGTTCGGTGGCCGACGTCGTGGAGGACGCGGCCGGCGTGCGCGTACGCCGCCATGGCGGTCTCGGGTCGTTCGCGACGATCTCGATCCGCGGGGCGGCGCCGTCGCAGGTGCCGGTGTTCATCGACGGCGTGCCCGCGGGCGACGCGCGCTCGGGCGTGGTGAGTCTCGAGGAGCTGCCCGCGGGGGAACTGGAGCGGATCGAGGTCTACCGCGGCTTCGCACCCGCGACGCTGGGCGACGCGGGGATCGGCGGCGCGCTGCAGCTCGTGACGCGCGCCGCGCCGGCCGCGGGCGGCCTGCGGTTGTCCACGGGGATGCTCGCGGGGTCGTTCGAGACCTGGAGGGGCTGGGTCGCAGGCGCGGGCGTCCCGGGTCGCGTCGGCGGCGAGCCCGTGGGCCTGCGGCTGCATTTCTCGCATCGCCGCAGCGCGGGGAACTACCGCTTCCTTTCCGACCACGGCACCCCGTTCGAGCCGGACGACGACGAGGTGCTGGTGCGGCGGAACAACGACGCGTCGCAGACGGTCGCCTCGGCGCGCCTCGCCGTGCCGCTCGGCGAGTGGAGCCTCGACGCCGCCCTGTCGCTCGTCGCCGCCGACCAGGGACTGGCGGGACTGGACTACGACCAGGCCGAGGCGGTGCGGCTGTCGGGGACCGACGGCCGGGTGCGGCTGGTCGCCGCGGCGCCGATGCTGGCCGACGGCCTCGCGGCGCTGGAGCTGGGCGGCTTCGGGGCGGTCCGCGGAGACCGGTTCTCGGACCCGCGGGGCGAGATCGGCGTCGGCCGGCAGGTCGAGGAGGACCTCGGCGGCGGCGGCGGTCTCTGGGGGATGCTCCGGCTGTTTCCCGGCGACGGCTCGCACCTGGTGCGCCTGCGCCTCGAGACGTCCTACGAGACGTTCCGGGCGGCGTACGAGCTGCCGGCGGCCGCGGAAGGCCCGCGACAGGGGCGCTGGGTCGCGCGGCTGGCCGGCGGCTACGAGGTCTCGCTGTGCGACGACGAGCTGGTGTTGCTGGCCGACCTGCGGGCCGACGCGCACGTGGACGATTTCTCCGGCGACCCGTACTTCCCGACCCGACCGGACGCGGTGGTCGGCGGCGCGTGGGACGTGCTGTTCTCGCCGTCCGCCGGCTTGCGTTGGGCCCCGCTCGCGGGACTCGAGCTGCGGGGCAACGTCGGGTGGTTCCACCGCGTACCGACGTTCGGCGAGCTGTTCGGCGATCGGGGGACGGTGATCGGCAACGCCGGGCTGCGGTCCGAATCGGCGGTCAACCTGGACCTCGGACCGGCCTGGCGCGGTCGAGACGAGGGGACCGGGCTGCACCTGCGGCTCGGCGCGGCGTTCTTCGCGTCGTTCGCCGACGACCTGATCGTCTTCGTGCCGCAGTCGCAGAGCGTGTTCCGGGCCGAGAACATCGGCGCCTCGCGCACGCTGGGCCTCGAGGCCACGCTCTGCGCCGGGTGGCGCGAAACCGTGGGCCTCGACCTGGCCTACACGTTCCAGGAGGCGCGCGACACGGGGGACGCGCCGTACTGGTCCGGCCTGCGGCTGCCGGGCCGCGCCCCGCACGACCTGTCGGCGCGGCTCGCGCTGCGGCGCTGGGGCCTTGAGCTGTGGTACGAGCTCGATTGGCTCGCGGAAGCGCCGCTCGACCGCGCCAACTTGCGCACCGTGCCGGGCCGCGTCCTGCACGGCGTGGGGCTTGGCTACCGGCTGCGCGCCGGCGATCGGAACGTGGTCGTGGCGGTCGAGGGGCGCAACCTGTCGGACGAGTGGGTCTACGACGCGTTCCGCTACCCCTTGCCGGGCCGGTCGGTGTTCGCGTCGTTCGTGATCGAGCTGGGGGAATAGGGAACAAGGAACGAGGAACAGCGAACGCGAGCAGGAGCGAGGGCGGAATCGTGGTGAGGATGGGTCGGGTCGTCGTCGGTCGGCGTACGGTGGTGGCATGGTTGGCCTGGGCAGGTCTCGCCGCGGGTTGCGGGGACGCGCCGCGGCGGGACCCGGCGGCGGAAGGGACGCTGTTCGTGCTGACGACCGACTTCGAGACGGGCGCGTTCTCGATCGTCGACCACGAGGCGGAGACCGCGGCCGTCAACGTCGGGCTGACGCACTCGGACGCCGTGGCACGCGTTCGCGGCTCGCGGGTCTACGTCGTCAACCGGCTGGGACAGGACAACGTCACCGCGCTCGACGCCGCGGACGGGTTCCGCGTGCTGTGGCAGCGTTCGACCGGGCCCGGGTCGAACCCTCAGGACATCGCCTTCGCGTCGGACGAGAAGGCCTACGTTCCGCGGCTCGAGCTGCCCGCCGTGCTGGTGCTCGACCCGCGCGACGGCACGCGGCTCGGCGAGGTCGACCTGTCGGGTCTGGCCGACGCGGACGGGGTGCCGGAGGCGTCGTGGGCCGTCGCCGTCGCGGACCGGATCGTGGTCGCCGTCGGCCGGCTCGACCGCAACGACGCCTACCGGCCGACCGGCCCGGGAGCGCTGGCGGTGCTCGACCCGGCGACCGACACGGTGGAGCGGACGATCGAGCTCTCGGCGGCGAACCCGTGGGGCGAGCCGGTGGTCGCGACCGACGGGCGCCTGCTGGTGGGCCTGGCGGGCCGGTTCGGCGAGTTGGACGGCGGCATCGAAGGAGTCGACCTGCCGGCGGGACCGTCGTACGGGCTGGTGGTGACCGAGGCGGAGTTGGGCGGCGACGTGCTGTCGTTCGTCGCGGGCGACGACCGGGCGCTGTGGATCCTGGTTTCCGACGCCGCGAGCGTGACCTCGCTGGTGCGTTGGGAGCCGCCGGCGGGACCGCCGCGGACGATCGTGCGGGGCAGCGGGTTCACGCTGTCCTGCGTGGCGGAGGTCGCACCCGGGCTGCTGGCGGTGTGCGACCGCGAGCGGACGGCTCCGGGCGTGCGGCTGTTCGAGCTGCCGTCGGGTGTCGAGCGGACGGTGCGGCCGATCGACGTCGGCCTGCCGCCGTGGCAGGTGCGTGTCCTCTCGCGGGAGTAGACCGGATGGTGCCGCCCGTGGAGGTCGCGGCGCGGCGCTGGGCCGCGCGCAGCGCGGGCCGAGCCGCCGGCCTCGCCGGCGAGGCGGCATCGAACGGCTCGCGGCGCCACACGCGGCGCCGACGGTTGTCGGAGGCGGGTTCGGCGCGTACACTCCCGACGTCGAGCCTTGCGGGGCAGGAGGTGTGCGATGTCGATTCGGCGATTGGCCGCCCTGGTGTTCGTGGTGCCGGCGACGTTCGGCACGGCTTGTTCGGATCCGTCGGACGACCCGGTCGACTACGGTCACGTCGACGTGCGGGACGGCGACACGCCGGGCGACCCCGGGACCGAGGATCGGGTCATCCCCGACACGTCGATGGACATGATCTGCGACGAGCAGGACTTCGACCTGCACCACGAGATCGTGCGGATCATGATCCTGCTCGACCAGTCGTCCTCGATGGAGGGCTCGCGCTGGAGCGGCGCGACCGACGCGTTGCAGGCGCTGTTGGAGAATCCGGCCTTCTACGACATGTATTTCGGGCTGGACGCGTTCCCCGACGGCTATCCGGGCAGTTGGACCGACTGCAACTCGGGGATGCTGCCGTGCATGAGCTGCCGGGAAGACGAGTGCGGGACGCTGTTCCCGCCGCAGGTGGCGGTGAACATCAGCTACCTCTCGGCGCCGGACATCGTGGCGCACATGAACGACCCGGCGTACCCGCAGTTCTGCACCTTCACGCCGCTGGTGAACCAGCTCGCGTACTACGACAGCGGCCCCGGGCCGACCGACGCCCCGGAGATCTACTCCGACGACAGCGACAACTACCTCGTCGTGGTCTCGGACGGCGAGGACACCGGCTGCTACGACGGCGACCCGGTGTCGGCGCTGCGAACCCACACGGCGAACATCCTGGCGACGCACGGCATCAAGTCGATCGCCATCGGCTTCGGCTCCACAGGGGGCGAGATGGCCTCCGAGTTGAACGCGATCGCCGGCGCCGGCGGCACCCCGTTCACGACGTTCCTCCACGCCGAGGACGGCCCGGCGCTGGCTGCGGCGTTGGAGTCGATCGCCTCCTCGATGATCACCTGCCGCTACGTGCTGGATGCCGTGGAGCCGACCGCCGACCCCGAGCAGGTCAACTTCTACCTCGACGGCGTCGTCGTGCCGATGGACGAGGACTGCACGGAGAGCTCGGGCGCCGGCTGGCACTGGTACGACGCCGACCACACCACCGTGGAGTTCTGCGGCACGTACTGCGAGCAGATCCGCGGCGGCACGATCGGCACGATCACCGCTACCTTCGGCTGCCCGACGATCCTGATCTGAACCGCCCTTCGGGGTGCGGCGGCCGCGGGCCGAGGCCCGCGGTTCAGAGTCGCGACAGGAGCGCAGCGACGATGCGCGCGGCGAGCCCACGGGCGGCGAGCGCGCAGGCCGAGGTGTGGGCGCGGTCGGCCGCGGCGGCGTCGGTGCCCGTCGCCTCCGCGCCCGAAGCCTCGAACGTGCCGAGCTCCTCGGCCGTCCCGTCCCCGCGGCGCAGGGTGGCGCGGGCGAGGAGTCGCAGGTCCCACGCCGCCGGCTCGAACCGCCCGGTGTCGTCCTCCGCCGGGAGCGCCGGCGCCTCGCCCGCGCCCGACACCACGACCGCCAACTCGGTCGAGGCGTCCGCGGTCGCGAGCCGCAGCCCTTCGTCGCGCAGTCGCTCGGAGAGCGCCTGCTCCACGGCGGGCAGCGCCTCGGGGTGCACCGGGCCCTCGCCCGACAGCGCGAGGTGCACGGTGCGGTCGGTGGGGACCAGGCGGTAGCCGCAGCCGGGAGCGGCGAGGGCGAAGGCCAGGGCGGCCGCGAGGGCGGCCGGACCGAGGCGACGGTGCATCCCCCGGGGCACGCCGCGGCTCCTACTTCACGACGAAGTTGACGAGCTTGCCGGGCACGAAGACCGTCTTCACGATCTTCTTCCCCTCGAGGAACCGGGCGACGTTCGGCTCGGCCTGCGCCCGCTCCACGACCTGCTCCCGGGTCGCGTCGGGCGGCACGCGGAGCTGGCCGCGCAGCTTTCCCAGTACCTGGACCACGACGGTGAGGACCTCCTCGGCGGCCGCGGCCTCGTCGAACGCGGGCCAGCCGGCCTCGAGCACGGTGCCGGTCTGTCCGATGCGCTGCCACAGCTCGTCGCAGAGGTGCGGGGCGAAGGGCGAGAGCAGACGCAGCAGGGTCAGGACCGCCTCGCGGCGCACGGCCGGTCCGGCGGTCGGGTCGCCGGCGGGCTCCGGGCCGCAGTCCGACCGGGCGGGGTCGGCGGCTTCCGGCACGCCGGCGTCGGCGAGCGCGTTGGTCAGCTCCATGATCGCGGAGACGGCGGTGTTGAGGTGGAACCGGCCGTCGATGTCGCGGGTCACGCGGCGGATCGTCTGGTGCACCAGGCGGCGCAGCGCCTGCCAGCGCGGCGGCAGCTCGCCCGGCGGGAGCGTTGCGGGCGCCGCGCGCACCGCCTCGGCCGCCTCGTTGGTGATGCGCCAGACGCGGGCCAGGAAGCGCCAGCACCCTTCGACCCCCTCGTCGCGCCACTCGAGGTCCTTCTCCGGCGGGGCGGCGAACAGCGTGAACAGTCGTGCGGTGTCGGCGCCGTAGCGCTCGACGAACGCCTCGAGCCCCACGACGTTGCGCTTGGACTTGGACATCTTCTCGATCCGCCCGACGGTCACCGGCGCGCCGTTGACCTTGCTCTTCCCGTCCTCGACCTCCTCGGGGTAGTGCCAGACCGGGTTCCCGTTCTCGTCGGGGGTGAAGTAGGTCTCCTTGCAGACCATGCCCTGCGTGAGCAGCCGCGCGAACGGCTCGTCGGGAACGGAGGCCGGCAGGAAGCCGAGGTCCTTGAGCACCATGTGGTAGAAACGGGCGTACATCAGGTGGCCCACGGCGTGCTCGATGCCGCCGATGTACTGGTCGACGGGCATCCAGGCGGCGACGCGGTCGTGGCGCACGGGCGCCTGGTCCCACTGCGGGTCGCAGTAGCGCAGGAAGTACCACGACGACTCGACGAAGGTGTCGAGGGTGTCGGTCTCGCGGCGGCCGGGGCCGCCGCACTTCGGGCAGGCGATGTTCGGGAAGGTCGGATGGCGCGCGAGCGGGTTGCCGCCGCGGACGTCGAACGCGAGGTCGGGCGGCAGCACGACGGGGAGCTCCGCCTCGGGGACCGGCACGACGCCGCAGGCCGCGCAGTGGACGACGGGGATCGGGCAGCCCCACGAGCGCTGGCGGGAGACGCACCAGTCGCGCAGGCGCCAGGAGACCGTCGCGCCCCCCTGGCCGCGCTCGGCGAGCCACGCCGTGATGCGCTGCATCCCCTCGGAGTTGGGCAGGCCGTCGAACTGCGCGGAGTTCACCTGCCGGCCCTCCTCGACGTAGGCGCAGTCCATCGTTGCCGGGTCGAGCCTGGTGCCGTCGGGGGGCGCGATCACGACCTTGATCGGCAGCTCGAACTTGCGCGCGAACTCGAAGTCGCGCTGGTCGTGGGCCGGGACGGCCATCACGGCGCCGGTGCCGTAGTCCATCAGCACGAAGTTGGCGATGAAGATCGGCACGCGCCCGCCGGTGGCGGGGTTGGTGCAGTACGCGCCGGTGAACACGCCGTCCTTGGTCAGCTCGTCGGCGCGCATCCGGCGCAGGTCGTTGCGGGTCCGGTCGACGAACGCCCGCACCTCGGACTCGCGGCCGCCGCCGCGGGCCAGCTCGAGCGCCAGGGGGTGTTCGACGGCGAGGCTCATGAAGGTCACGCCGAACAGGGTGTCGGGGCGCGTGGTGAACACCAGCAGCTCGCTCGTCCCGCCGGCGGGCTGCTCCAGCGGGAAGCGGATCTCGGTGCCGTGGCTCTTGCCGATCCGGGCCCGCTGCTCGAGCAGCACGCGCTCGGGCCACGCCCCGGCCAGCGCCTCGACGCCGGCCAGCAGCCGCTCGGCGTAGGCGGTGGTGCGGAGGAACCACTGCTCGAGCTCCCGTTGCACGACGGGCTCGCCGAGCTTGTAGTCCCGGCCGTCGATCACCTGCTCGTTGGCCAGCACGGTCTGCAGCGCGTCGGACCAGTTGACCAGCGACTTCCGGCGGTAGGCCAGGCCGCGTTCGAGCATCCGGACGAAGACGAGCTGTTCCCAGCGGTAGTACTCGGGGACGCAGGTGGCGAGCTCGCGGTCCCAGTCGTAGGTCAGGCCGAGCAGCTTGAGCTGGCGGCGCATCTCATCGATGTTGTCGAAGGTCCACTGCTTGGGGTCGAGTTGGCGCTCCATCGCGGCCTGCTCGGCGGGCAGGCCGAAGGCGTCCCAGCCCATCGGGTGCAGCACCGCCTTGCCGCGCATGCGGTGGAAGCGTGCGGCGACGTCGCCGATCGCGTAGTTGCGGACGTGGCCCATGTGCAGGCGGCCGGAAGGGTAGGGGAACATCTCGAGCAGGTAGAACTTGTCGGCGCCGGGGAGGTCCGCGGCGCGGAACAGGCCCCGCTCGGCCCACGTCCGCTGCCACTTCGCCTCGAGCTCGCCCGGCACGTACTTGTCGGCCATCGCACCCGCCTCCGCGCCCGCGCCCCGGCCCCCGGCGGCGCGGCGCGCGGAACCTAGCACCGGCGGGCGGGGCTTGTCGAACCGGCGGCGAGCCGCCAGAATGCCGTCCATGATCGTGCGACAGCTGCTGCTCGGACCGATGGCCAACTTCGGCTACCTCGTCGGCGACGAGTCCACGAAACGCGCCGCCGCGATCGATCCCTCCTTCGACGGGCGGCCGCTGGAGCGGGAGGCGAAGAAGCTGGGCCTGACGATCGACCTCGTGCTCGCCACCCACGGCCATCCCGACCACGTGCAGGATCTGGAGCGGCTTGCCCGCGCCACCGGCGCGAAGGTCGGCGCGCACCGCAGCTCGCGCATCCGCAAGGACCTCGAGCTGGAAGACGGACAGCGTCTGTCGCTCGGCGAGGTGACGCTCGAGGTGCTCCACACCCCGGGACACACGCCGGACGGCGTGTGCTACCTCGCCGGCGACGCGCTGTTCACGGGCGACACGCTGTTCGTCGACGCCTGCGGCCGGGTGGACCTGCCGGGAAGCGACGTGCGGGCGATGCACCACAGCCTGTTCGTGCGCCTGCGCGGGCTGCCGGACCAACTGATCGTCCACCCGGGGCACGACTACGGCCATGCGCCCACGGCGAGGCTCGGCGAGCAGAAGCGGGACAACGTGACGATGCAGCCGCGCACGCCCGAGGAGTTCGCGGAGCTGATGGGGCCGTAGGGGAGGGCGCTCAGCCGTCCTCGAGCAGCACGAGCAGCGCCTGGTAGTACGCCCGCGGGAGGTCCACGCAGGTCATCTCGTGGTAGCGGGACGCGACGCCGACGTGGACCCAGAGCCGGCCGTGCGTGCCGAGCGTCCCCTGGTAGCCGTCGAAGAAACGCCCCGCGTCGGAGCCGAAGGAGACGTCCAGCGCCTGGCGCTCGCGGGTCCCGCACGGGTCGGGCCGCACGGGGCAGACGTCCCCGGCCAGCTCGACCGAGTACGGATGGTACCAGTCGGAGGCCGCGATCTCCCGGGGGCTCAGGTTCTCGGAATCGATCCCCGCCAGCAGGAGGGTGCCCGAGGCGTCGGTCTGCCGCAGCAGCACGTGCCGCTCGGTCCACTCGAACCACGTCTCCGCCACGTGGCGGAAGTGGACCCGGCGGCCTTCGAGGCTCGCCAGCGGCGGGTGGGGGTTGGCGCGGATCGTGATCCGGTGCAGCGGGTAGCCCGACGGGTCGTCGCACTGCAGGACGACGGCGGACGTGTCGGCCGAGATCGCGGTGACGGCGGAGACCTCGCAGTCCAGCGCCAGGTCGACCGCCGCGTAGGGGTCGTCGTCGACAGAGAACGAAAGCCACGTGCCGTCGCCGGGCTCCGGCGGGCACTCCGGGAAGACCTCGGCCTCGGGGCCGGCGTCGTCGGCGACGGAATCCTCGAGTCCCGCGTCCTCGGTCCGATCGGGCCGCGCGTCCTCGACGGTTGCGTCGTCGGCCCGGTCCGGCCGGGCGTCCAGCCCGCCGTCGCCCTCGTCGCTCCAGCTCTGGTAGCAGCCGAGGAGGGCAACGCCGGCGAGCGCGAGGGTCCGGCGGCGGGACGCAATTCGTCTTCGGGGCATGGATCGAACTCCTCGCGGCATTCGTAGCATCGGCCGCCCGGCGCGTCCAGGTTTCGCCGCGGGTTTCGCCGCGGTTGCGCAACGCGGGCGTTGCGGCCATCCTCGGCGCCGCGGGCCGGTCGACGGTCGCCGCCGAACGGGAGGATCATGATGCGTGAGACGGTGCTGTGGACGACCTGGTTGCTGGCGACGGCGGCGTGCGGGCCGGCGACGACCGAGGGCGGCGGGGCGAACGAGCCGACGACGACGGATCCGGCCGCGGCGGTCGGGCCGGCGGGCGACGCGCCCGACCCCGGCGCTCCGGCGCTCTCCGCGGCGGATGTCGAGGCGCGGTACCGGTTCGTGGAGCCGATCGAGTTCGACGGCGGCTCGGACGACCTGACGGTGGAGGGCGAGGCGGCGCTGCGGCGGACGGCGGAGCGGCTCGGGTCGCACCCCGAGTGGCTGGTAGTGGAGCTCGAGTCGCATTCGGACCCTCGCGGGGCCTCGGGGCACAACCTGGACCTGACGCGGCATCGCGCGGGGCTGATTCGCGAGAAGCTGATCGCGCTGGGGATCGACGGCGAGCGGCTGATCGCCACCGGCTACGGCGAGACGTGCCCGCGGGATCCGCGCCCCGGCTCCCGCGGCGACCGGAGGGTCGAGCTGGTGGTGCTGGAGACGACGGACGGCTGCACGGGCGAGCCGATCGGCTGTCCGGCGGCGGTCGAGCAGCTCGTGCTGTCGTCGCGGCTGCGCGAGTACCTCCCCGGGTCCGAGCACTGCGGGGGCGCGGAGGCCGCCCCGTGAGCCTGGGACGCCGGGGGTCGGCGGCGCGGGTCGTCCGCGGCGCGGTCGCGGCCGTCGTGCTGCCGGCGCTCGCCGCCTGCTGTGCCGGCGCCTGGAGCGGCGTCCCGTGCCTGACCGGGGACGACCCGCGGGCCGCGGATGCGCGGCGGCAATGGACGCTGGCCCGGGAGGCCTCCGGCGCCGACCAGATCTGCGCGCTCGAGCAGGTGCCGTCGTTCTTCCACGACTACAGCGACCAGCTCGACGCGCCGACCTGCGCCCCGGAGTTCGTCGAACGGATGGAGGAGGCGATCTTCGCGGACGAGCCGATCGAGTTCTCGCGGCTGCTCCTGGCCCGCATCCGCGCGGTGGGCGCCGTCGGCGACACCACCGACGTCATGCCGCAGAAGGCGGCGCTGCTGCTGCGTCTCGTCGAGCTGCCGGACGAGGCGCTGAGCGACTACCGGCCGCTGTCCGGCGAGCCGGGGCCGCCGCCGGAGAAGGACCTCGTGCGCCGCGTCGCGCTGTTCGAGCTGGCGGGGTCGAACCTGTACCTCAACGTGCCCGAGGCGCGGGCGTGGCTCGCCGCGCGGGTCGCGGCCCCGCGGGACGACGGCGAGGCGCTGGCGGTGCGCTCCGCCGCCGACCACCTGCTGTCCGACACCCTCTGGGGCCATCCGGAACAGGCGATCGACAACGGCGCGTTCGCCGTGCTCCGGGGCTGGATCGACGACGTCCCGCGGCGCTGCGCCGGCGCGTGGGCGCCGGAGTCGTTCGAGCTGCTGCTGGTGGAGCTCGAGGCGCTCGGACACTACGCGGGCCGGTTCGGCATGTCGGAGGCCGCCCGCGCGGCCCTCGAGGCCGTCCTGGAGCCGCGGGCCCGCGTGCCGCTCGTCGAGGGCCGTCCGGCGGCGCGGCACGACCTGTACGTCGCCGCGACGCTCGCCCGCTTCGACCTCGACGGATCGCCCGAAGGCGTGTCGCCGCCCGGCTCCTTCCGCCCGTGGCGCGAGCAGCCGAAGTTCTACGGCATCGATCGGCTCGAGCCCGCGCTGTACGGCGACCGGGGGGTCGACTGCGGCCCGCGCCCCGAGCGGCCGCGAGGGACGGACGAGCACGCGGCGCCGCTGGCCGCCGGGCTGGCCGGCGACGAGCAGGCCTTCGCGGCCGGCCGCCAGACGCTCGCGGGGCTGCTCGAGCTGGCCCGGCAGGGCGTCGAGGGTCCGCCGGACACCAACCTGTACGACGTGGTCGCGCGGACCCAGGCGGTCCAGACGCTCGGTCGCTGGGCCGACGCCTACGGCCTGTCGGCCGAGCAGGACCTGCTGCTGGAGCGGCTGTCGTCGTCGTCCGCGCCCCACGTGATGCCCGCGACGGTCTTTCAACGCGCCGCCGCGGTCGCGCGGGCGGAACGCGAGCTGGCGGCGGAGGCTGCGGCGCGGGATGCGGAGGCGACCGCCGGCATTCCGATGCCCGGCTCGGCCGGCACGACTCCCTGACGGCCTTTCGGAGCGCCGGTCGGCCGGGCCGGTCGAGGTGCCGAAGCCCTGCGGCCCTTCTCCCGGCCCGGCGGGCGTGCTACCGATGCGGGTCGGGGGGCGAGGTCTGCGGATGGACGCCCCGACGCTGCTGTTCGCCTACGGCCTGCTGTGCGCGCTGCTCTCCGTCAACGCGCTCCGGCCGCTCTACCGCCCCTCGCCGCTCGCCGCATTGAGCTTCTTCCCCGGTTGGCTCGTCGGCGAGCTGGCGCTGCACCACCTGTGGTTCGAGTGCCTGGTCGGCGCGCTGCTGGTGGGGTGGGGCGCGCTGCGCGGGCCGCTCGGCTGGGCCGGCTTCGGGCTGCTGGGCGTCTCCGAGGTCGTGCTGGTGGTGCTGTGGACGCGCGGCCGGAGCGCCGGCCCCGCCGTCGAGGCGGCGCTGGCCGCGGCGCTGGGCCCGGCGTGGCGGCGCGGGATCCCGCCGGAGGTCGCGGCGCGGCTGCCGACGACCGTGGAGCCGGGACGCTGGGTCGTGCCGTTCGCGATGCGGCGGCTCGGGGTCGAGCTGCGACGGAACCTCGAGTTCGCGAAGCTCGAGGACGGAACGGTCCTGCGGCTCGACCTGTTCCGTCCGCGGACGCGCAGCGGACCGTGTCCGGTGCTGGTGTTCGTCCACGGCGGCGGCTGGGTCATCGCGCACAAGGAGTTCCAGGGGCTGCCGATGCTCTACAACCTGGCGGCGCAGGGGTGGCTCTGCGTGTCGGTCGACTACCGGCTGAGCCCGCGGGCCACCTTCCCCGACCACCTGATCGACGTCAAGCGTGCGCTGGCCTGGGTGCGCGAGCGGGGCGCCGGGCACGGGGCCGACCCGTCGTTCGTGGTGGTCTGCGGCAACTCCGCGGGCGGGCACCTGGCGGCGCTGGCGGCGCTGACGCCGAACGACCCGGCGTACCAGCCCGGCTTCGAGTCCGTCGACACCTCGGTCGCCGGCTGCGTCGGGCTGTACGGGGTCTACGACTTCGTCGACCGCGACCGGCTCTGGCCGCACCGCGACGGGTTGTGGCTGGTGCAGCGGCTGGTGATGAAGACGACGCCGGAGCGGGACCCCGAGCTGTACGCGCGGGCCTCGCCGCTCGCGCAGGTGCGGGCGGACGCGCCGCCGTTCCTGCTGCTGCACGGGACGCTGGACAGCCTGGCGCCGGTCGCGGGGGGCCGGGCGTTCGCGAAGGCGCTGCGGGCGGTCTCGCGGAGCCCGGTGGTCTGGGCGGAGATTCCCGGCGGCCAGCACGCGTTCGAGGTATTCCACTCGCCGCGCGCCGACCACGCGCTGCTCGGGGTGTTCGGCTTCCTGGCGTGGCTGCGGGGGCGGGTCAGTCGAGCTTGAGGGCGCGGGCGAGGTAGCGGCGGACCTTGTCGACCCGCTCGACCTGGCCCCGCGCCGCGAACCGCTCGTAGAACCCGTCGCGGCGGAAGTCGTGGACCAGGCCGGCGAGCGGCTCGAGGCGCCGGACGAGCAGCTCGGCGGGCTCGGCGCGTCCGGCGAGCTCCTTGCCCCAGATCGCGGCGACGTCGCCGGCGAGCCGGACGAGCGCCTTGAGGACGACGTCGCGGGTGACCATGTAGCGCTTGTTGTCGCCCCAGGCGTCGTCGGTGTGGCGGCGCACGGCCGCGAACAGGTCGCGCAGGTAGCGGTAGGCGCGCTCGCGGCTCCAGCCGCGGCCGTCGCGCACGAACGGCTCCATCTCCGGGCGGCGCACCAGCCGGTGGACCTCGGAGAACAGCTGGGCCTGGTTGATCCACAGGTCCTGGCGCGAGCGGCCGCCGAGCATGTTGATGTGGTAGCGCAGGGGCGAGTCGCTCTCGGCGTACAGCCGCTTGAGCACGTCCGCCGCGACCTTCTTCTCCTCGTCGGTGCCGAACTCGATCCGGTCGTAGAGGTCGATCAGGTGCGACTTGTTGATGCGGGTGTGGGTCGAGTTGATGATCACGAACATCTCGGTCGCGAACTCGGCGGTCTTGCCGTCGAAGATCACGCACGGGATATCGATCCGCTGGTGCGCGTCCGGCTCGGAGAGGTAGAAGTGGAGGCCGGCGAGGCGGTGCTGGCCGTCGATCACCAGGAAGCGGCCCTTCGGCTCGTCGAGGTCGCCGGTACGATCGTGGCCGCGCAGCGGGTGGAACTCGAGCTCCTCGGTGGTGAACAGCAGGACCGCGCCGGGGACGAGCGGCTGGCCGGTCTCGTTGCGGAAGAAGTCGCGGATCTGGCGCACCTTGCGGCGGTTCAGGTCGCGTTGGAAGGCGCCGGTCGAGCGTTCGATGGCGCGGATGAAGCGTTCGACGTCGTCGGGCTCCTTCGCGGTCTCGCCCCCCACCGCCTCGCCCCGCTCGCCGTAGAACCGCGAGATGAACTGCACCTTCCGCAATACGTCCTCGGCCGGGTAGCTGACGAAGTAGAACTCGGCGTCCTTCTGGCGCATCCGCAGCGCGAGCATGTCGGTCGGGCCTCCTTTCGCGATGCCATCATCGAGTCCCGGACCGGAATGCGCAAGCCCCAACCGGGACGGGCCGGCTCGCCTCGGGCGGTCGGGAGCGGGCGGCCGTCATCCCCGGCCGGACGGCCTGCGGGCGGGCGGCGGACGTCGGCCGTCGAGCAGGTGGCGCAGGGCGAGGACGGGATGGCGCCAGGTGATGCGCGGTCCGGCGTAGCGCATCACCTCGCGGATCCGCTCGCGCATCGCCGGCCGGAAGCAGTGCACGTTGCACCGGAGGCAGGTCGGCTTGTCGGCGGCGAACGGGCAGTGGGCGAGGCGCTCCTGCACGTAGCGCCACAGCTCGTCGCACGCCGCGCAGGGGACCCGACCCGGACCATGGTGGTCCCGGCAGTACAGCTCGAGCATCAGGCGCACGGTGCGCGCCTCCCGGTCGAGCCGCCGGCGGGCGCGGCGGGCGTCGCGGTCGGCGGGCCGCGGCGCGGGCGTGGCGACCGGTGTTTCGCGGTCCGCGCGGGGCCGGTCCGCGTCGTGGTCGCTCACACCGGGACCTCGCGCGGGCAGCGGGCGGCGATCACGCGGCTGACGTTGAGCCACCAGATCAGGTCGGGGTTGATCATCGGCTTGCCGTTGTTGAGCAGCGCCACGGCGATGTCGCGCTCCGGGTCGGCCCACACCAGCAGGTTGGTGAAGCCGATGTGGCCGAAGGCGCGCGGCGCGCCCGGACCGAACAGGCTGGCCCACTCGTGCCCCAGCATGAACCCCATCCCGTAGCCGAGCGGCAGCCACATCGTGAAGTCGAAGTTGAAGTGCGACTGCTCGCCGATCGCCCGCCGCACCGTCGGCCGCTCGAAGACGCGGACGCCGTCGAGCTGCCCGCCGCCGAGCAGCAGCTGGAAGAACCGCGAGGCCTCGTTCGCCGTGCAGTGGATGTTGCCCGACGGCACGACGGCGGTGAGGAACCGCGGGTCGTTCGACAGCCTGACCGTCTCCTCGAGCCCGGCGCCGAGGGCGCGGCGCAGCAGCCAGGAGACCGGGAAGATCGGCCGCAGGCCGGTGCAGACGTTCTTCGCCGTGCGCGGGAAGTCGGCCGGCGAGACGCCGAACGACAGGTTGCGGAACCCCAGCGGCCGCAGCACCTCCCGCTCGAGGAACTCCTTGACCTCGACCCCGGCCACCCGGCGGATCAGCTCGGCCAGGATGTAGCCGCCGGTCAGCGCGTGGTAGGCCAGCCGGCGCCCCGGCGGCGTGAGCGGCTTGGCGTCGCAAAGCAGCCGGAGGATCCGGTCGGGGTCGGCCAGGATGTCGAGGTCCAGCTCGACGTCGGGGAGCACCGGGATCCCGGCGGTGTGCGTCAGCACGTGCCGGATCGTGATCCAGTGCTTGCCGTGCCGCCCGAACTCCGGGATGTAGTCGACGACCGCGTCGTCGACCCGCAGCAGGTTCCGCTCGTTGCACAGGTGGATCAGCATCGAGGTGATCGATTTCGAGGCCGACATCAGGCTGTACAGCGTGTCCGGCGAGGCGACGAGCTTCGGGGCGTCGGCGGGGAGGTCGGGCTCGTTGCCGACGAGGTGGCCGACCGTGCGGTCGAGCACCACCTTGCCGCGGCGGCGCAGGCAAAGCGCGATCGAGGGCTGCAGCCCCGTCCGGTAGAAGCGGATCACGGCGTCCCAGATCGCCTCGACGTCGGCCCGCGTCAGCCCGGCCTCCGCCGGGTCGCACTCCGCCTCGCTGCGGCGCGTGACCTCCTCCGGCGGGTAGACGCGGACGTGGTGGAACGGGTTGCCGGGGAGCGGCTCCGAAGGCGTCATCCGGCCGATGGTGCCCGGGAACGGGCCCGCGGTGCAACGCCCGCGAATGTGCGCTAGGCTCCGGCCCACCGGGCACCGGGGGATGCGGGCCGGCCTGCGGGAGGCGGAGCGATGAGACGGACGCTGTGGGCCCTGACGGCACTGCTGCTGGCCGGGACGACGACGGCGGGCTGCGGGGACGACGACACCTCGAGCACGGACGACGGCGGCCTCGACGTGGACGGCGCGGACGCGGATGCGGACGCGGATGCGGATGCGGATGCGGATGCGGATGCGGATGCGGATGCGGACGCGGATGCGGATGCGGACGCGGACGCGGATGCGGACGCGGATGCGGATGCGGATGCGGACGGCGGGCACCTCTGCCCGCGCGATCCGGCGCCGGCGGACCGTGAGCGGTACGTGGTGGTCTCGCGGCCGTACGACGCGGACGGGGTCGGGGCGTCGACCTACGAGGTGCTGACGCTGGGGACGGACGGGACGCTGGCGCGCGACGGGGCGACGTTCGAGATGGGGCGTAGCGTGATGGGGGAGATCGCGTTCACGCCGGACGGCGAGCTGGGGTTCGTGGCGCAGGAGGACGGGACGGTGGGCGTGTTCCGGCTCGACGGGGCGGGGACGCCGGAGGTGCTCGAGGCGGGGTTGTCGGGGGCGTTCTACGCCGCGTCGGTGGTGATCGACCCGCAGGGCGACGTGGTCTACGTGCTGGACAGCGAGTGGCGGCGTGCGGACGGTGGCGGCGGGATCTACGCGTTGCGGATCGGTTGCGACGACTCGCTGGTCGACTCCGGGATGGTGGCGCCGGCCAAGTTGCCGTACACGATGGACTTCGTGCCGGGGCGGCCGGACCGTGCGGTGGTGTCGGCGAAGGACATCCTCGAAGTGACGACGGGGCCGGACGTGCACCTGCTCGACTGGGGCACGCCGCCGGCGGTCCTGGCGCGGGCCGACGCGTTCGCCGACGACGAGCAGATCGTCTCGGCGGCGGCGGTGACGTTCGACGGGCGGTACGCGCTGGTGGCCGACAACGCGGCCTACTCGGGGCTCCCGAACCGGATCGCGGTCGTGGCGTTGGACGGGGACGCGCTGCGGACGGTGGGGATGCTGGCGCCGTTCGACGACCCGGTGGCGCTCGTCGCCTCGCCGTTCGACGATGCGGTGCTGGTGGCGCTGGGGTTCGGCGACGCGCTGGAGTGGCTGGGCTACGACCCGGCGGACGCGGTGGAGCCGTTCGTGGAGATGGGGCCGCCGGCGTACGTGGGGGGCGGTCCGCAGCTTCCCTCGGCGGCGGTGCAGGTGGAGCGTGGGGCGCTGGCGGGGCTGGTGCTGGTGGCGGAGGTCTCGGGGATCCGGCGCGTGCGGTTCGACGGTGCCGGCGGGGTCACGGACCTGGGGCGGACCGACTTCGGTTCGGGGCTGCAGAACATCGTGGGGACGATCGGAGTGCAGCCGTGACGGCGGCCCGGTGGGTTGCCGTCGGGGCCGGAAGACGGTAAGGTCGCGGCGTTCGTTCGGGCGGGGTCCGGGTCCCGGCGTGGTGTTCCGGGAGCGCGCCGTGCGGCGCGTCGTGGACCTCCGGGAGGGCGCGATGACGAAGCGGATGCTGGTGCTGGGTCTGGTGGCGGCGGCGCTCGCCGCGGCGGCGAGTTGCAAGAAGGACGACGGCAAGGACGCGGTGAAGAAGTTCCATGCCGAGTTCGCCGGGCTGCACGAGGACGGCGTGAAGGACGGCTTCTTCCAGTGCCTGTACGGCGAGCCGAACCTGCCGACGGAGTCGGGGAAGTTCATCGAGCAGATCAAGCGGCGGTTCGACTCCGACCCGGCCGGCTTCATCGAGGAGAAGTCCGAGGGGTGCCGTGTGGCGCTCGAGGCGACGGTCGACAAGGTGCGGCTGATGACGGCGCCGACGGCCGAGCTGGGTTCGGCGCGCGACGCCTACACCGACGCGGCGACGGCGATGGCCGACGCCTGGACCAAGGTCCACCAGACCTTCGTGGACTTCAAGACCGTCGACGACGCGCGGATCGAGTTCAACGGCACGTACGCGCCGCTGCTGGAGAAGGCGGGCAACCGCGGTTGGGCGGTGATCCAGAAGTTCGAGAAGCCCGAGGAGCTGCAGGCGTTCCTGGAGCTCGACCCCGGGAACAAGGACGCGCTGCTGGGCGCCTACCGCTACCTCAACTTCGTCCTCTGCATCCTCAAGGTCTACGACGTCGACCCGAACTCGCTGCTGATCGAGGACACCAAGGCGGCGGACGAGGGGCGGGCGTACCTGTTGGGGGTCAAGGCGCTGCGCGACAAGCTGACCAGCCTCTGCACCGGGGCCTACGGGACCTCGACGAACATCCTCGAGTGGGTGCAGCGGATCTCGACGCAGTGCTACGGTTCGCTCGAGGCGGTCGAGCCGGCGAAGCCGGAGTTGTTCGAGAAGATCATGCTCTGGTGGTCCAGCGACGGGGCGCGGGACCGGTCGGGCGAGGCCTACTCCTCGTACGCCGCGATCGGCGACACCTGCCTCAAGCAGACCATCGACCTCGACGAGCCGCTCAAGGAGTTCCTCAAGGTCTATGGCGAGTTCGTCAAGGCGGCCTCGGGCATGGATCAGGCGCTCCGCGCCGCCCAGTAGCGCGTTCCCCGGTCAGTTCTCCTCGCCCTTGCCCGGCGTGTGGGTCGTCTGCAGCTGGGTGGCGACGTGGGGTCCGAGCGACTCGCGGAGCAGGTCCTCGACCATGTGGTGGACGGCCAGCCGCTCCTCGTCGGTCTGGTAGACGAACTCGATGCCCATCCCCGGCTCCTCGCCGGGTTTCTCCTCGCCGTCCTGGATCGTCCATTTCACGCGGCCGGAGAGCTCGATCGGCTTCTCGAGGGTCGGGACGTGAAGGTGGAAGACGAAGGCGGTGCCGATGCCGAGGGGGTTGCGGGTCTTGATGAAGGTGCCGCCCTTGGAGATGTTGCGGGTGAAGTCGGCAAAGAAGGTGTTCAGCCGCTTGTACTCGACCTTGAGTTCGATCGGTTTGCGCGGGTGGGAGCGTCGGTTCTCGGTGCCGGCCATCGTCTCGTCTCCCTTCCGCGTCCCGCGGACCGCCCGCCGCTCCCGGCATTCCGGGTCGGGTGCCGTGCGCTTTCGGCGCGGATTCGGACGCGCAGTGGCTCGAACTGTACACGGGTGGGTGGGGGGTGAGTCAAGCGCGGCCGTCGTCTTCCGGGACTCCGTGCGCCTGCGGCACGGGGAGGGCGTCGGCACGGGGCGGTGCGGGCCGGGTGTCGGGCCGGGTTGCTCCGGGCGGGCGGGTCTCGTACGGTGCGGTCTCGCCGCGGCGCGGGGGAGACCGGGCCCGTGGGCGAAGGGGTGAGGCGACGATGAAGCTCCAGTGTGCGACGTGTCGGGTGCAGTCGTGTCGTCAGCCGTCCGGCGGATCCGACCCGCCGTCGTTCTGTCCCGTCGTCGGGGCTCCCGACGTGCTGGCGCGGGCGCGGACGGTCTACGAGACGTCGCCGGCGACGCGGGAGCTGGCGGCGGCGGCGGCGCGGGTCGAGGCGGCGGGCTACTGTCGGTGGCCGCGGGTCGAGGAGGTGATGGAGTTCGCGCGGCGCCTCGGCACCGCGCGGCTGGGGATTGCGGCCTGCGTCGGCCTGTTGCGGGAGGCCGCGCTGCTGCAGGAGATCCTGGAGGCGAACGGTTTCGAGGTTCACAGCGTCTGCTGCAAGGTCGGTTCGATTCCGAAGGAGGCGATCGGGCTGGCGGACGGGGAGAAGATCCGCCCCGGTCGGTTCGAGGCGCTGTGCAATCCGGTGGCGCAGGCGGAGTTGTTGAACGAGGCGGGGACGGGTCTCAACGTCGTCGTCGGGTTGTGCGTCGGGCACGACAGCCTGTTCTTCAAGCACGCCGAAGCCCTGACCACCACGCTGGTCGCCAAGGACCGGGC
>JAFGHH010000308.1 GCA_016930215.1 Deltaproteobacteria bacterium
TACGTGCTGGCCGGGGAGGAGAGCGCCGGGCTGTCGCTGCCGCGGCGCGACGGCCGGCCGTGGGTCACCGAGAAGGACGGGATCGCCGCCGTCCTCCTGATGATGGAGGTCGTGGCGCGGACCGGCCGGGACCTCGGCACGCTGTACCGCGGGCTGGAGGCGAAGCACGGCCCGCACCGCTACGAGCGGGTCGACACGGCGGCGTCGGCGGCGCGCAAGGCCCGGCTGGCGCAGCTCGCCGCCGACCGGGGGCTCGTGGAATCGGCGCTGTCCGGGAAGCGGGTCGCGGGCCGGTCCGTCGAGCGGCTGGTGGTGGGCGACGGGGTGAAGGTGGTGCTGGACGGCGGCACCTGGGTCCTCAAGCGCGCCTCGGGCACCGAGGACATCATCAAGGACTACCGGGAGCAGCGGGGCGAGTCGCTGGACGAGGCGCGCCGGGCCTCGGAGGAGCTCGACGGGCTGTTCGGGCTGGAGTAGCTCGCGGGTTCAGTAGGCCGACGGGCGGCGGCGCTCGGCGTGCCAGTAGCGGTAGCTCGACATCCGGTTGCGCTGCTCCATCGGCGCCCGGCGAGCGCACGGCTCGAACTCCGGTGTGCCGCGCATCGCGCCCCAGCGCACCTCCGGGCAGTCGTTCGGATTGTACGACTGCTCGAAGCGCTCGATGCGGTCCATCAGCTCGCCGAGCGTCAGCTTCCAGGTCGAGTTGTCGCTGCGTTGGTAGGTGACGAACAGCTCCTGCTTCGAGCGGTTCCACTCCTGGCGCAGCATCCGCTCCAGCTCGGCCGGCGAGGCGTTCGGCGGCAGCTTGAACAGCACCGGGTCGTCGAACACGGTCCCGGGGTATGCGAGCAGCTCGTCCATCGCGAGCAGCAGGCGCAGGTCGCGGGCGGGGGTCGAGTAGTCCTCCCAGGGTCCGCGGGTCTCGAAGATCGCGCCGCCTTCCGGCATCTCCACGGTCCACCAGCCGTGGGCCTCCATGTACTCGACGCCGACCTGGACCGCCGCCACGCGCGCCTCGATCAGCTCGACCAGCGCTTCCATCTGCGAGCGGTAGGCGGCGACGGGGTCGAGCGGCTCGGGATTGAGCAGCCGGACGACGGTCCGGTAGAACTCGTGCGCCGAACGGAAGTCGTACTGTTCGGTGGACGGGTCCGGGTAGTCCGGGTCCGCCGCCAGCTCCTCGTCGTTCGCGAACCGGAACCGGCCCCGCTCGTAGCGCACCGGCCGGAAGGCCTTGAACCCGCCGGTCCGCAGGGTGGGGTCGAAGTAGAAGTTGGCCCGCGAGAAGCGCTTGTGCGAGACCGTGCGGTCCGGGTGGCCGTCGATCGCCAGCAGCATCCCGATCCGCTTCTCGGAGCCGGCGACCCAGCGGCTGGTGATCAGCACGTGGCCGCCGACGTCGATGAACACCGTGCCCGGACGCAGCGTGTCGCGCGACAACGCCACCGGGTACAGCTCGCCCGCGTCGAGCTCGGGCAGCGCCCGGCCGGTGCCCGAGTGGACGGTGTCGCCGACGTCCTCCTCGAGCCATTCGTTGAACCGCTTGACCGGCGACTCGATATCGTCCCACACGTCGTTGAGATTCGTCTCCGGGATCTCGTCGCAGCGCGTCCCGCGCTCCCGCGTTCCGCGCGCGCAGTGGCGCACCGCGAAGGGCAGACCGAGCTTCCACGAGAAGTAGGCCCGCAGGAAGAACGGCGTGTCGCCGCAGTCGGGCGCCACCACCACCGGCTCCGGCCCCTCGGGGTCGTCCTCGTCCAGTCCCAGGTAGCCCCACAGCAGGTTGCGCCGGGGGTCGTGGAGGACCTGGTGCAGCGGTCGCCAGCCCGCCTTGGCCCCGGCGTCGACCAGGAACAGCCGCTGGAACCATGCCGCGTACAGGTTCTCGAGCTCGCGGTTCCAGGCCCGCGTCACCTCCCACACGCCGCTGCGCGGCGCCCGCGGCTTCCGCGGCGCCTCCGCCAGCACCTCCACCGCGCCGCAGGCCAGCGGGCGCGCGGGGTCCGTCGAGCGGACCAGCACCTGCCGGGTCCCGGCCGCCGGCGACGGCACGGTCACCGACCAGGCCCACGGCGGCCCGCCCCACGACTCGCTCCAGCCCTGCGGCTTGTGGAACTCCCGGCCGTCCGTGCCGAGCAGCTCGAAACCCTCCAGCGCCTGCTCGGTCTCCGACACCGCCGTGATCCGCAACGGCCGCCCCGCCACCGGCCGTGCCGGCGAGAGGAACAGCTTCACCGGCGCCGCGGCCGGGTCGGGGCAGAAGACCTCCGTCGGCTCGACCGCCGCCGCCGCGAGCGGCTTCGTCGCCGCCGTGGGCCTCTCCGACCCCGCCTCCGCCACGACCTTGGCCGCCTCGAACCCGGCGATCGGGCCCGGGACGATCGGGTCGGGGACGAGCGGCGGATCGACCGGCTCGCACGCGAGCGGCGACGGAGCGGCACTCGTCCCGCCCGACCTCGCGTAGGCCGCGTCGCCCGCACCCGCGTCCGCCGCCGTGAGCGGCGCCGGCGCGCTCTCGTCCGCCGCCGTCATGCCGGCGATGCTGCAGTGGGACATCTGCGTCGCCGCCAGGAGCGCGAGCGTGATCACCAGCGCCACCGGCCACTGGTCGACCGGCGATTCCGTCTCGTCCGCGGCATCCTCGTGGTCGTCCTGTTGGAGGATCGCCGCCGCCCGCTCCTCGGGCGTTTGGACACGGAGCCGTCGCCGGGAGTGGTCGCCGTTGCCTCGATC
The DNA here is from genome assembly GCA_016930215.1 of Deltaproteobacteria bacterium. Taxonomy (GTDB): domain Bacteria; phylum Myxococcota_A; class Polyangia; order DRWM01; family JAAZOP01; genus JAAZOP01. The sequence continues at coordinate 2,734 of JAFGHH010000308.1, forward strand.
CGTCCAGTTGCTTCCAGCTCCGTTCTTGTCCCACATGGTAGTATTATATCCTACCCATGGCATCGATCGGAAATTCTTGTCTGATTCCGGTACGGACGAGTTACCGGGGATCCTGCGGGGGAGGAGCCGAGATCGTGATGGAATCGATGATGGTGAGCCAGTCGGTGGAATCGCCGATCCCGAGGAGCAGGTGGGCGGCGTCGGCGGTCGGCTCGTTCCAGGAGGCATCGACGGCGACCCAGCGGCCATCGATCGTGATCTGGGTCCAGGCGTGCCAGCCGAAGAATCCGAGCTCGTCGCCGACGTAGATCAGGCCGGAGACCTGGCGGGCGGGGAGTCCGGCGGCGCGGGCGAGAGCGGTGACCAGCAGTGCGTGTTCGGTGCAGTCGCCGACCTTGCGGTCGAGCACCTGGGAGGCGGTGCCGAGGTTGGTCGACAGGTCCTTGCGCAGGTTGTCGTAGACCCAGGCGACGATGCGGTCGGCCTTGTCGCGGTCGGTGGCGGCGTCGGCGGCAAGCTCCTCGGCCAGCTTCACGATGCTCGGCGCGTCGGCGTCGACCTCGGGCGTAGGGCGTAGGCTTCTTTCGCGTTCGTCGTTCGTCGCCTTGGGCCCCGGCACGGCGCGGAGGACGACGTCGAAGCGGCCGTCGTCGCGTGGCGTGATTTCCTGTTGCGGTCCGGACGGGATCGCGAACCCCGACGGTACGCCGACGACCAGCCGCAGCTCGCGGACGTCGGTGGGGGAGCCGAGCGGCCGGTCGATTTCGACGCGCAGGTCCAGCGGTCCGAGCGCGGAGAGGTCGCTCCGGGCCTGCTCCTGGTCCTCGAGGCGCAGGACGATGCCGGTACCCATGCTGGCCTCGAGGGTGGTGTTGCCGGCGACGCGCAGGACGAAGGGCTGGTTGTCGTCCTCGTGGAGCACGGTGAGCGTGGCGACGGGGGTCTGTACGCCGGCGAGCAGCTGTGGTTCCACCGACACGACGGTCACGGTGTCGGTCTCGTCGCAAGCATCGTCGTCGTCGAAGGCCGGCACGACCATCGTCATGCCGGGTCGCAGCCGGGCGGCGTCGAGGCCGAAGGCGCCGACGGCGGCCAGGGCGGTTTCGGCCGTGGGTGGAAGCGACCGTTCGGGGGCCGCCTGGCCCTGGACCGTCTGCCGCATCACCAGGCCCGCGGCGGTCGCGACCGTGACGCGCTCGACCGTGCCGGCCGGGGTCTGCTGCACGTCGCGGGATTCGACGAGGGCGAACGGGGGCTCGACGGCGTAGAAGTCCTCGGCGCGGACGATCGATTCCGAGCGCAGTCCCGGGAGCAGTCCCTCCTGGACGATGCGCAGCTCGAGGCGTGCGACGAAGCCGCCCGGTTCATCGGGCGCGGCCCGGCCCAGCTCGACGTGCGCCCAGCCGACCTTGCGACCGGTGAGATACACGCCGTACCAGGCATCGACCGTCCCGCGGGCGACGAAGTCCGCCAGCGCCTCCGGCGGCACGAGCGCGCCGCCGGGCCAGGCCTCGGCGTCCGCCCGCGGGACGGTGTCGAGCGTGCCGGGCGTGCCGCCGGCGTCCGGAGCGACGGTCGCCTCCGTGGCGGTCGCATCCTCGGCCGGGAGGAGGGCGGTGTCGCTGGCCGGACGGGAGCCGCAACGGCAGGCGGGGAGCGCCAGGCCGAAGGCGAGCAGGGCAAGGGCACGGCGGCGGATGTGTCTCATGCCGCCACCCTAGCACGGAGCGGGAGACGGCAGGGCGGGGAGGAGCGAACGCGGATCCGGAGGGGCTACGGGCGGCTGATGGCGGCGGTGTAGTTGCCGGCCGAGGTGCCGAAGCCGTCGATGTACAGCGCGAAGATGCCCGCGCCGCCCGGGATCGTCGCGTTGATGCGCGAGGCGTCCGACGGCGTGCAGGCCGGGCTCGCGTCGTCGTTGCACGCGAGGTCGGTGCCCGTGGCGCCGGAGCGCACGTAGATCAGCGAGTCGTAGGAGGTGCCGCTGCCGCAGGTCGTGGCGCTGAACGCGCCGCCGGCGTCCGCGGGGCAGGTGGTCCAGTAGTAGGTGTCCTCGGGGGCGCGGTCGCCGCCGCAGGACCCGGTGACGCGCCCGGGCGTCATCGACATCGTGTTGCCCGTGTACGTGGCGAGCCCGCTCGGCAACACCGTCGGCGAGCCGTCGCTCCCGACCGGCAGGTGCTCGATGTTGAGCGTGTAGTTGCCCGAGGCGCCGTTCCAACCGTCCATCAGGACGTAGTACGTGCCGGCCGCCAGGTTGCGCGCGATCTGGTCCTGCTGGGTCGAGCAGTCGTCGTCCTCGCAGACCGGCGCGAGGCCGCCGCAACTGGTGAGCAGCCCGAGCTGGGTGTCGAAGGCGCTGCCGTAGGTGTTGATGAACACCAGCTCGCGGCGGGCCAGCGTGAACGTGTACCAGACGTCCCGCGCGGGCGTCCCCGTGCCGCCGCACGAGCCGGTGCTGTTGGTGTAGGCCGCCGTGCTGCCCGTGGCGGTGGTGCGGCCGCCGGTGGCCGCCAGGGTCAGCGGGATCGCGTCGAGGCACTCGTCGCCGGACACCGTTGCGGTGCTGTTCAGCACGAACGGACCGGTGTTCGTGGTGAAGTAGCCGTCGACCACGACGTAGTAGGTGCCCGGGTCCAGCGTGATGCTGATGCGAGAGGTCGTGCCGCTGCCGCCTCCGTCGTCGTTGCACGCGATCGGCGTGCCGCTGCAGGCGGCGGCGTACAGGTAGAGCACCGTGTCCCAGGCGGTCCCGACGGTGTCGAGCACGACGTTGGAGCGGGTCGTGAGGCGGAAGACGTACGTGACGTCGGGCGCCGGCGTGGACGAGGAGCCGACGCAGGTGCCGGGCGGCGTGTAGTCGTCGTGCGCCGCGCAGGTCGTGCCGCGGGCCGGGGTGCCCAGCGTCAGCATCATCGCGCCGCCGCAGGTGTCGTTCCGCGGAGCCGTCCCCAGGTCACAGGCGCTCCAAGTGCAGGACGTGCCGCAGGTCTGGGTTCCCGTGCAGGCGCCGACCGTGCACGTGCGCGTGGCGCCCATCACGCAGTCGAAGCCGTTGTCGGCGCCGCCGACGCAGTCGTCGTCCAGCCCGTTGCAGGTCTCGACCGGCGGCGTGCAGGCCGTCCCGGAGGGCAGCCCGCAGGTCGCGGTGCATGCGCCGACCCCGGTCGAGCCGCAGGTCGTCGTGCAGGTCACCGTCGTGCCGGCGCAGCAGCCGAAGCCGTCGTCGCAGATCCCGTCGCAGTCGTCGTCGTGTCCGTTGCAGGTCTCCGCCGGCGGCACGCAGGCGCCCCAGGCGCAGGTCGAGCCGCAGGTCTCGGTGCCGGTGCTGCTGCACGTCGTGGTGCAGCTGCGGGTCGCGTCGCGGACGCAGTCGAAGCCGTTGTCGGCGCCGCCGACGCAGTCGTCGTCCACCCCGTTGCAGATTTCGGCCGGCGGGGCGCAGCTGCCCCAGGCACAGGTGTCGCTGCAGGTCTGGTTGCCCGTGCTGGCGCAGCTCGTCGTGCAGCTCTGCGTCGACGCACGGACGCAGTCGAAGCCGTTGTCGGCGCCGCCGACGCAGTCGTCGTCCGCGCCGTTGCAGACCTCGGCCGGCGGGACGCAGGTACCCCACTCGCAGGCCGTCGAGCAGGTGCGGCTGCCGGTCGAGCTGCAGGTCGTCGTGCACGAGCCGGTGGCGCCCATGACGCAGGTGAAGCCGTTGTCCGGCCCTTCGACGCAGTCCTCGTCGAGCCCGTTGCACGTCTCGGGCGGCGGGACGCAGGCGCTCCAGTTGCAGGCGTCGCAGGTCTCGGTCCCCGTCGTGTCGCAGCTCGAGGTGCAGGCGCGCGCCGAATCGCCGTCGCACGTCTCGTGGCCGGCCCAGACGAACCCGTCGCCGCAGCTCGCGTTCCGGCAGGTGCTCAGGCAGGCGTCCGTGTTGTCGGTGTTGCCGTCGTCGCACTCCTCGCCGGCGTCGACCGTGCCGTTGCCGCACTCGGGCGCGGCGCAGACCCCGCCGCGGCAGACGCCGGCCCTGCCGTCGGGCAGCGTGCAGGCCGTGCCCTCGGCCGGCGGCGTGCCGTCGACGCAGGCGTGCGAGGCGCCGCAGGTCTCCTCGCCGTTGCACGCCTCCCCGTCGCTGCACTCGGCGTCCGTCGTGCAGCTGAACGTGCAGTCGCTCTCGCAGCCGTCGTCCGGGAGGTCGTTGCCGTCGTCGCACGCCTCGGTGCCCTCCCAGACGTGACCGTCCCCGCAGCTCGCGCTCTGGCACGTCGACAGGCAGGCGTCCGTGTCGTCGGTGTTGCCGTCGTCGCACTCCTCGCCGGTGTCGACCGTGCCGTTGCCGCAGTCCGCGCCGACGCACGCGCCGCCGCGGCAGACCCCCGGCTCGCCGCTCGGCTGCGTGCAGGCGGTGCCGTCGGCCGGCGGCGTGCCGTCCACGCACGCGTGGTCCGTGCAGCTCTCCGTGCCGTTGCAGTCGTTGCCGTCGTCGCACTCGGTCGAAGACGTGCAGCTGTAGGTGCAGTCGTTGTCGCAGCCGTCGCCCTCCACGTCGTTGGCGTCGTCGCAGTCCTCGCCGAGATCCACGATCCCGTCGCCGCAGGTCGGCGACACGTCGGTCTCGGCCTCGGTGCCCTCGTCGATGACGTCCCCATCGACCCGATCGGGCACGTCGGTCGCGTCGTCCGGCACGTCCTCGACGTCGCCGATCTCCTCGACGTCGGTACCGCCGTCGTCGGTCACCGTCGAGTCGCCTCCGCCGCAGGCGGCGGTCGCGAGCAGGCCGAGCACGATCCACACAACGAACCACATCGATACGTGTCGCTTCATCTCGAACCTCCCGGATGCGGGTGCATCCCCCAGCAAGTCGGACGGTACGCTAGCACCCGATCCCGGAATCGGCAAGGTGCCCGACCGGGCGGACTGCGGCCGCTCCGCCGGGCTTGACGCGCGGTCTCCCAACGGGCTACCTCGGCGTCGGCGTCCCGGTGGTCCGCGTGTCGACCGCCGGAGCGCCGCGAGGTCGCCCGCATGCCGCTGCGAATCAACATCGATGGCCGAATCCTCCCGGCGAACCGGGCCCGCATCCCCGTGCTCGACCGCGGGTTCCTCTACGGCGACTCGGTCTACGAGGTGCTCCGCACCTACGGCGGCCGCCTGTTCGCCGAGCCGCAGCACCTGCGCCGGCTGGAGCACTCCGCGGCCGCGCTGGCGATCGACCTTCCGTCCCGCGCCTGGCTGCGGCGACAGATCCGCCGCACGATGGCCGCGGCGCGCGAGGCCGAATCGTACGTGCGCGTGATCGTCACCCGCGGCGTCGGGCCGCTGACCCTCGACCCCACCTCGGCCCGGCGACCGTGCACCGTCATCGTGGCCAAGGCGCTCGAGTCGTTCCCCGCCGCCGCCTACCGCCGGGGCATCCGCGTCCACATCCCGGCGATCCGCCGCAACGCCCGCGAGGCGCTCGACCCCGCCGTCAAGAGCGGCAACTACCTCAACTCGGTCCTGGCGCTCGGCGCCGCCCGCCGCGCCGGCTGCGACGACGCCCTGATGCTCGACGAGCGCGGCCGGGTCACCGAGGCCACGTCGGCCAACGTCTTCGCCGTGCTCCGCGGCACGCTCTGCACCCCGCCGCTCGATGCCGGCATCCTCGAAGGCGTCACCCGCGGCCTCGTGCTGCGGCTGGCCGCCGCGGACGGGTTGCGTTGCGCCGAGCGCCACCTGCGCCCGGCGGACCTGCTGCGGGCGAGCGAGGTGCTGTTGACCAGCACGCTCCGGGAGGTGATGCCCGTCGTGGGAATCGACCGCGGCGTCGTCGCCGACGGCCGGCCCGGTCCCGTCGCCCGCCGGCTGCGCGGGCTGCTCGCGGCCCACGCAGGGATGCGGCCGCGCGCCGCGGCGCCGGGGCGCCGGAAGGGCTGACGCACGCCGGGGCGCAACGACGTCGCGCCGATCGACCCTTGCCGTCCCGTCATCGCCGGGGGACAATGTCGACATTGAAGCACGGTGCGCCCGCACGGCCTTGCGGCCGGACGCCGGCGTCGGGAAGGGAGCGGAGCGATGTGCGGTGGAAGAGGACATCACGCGAAGCCGACGACCGCGGCCGACCGGTCGTGGCTCGCGGCGGCGCTGCCGGTGCTGCTCGCAGCCGGCTGTTCCTCCGGCACGGAGCCGGTCGGTCCGGACGGCGGGCGGCCGGACGGTGACGCCGATGTCGGCATCGAGGTCGGCGGACCGTGCGACCCGGCCGCGGACGACTGCCCGGCCGGCTCCTATTGCAGCGTGCTTGGCCGCTGCATCCGCGACGGCAGCTGCCTGGACAGCCGGGATTGCGGGACGGGCGAGCACTGCGGCCTCGAGTCGTTCGTCTGCCTCGGCGAGAACGAATGCCGCACGCACGGCGACTGCGGGCCGGGGTTCATCTGCGACCCCGCCACGGAGACCTGCGTGATCGGCGGCGCCTGCGGCGACGACGAATTCGACACCACGCGCCTCGCGCCCAACATGATGATCCTGCTCGACCGCTCGGGCAGCATGGAAGGCGCGATGGGCGCTGCGACGCGCTGGGACGTCGCCAAGGACGCCGTGCGGCAGGTGACCGAGGCGTACGACGACGAGATCCGCTTCGGGCTGGCGACGTTTTCGGCCTGCCTCCCCGGCGGCTGTTCGCCCGGCACGATCGTCGTGCCGCTCGCGGAGCACAACGCCTCGGCGGTCAACGGCTTCCTCGACCCGCTGGCCGGGCGCGGCAGCCCGACCGGCACGCCGCCCGACTACCTCTGCGACTCCGGCGACCCCGAGACCAGCACCGGCCGCTCGCTGCTGGCGCTGGTCGGCGAGCCGACGCTGCAGGACCCGGAGCGGGCCAACACCGTGCTGCTGATCACGGACGGCGCGGAGACCGGGGAGTGCACCGACGGCGGCGCGAGCAACGGTCCGGCCGGCGCCGCGGCGCTGCTCGGCCAGGACACTCCGGTCGAGACCTACGTCGTCGGCTTCTCGCGCGACGTCTCGGCCGACGCCCTGACCGCGGTGGCCGTGGCGGGCGGCACCGAGCGGTACTACCAGGCGGACGACGCCGGCGGCCTGCTGGCCGCGTTGTCGACGATCGCCTCCCGCGTCGCTTCGTGCGACTTCCGGATCGACGCGGACGTCTCGGACCCGTCGCTGATCCACGTCTACTTCAACGACGAGCCGACGCAGATCCCCCCCGACCCGGCGAACGGCTGGACCTACGACGAGACGACCGGACGGCTCAGCTTCCACGGTACGGCCTGCGACGCGATCCTCTCCGGGGAGGTCGGCGACATCGACGTGGTCTACGACTGCGAGGGCCCGGTGCTCGGCTGAGCGGCCACGCGCGGTCGAATTCGTGCTTTTCGGGGTTGTGTCCCGGGCCTCCTTCGCTACCATCCGGCGGACCATGAAGCGGACGACGATCGTGCTGGGTACGCTGCTTTGGTCCGTGGCGTCGACGCCGCCGGCGACCGCGCAGGGCGGTGTGGCGGAGACGGCGCCCCTCGCGACGGCCTCGGGCGACGTCGGGACGGCGACGGGCGAGGGAACGTGGACCGAGTGGATCCGCAGCCGGATGCCCGAGTGGCTGACGCAGGGGGAGTTCGCGGGCCTGGCCTACTGGCAGTGGCTCGGGATCCTGCTCGTCGTGTTCGTCGGACTGCTGGTCGACCTGCTGGTTCGCCGGACGTTGCACGGACTGTGGCGGCGGTACTCCTTGCGTCGGCTGCGCCGCGCGCCGGATCGGGAGTTGGTGCGCCGGGCGTTGCGGCCGTTCGGACTCGCCGCCGGGGCGGTCGTCTGGTACTTCGGTCTCCCGCTCCTCGGCCTGCCGGAGACGGCCCTGCTCGTGGTGCACGTCGCCGTCCGCGTCCTCCTCGTGCTTGCCGCGGCCTGGGCCGCCTTCCGCGTCATCGACCTGTTCACCGACTTCCTGATGCGCAAGGCCGAGGCGACGGTGACGCGGTTCGACGACGTCCTCGTCCCGCTGCTGCGCAAGACGCTCAAGGTGTTCGCCGCCGCCGTCGGCCTGGTCTACATGGCGGATGCGTTCCGGGTCGAGATCGTCCCGCTGTTGACCGGGCTGGGCATCGGCGGTCTGGCGTTTGCCTTCGCCGCCAAGGACTCGATCGAGAACTTCTTCGGCTCGGTCGCCGTGATCCTCGACCGGCCGTTCGAGATCGGTGACTGGGTCGTGATCGAAGGTGTCGAGGGTACCGTCGAGGAGCTCGGCCTGCGTTCGACCCGCATTCGGACCTTCTACAACTCCCAGGTCTCGTTGCCGAACTCCACGCTGGTGCGCGCCCGCGTCGACAACTACGGTCGCCGGCGCTTCCGACGGTTCAAGACGCACATCGATCTGACCTACGACACTCCGCCCGAGCGGATCGAGGCGTTTTGCGCCGGGATCCGTGAGCTGATCCTGGTGCATCCGTTCACCCGCAAGGACTACTTCCACGTGTGGCTCAACGAGTTCGGTCCCGCCAGCCTGCGCGTGCTCGTGTACATGTTCCACGAGACGCCGGACTGGGCGACCGAGTTGCGCGAGCGGCATCGCTTCATGCTCGACGTGATCCGGCTCGCCGCGCGGCTGCAGGTCGAGTTCGCCTTCCCGACCCAGACGCTGCACGTCTACAGCGAACAGCACGGCAACCTGTCCGAGCCGCCGCCGACGCCGGGGGCCGAGGAGGAGAGCGGCGCCGCGGAACTGGGATGCCGCGCAGTCCGCGACCTGACCGCCGACGCGCCATGGCGCACCACGCGGCCGGACCCGGTGCGGTTCGGCGGTGCCGCCACGACCGAGGCCGGCGACGAGCCGCCGCCGGAGAAGGCGGCCCCCCCGGAGTGATCGGCCGCGTCCCGCCCCTCGACCCTGCGCCTCAGGTGCCCGCGGCGACGCGCGCCAGGAGCGGCGCCAGCGTCTCGTCGTCCTGCGGGTCCACGGGGTCGAGCCGCAGGCGGCGGTAGGTCTCGACGACGTCGGCCAGTCCCGAGTCCTGCTTCGCCCGCCGCTCCCATGCCAGGTGGTCGCACAGTGCGACCCAGTCCGCGAGCAGGCACATCCGGTCGATCACGTGGCGTCCCACGGCTTCCACCCGGGCCGGCATCGCCCCGCCGAGCCGGACGATGCGCCCGCGGACTTCGTCCAGCAGCGCGCGGGCGCGTGCCGCGTGCTCCCCCGGCAGCTCGCGCTCCAGGGCCGCGATCTCGGCCTCGAGCGCGGCGAGCCAGGGCTCGTGCAGCCCGCGGGTGGCGAAGTCGCGCAGCACCTGGGCGATCAGCGTGTTGTGCGTCCCCTCCCAGCTTTCGACCACGATCGCGTCGCGGTACAGCCGCGGCAGCGGCGAGAAGTCCTCGATCGTGCCGTTGCCGCCCAGCACCTCGATCGCGTCGCGCACGCCGCGGGTCGCGGCCAGCGCGGTCCAGTACTTGTTGATCATCACCGCGATCCGCCGGGCGCCGACCAGCTCCTTGCCGGCCCGGCCGGTATCGATCCGGTCGGACCAGTCGAGGATGCGGAACGTGGTGACGAGCGCGGCCTGCAGCGCGACCTTGATCCGCGCCACCAGCTCGGCCACCGCCGGGTAGCCGCCGATCCGGCGCTCGAACGCCTCCCGGTGCAGCCCGTAGGCCTGCGCCTCCTCGAACGCCCGCCGCAGGATGCCGCACGCGGCCAGCGCGTTGTGGACGCGGGAGGTGTCGAGCACCACGGCGACCAGGTTGCGGAAGCCGTGCTCCAGCGGCCCGATCGACTCGGCCGACGCGCCTTCGAACTCGATCTCCCCGGTCGGCATCGAGCGCGTGCCGATCTTGAGCTTGAGCCGGCGGAGGTGGAAGCCGTTGGGGCGGTCGTCGAGCAGCCGGGGGACGAGGAACAGGCCGAGGCCCTTGGTGCCGTCCGGCGCGCCCGCGGGTCGGGCGCTGACGACGAACAGGCCGGCGTCGGCCACCGAGCAGAACCACTTCTCGCCGGTGATGCGGTAGCGGCCCGGCTCCCCCGGCACCGGCTCGGCGACGCACGCGTTGAGGCCGACGTCGGAGCCGCCCTGGACCTCGGTCACGAACTGCGCGGCGTGGAGCCGGCGGTCGTAGTCGGTGTCGAGCAGCGCGGGCAGCCACCGCGCGCGCTGCTCCGGCGTGCCTGCGCGCTGCAGCAGCTTGATCGCCCCCGCCGTGCAAGCCACCGGGCAGGCGTGCCCGGCCTCACCGTTGCGGTCGAGCAGGTAGATCAGGGCGCCGGACAGCACCTCGTTGCCCGGCTCCGCGAGCGCCGCCAGGGGGCCGGCGGCCCAGAACGCGCGGCCGATCCGGTGGTGCGCCGGATGGAACACGACGTCCTCGCGGTCGTGCCCCAGCGCGTCGCGGGGCCGCAGCACCGGCAGATGCTCGTCGCGGTTCGTCTCGAATACGTCGGCATCGACGTCCCGCGCCGCGTTGGCCGCCGCGCGCAGGCGCGGCTCGGCCGCCGCCCAGGCCTCGCCGAGGCGGCGGCGGGCGAGCGCACGGAAGAACAGGTCGGCCTCGAGCGGGTCGCGGGCGAGGACGGCCCGCCAGGCCGTCAGGTCGTCGCGGCCACGCTCCTGTCCGGGAATGCCCCTCGGCTCGTCCATCGTCGCTTCCTCCCGTCCCGGGCCGTCCCCGGGCTCCGTGGCGGGGAGCCTAGCGCGTGGCGCGATCCGAGGGAACCCGATGCCGTGCCGGCGCGCTCAGGAGCGGGACGTGGAGGGGCCGAGGCCGAACGGCGAGGTGTACAGCCAGGGCAGCACGTCGGGCCCCGGCATCGGCCGGGCGATGTGGAAGCCCTGTGCGAGGTCGCAGCCCAGGTGGCCGAGCCGGTCGAGGCTCTCCGCGTCCTCGACCCCCTCCGCGACGACGTCGAGCCCCAGGTGGTGGCCGAGGGCGGCGATGGTCTGGACGATCGCAGCGTCGCCCGCCGACGCGGCGAGGTGCATCACGAACGAGCGGTCGATCTTCAGCTCGTGCACCGGCAGCTTCTGCAGGTAGGCCAGCGACGAGTAGCCGGTGCCGAAGTCGTCGAGCGACAGCCGGACGCCCAGCTCGCGCAGCTCGCCGAGCACGGCCAGCGCCTGGTGCGGGTCGGCCATCACCGTGCTCTCCGTGATCTCCAGGTGCAGCCA
>JAFGHH010000309.1 GCA_016930215.1 Deltaproteobacteria bacterium
GACGTGGAGCCGGACGTGGAGCCGGACGTGGAGCCGGACGTGGAGCCGGACGTGGAGCCGGACGTGGAGCCGGACGTGGCCGACGAGGCGTCGACCGATGCTTCCGACGTGCCGGTGGACCCGTGGGACGTAGTGGTCAACGTCGAGCACGGTACGACGACGACCCCGGTCAACCTGGCGTCGATCCCGCGTACCGTGTTCGGAACGGACGAGGGAGTGCTGCTGTCGGACGTGGTGGATGTGGCGGTCGTGGAGGAGGAGCGGTGGCCCAACACCTACGACCCGATCGGCAACGACGGGTTCGACCCGCTGGTCGAGCGGCTGGAGAACGACCGCGGCCAGTTGCCGGTCTACGGCGAGTTGGCGCTGGGTTACCTGTACTGGGATGCGGACGAACTCCGCGTCAACTGGGACGCTTCGCTCGGGTTTCCCGGCTCGCTGCGCGTCCGCGGGATGGACGGCGGCACGATCCGGCTGATGGCGATGTCGGCCACCGAGGTGCTGGGTCGCGGCGGCGGCGCCCGCGCGCTCGTCGATCTGGCGACGCTCACCACGGTGAACGTCGTCGACCCGCGGCATCCCGAGGACGGCGAGCAGCCGATGGTGCCGCTGACGAGCGTGTTGACGGCGGCGACGGTCACGGGGGCCGACGCGCTGGTTTACAAGTTGTACGGTGCGGACGGTTACACCAACGCCGACGACAACCTGATGCCGTACGCCAACCTGACCCACGGCTACATCAAGCCGGCCGACCGCGGCGTCGTGCTCGAGGACGGCTTCGACTCGACGGTGCGCTCCTGGCACATCCGGGACACCGTCGTGATCCTCGGGCTCACGCCCTAGCCGACGGCTCGCGAGTTCGCCGGTCGTTCCCCCCCCGCGGCGGCGCAGCCGCCGGACGTTTCCGGACCCGGAGGTGACCGATGAAGCGTGCGAGCGCAATTCTGTTCCTTGCGGCATCGTTGGCCGCGGGCGCGGTCCGCGCCGACGACCGATCGGTCGTCGTGGAGACCGACCGCCTGCTCTCGTGGCGCGCCGACGACGGGAGCTTCCTGTGGCTCGGGGCCTGGGTGCTGACCGACTTCCAGGCGTTCCCGCGCACCGAGACCGGCTACGGCGCTTCGTGGGACGCCGACTTCATGCTCCGGGCCGCGCACGGCACCGTGCGGTTCCGTTGGGGCGAGTGGATGTGCGGGCGGCTCGACGGGGAGTTCTCGGACGCCTCGGCCGAGGTGCAGGACGCGTGGCTCGAGTACTGCGGGCTGGCGCCGTTCTTCCAGGTCCGGGCGGGGCGGTTCCGCGTCCCGTTCGGGCTGGTGCAGCAGTTCAGCACGCCGGAGCTGAAGCTGCAGGACGCGGCGATGGTCGCCGGCAACCCGAAGGACTACCGCGACCTGGGCCTCGAGCTGCACGGGGCCTTCTGGCTCGACCGCGTACGCTGGGCCGTGGCCGCGGTCACCGGCAGCCGGGACATCGCGGTGGACGTCAACGAGCGGCCGGACGTGGTCGGGAGGCTGACGTTTCATCCGCTGATGGGGTTCGGGGCGTGGTTCGAGCGGCTGAGTTTCGGCGGTTCGGGCGGGTGGGGCGAGGGGCCGACGCGGCACGGGTTCCGCGGCCGGAACTCGGCGGACTACACGTTCCTCGCGCCGGCGACGGTCCGCGGGGCGCGCTGGCGCGCCGGGGCGGAGTTGGAGTGGGTCACGCCCGGGTTCCGGCTCGCGGCCGAGTACCAGCACGGCGCGTACGACCGCGACGGCGTCACGGACAGCCAGCGCATCGGCGGCTCGATGGTGACGGTCGAGGACCTCGATTCGCAGGAGGTCTGGGGCTGGTACGTCGAGCTGTCCGGGCATCCGTACGGCGGGGTCGATGCGCAGGGCGATCCGCGCGACGGCCTGGAGCTGGCCGCGCGGTTCGAACACCTCGAGTTCGGGGACGGCGACCGCCCGCTGCACACCGACGCGGGCACCGAGCAGCACGCGCCGCTCATCGATTCGTGGGTCCAGGCGGTCACCGCCGGCGCGAGCTGGTACTTCGGCTTCGGGCTGCGGCTGTCCGCCTGGTACCAGGCGATGCGCTACGGCCGTGCGGCGCTCGCCTCGGACCACGAGGACGGCGACCCCGAGGAGGGCGAGGCGTGGGTGCACCACGTGTTCGCCCGCGCCCAGTTCGTCTACTGATCGCCCGCCGTTCGGCGGGCCTGTTCGTCGGGCCTTGACGCGGGTCGTCCGTCTCCCCAGGATCGCCCCATGCCGAAGACCCGCAAGTCCCCTGTCGCCTCGCCGCCCGAGCCTGCCGCGTACCTGACGACCGCCGAGGTCGCGCGCGTGCTGCGCGTCAACCAGAAGAAGGTCTACGCGATGTTGCAGGAGCGGCGGCTGCCGGCGGCCCGCGTCTCGGGCAAGTGGCTGTTCCCCCGCGAGCTGCTCGAGCGCTGGGTGGCGGAGCACACGGTGTATCCGGCGACCGGCGTGATGGGTGCGCTGCTCGACACGCTGCTCGTGCTCCAGGGCTCCGACGACTGGCTGCTCGGTCGGGTCATCGACACCCTGCGCGCGCGGTCCGGCATGGCCGTCGCCACCGCGCCGGTGGGGAGCCTCGAGGGGTTGAAGGCCCTGGCGCGCGGCGGCGCGCACGCGGCATGTTTCCATCTGCCGGACGAGGAAGTGACCGACCTGATTCCCGAAGGGGAGACCTGGTACGTGCTCGACCTCGCGGAGCGCGAGCAGGGGTTGATGTACGCCGGGCAAGGCCCGGGCGGCCGGGCGCCGCGGGGACCGGCCGACCTGGTGCGCCGGCGTCTGCGGCTGGCCGACCGCCAGGTCGGGTCCGGGACGCACCGGCTGGTCCGGCGGCTGGTCGAGGAGGCGGGGGAGAAGCCCGCCGCGCTTCGCACCGTGGGACCGTATTCGTCGCACATCGAGGTGGGGCTGGCGGTCCGCGCGGGGTTGGCGGACGTCGGGATGGGGGTGCGGGTGGCGGCGAAGCTGTGCGGGCTGTCGTTCCGCCCGCTGCGCCGCGAGACCTTCCGCCTGGCGGTGCCGGCGCGCCACTTCGGCCATCCGCGGATGGTCGAGTTCTTCCAGGCGCTGCTGGCGGAGTTCGGCGCGGCGCGCAAGCGCCGGCTGCCGGGCTACTCGTTCGAGCCGCTCGGGC
>JAFGHH010000310.1 GCA_016930215.1 Deltaproteobacteria bacterium
GACGTGGAGCCGGACGCGGACGTGGAGCCGGACGCGGACGTGGAGCCGGACGCGGACGTGGAGCCGGACGGCGACGTGGAGCCGGACGGCGACGTGGAGCCGGACGGCGACGTTCCTCCGACCTGCGACCCGCCGTGCGATGCGGACGACTGCCTGGTGTGCGAGGGGACGACGTGCGTGAGCCGCTGCGCCGCGGACGAGACCTGCGACGGCGCCGGGAGCTGCGTGCTGACGCCGCAGCCGGTGGGCGGGCGCTGCCTGTCGGACGCCGACTGCGCCGGGGACGGCCTGTGCTTCACCGAGTTCGCCAGCGGGCTGCCCGGCGGCTACTGCGTGACGGCCTGCAACACCGACGGCTCGTGCGACGACGGGACCTGCATCACGATCGATGTGTACCAGTTCTGCGCGGCCACCTGTACCGACGCCGGCGACTGCCGGGAGGGGTACGGGTGCGTCACGGCCGGGACCGAGAGCATCTGCTGGAGCGACTGCACCGACGACGCGCAGTGCACCTCGACCGGCTTCTGCGACACCGACAACGGGTGGTGCGACTGCCCGGCCGGCGAGCACCTCAACGACGAGTACACGGCCTGCGTCTACGACGACTGCGACTACCTCGACTGCCCGTCCCGGCACCGCGTGTGCGAGCCGACCGGCGGCTGCGGCGGCCTGTGCGCGGTCTGCGGCGCCTGCGACCCGGCGACCTACGTCCTGAGCGGCGACCGCTGCGTCCCGCCGGGCGTCGGCTGGGGCGACGCCTGCGAAACCGACGCCGACTGCCCCGGGACCGGCACGCCGGGCGTCGACACCTTCTGCGACCCCTCGGGCCACGGCAACTGCGTGCAAGTCGACGGTCCGGACTACGCAGCCGAGGGCTCGCCGTGCGCGGGCGATACCGGCAGCGTCGGCGTGATCCTCTCCGACGGGTACGACGACTACGAGGTGTGCGCGCAGGCCTGCACGGTCGACACGGATTGCCCGGCCGGGCTGAGCTGCGAACTGTCCGGCACGGTCAACTTCTGTTGGCCGATCGGCGACTGCACGGCCGACACCGAATGCAACGACCCGGCGGACGAGCTGTACTGCTCGGCGGACGGGTACTGCTACGAGGACGCCTGCACGCCCAACCCCTGCACGACCCTCGCCCACTCGGACGGCCTCTGCGCCAACGACGCGTGGGACTACCGCTGCGGCTGCGAGGCGGGGTACGTCTGGACCGCCGCCTCCTGGACCTGCGATGTCTTCACCTGTCCGGCCGTCGCGCTGGCGCCCGGCGACACGCGGACCGGGGAGGACCTGTGCACCGGGACGAGCCTGTACGATGCCCGCGGGACCGGCTCGAGCTGCACCGGCTACGCCACCAGCGGGCAGGAGCTGCTCTACAGCGTCAACGTGCCGGCGGGGCAGCAGGTCGAGGTCACGATGACCTCCACCGCGTCGTTCGACGCCGCGTTGTGGGTCACGACCGACTGCGACGACCTGACCGGGGCGTTCTGTGTCGCCGGCTCCGATGGCTCGACGAGCGGCGCCGAGACCGTGGCGATCGTCAACTCCGGAACGACGCCGGCGACCTACTACATCGTGGCCGACTCCTACGCCGGGTGCGGGACGTTCGACCTGACGGTCGGCACCGCGACCGCCGGTCCGCCGAACATCGGCAGCTTCGCCGCGGCGGAAACCATCCCGCCGCAGACCGGCGGGCCGCTCGATGCCGACGAGAGCGCATTCTACCGGATCACCTTCACCACCGACGTGCTGCTCGACGGCTCCGTGGTCGCCGACACGGGCGATCCGGACGTCTACATCTACGGCAGCACGGGAAGCCTGGTCGTCAGCCACTGGTCCTCGTCGACGACCACCGAGAGCTGGACCGACGACGCCCTGTCGGCCGGCACGTACACGATCGAAGTCAACGCCTGGGACGCCCCGATCACGACGTTCACGATGACGCTCAGCACGACCGTGCCGTAGGAGACGACGATGGAGAACCTGGAACCGAAGTCCCTCTGGAAGCACTTCGCCGACCTGTGCCGCGTCCCGCGCGGCTCGAAGAACGAGACGGCGGTCGTGGCGCACGTGGAGGCCGAGGCGAAGAAGCGCGGGCTCGAGGTGCTCCGCGACCAGGTCGGCGACCTGGTGGTTCGCATCCCCGCCTCGCCGGGCCGCGAGGCGTCCCCGATCGTGGTGCTGCAGGGCCACCTGGACATGGTCTGCGAGAAGAACGCCGGGACGCAGCACGACTTCCTCAAGGACCCGATCCGTACCACGGTCGACGGCGAGTGGGTGCGGGCCGACGGCACGACGCTCGGCGCCGACAACGGGATCGGCGTCGCCGCCGCGCTGGCGCTGATGGACGACGCCTCGGCCGTCCACGGCCCGCTCGAGGTGCTGATGACGGTCGACGAGGAGAGCGGGATGACCGGCGCGCGCGCCCTGCCGCCGGAGCTGGTCCGCGGCCGGATGATGCTCAACCTCGACTCGGAAGAGGACGGCACGCTGTACGTCGGCTGCGCCGGGGGCGGCAACAGCGTCTTCCGCATGCTGCTCCGCCGGGAACCGCCGCTGCGGGGCTTCAAGGCCTTCCGCCTCGAGGTCACCGGCCTGCGCGGCGGACACTCGGGGCTGAACATCCACGAGAACCGGGCCAACGCGGTCAAGCTGCTGGCCCGCGTGCTGCACGAGGCCGTCTTCCGCTGCTCGCTCCGCCTCGGAGCGCTCGAGGGCGGCAACAAGCACAACGCCATCCCGCGCGAGGCGTTCGCCACCGTGTTCGTGCCGACGCGCAAGGAACGCGAGCTGCGGGCGCTCGTGGCGGCCTGGCTCGAGGTGTTCCGGGACGAGTTCTCCGGGATCGAGCCGGAGTTGGCGCTGACCCTGGAGCCTCCGCCCCGGGAGCGGCCCCGGCCGATCAGCGCCGCCGCGACCCTCCGGATGCTCGACCTGCTGCTCGCCCTGCCGCACGGCGTGCTCGGCATGAGCCAGGCCCTCCCCGGCCTCGTCGAGACCTCCAACAACCTCGCGGTGGCCGCGACCGGCGAACGCACCCTCGAGGTCGTGACCTCCAGCCGCTCCTCGGTCGGGCCGACGCTCAAGGCGCTGCTCGGTCAGGTGGCCGCCGCCGGCCGCCTGGCCGGCGCGGATGTGGAACAGCCCGGCGGCTATCCGGCCTGGAAGCCCGACATGTCGTCGAAGCTGCTGCAGGTCGCCCGGGAGACCTACCGCCGGATGTACGGGAAGGACCCCAAGGTCACCGCGATCCACGCCGGCCTCGAGACCGGGATCCTCGGCTCGCGCATCCCCGGCCTGGACATGCTCTCGTTCGGGCCCCAGATCGAAGGGGCCCACTCGCCCGACGAGCGGGTCCACGTGCCGTCGGTGGTGCGGTTCTACGATTTCCTCAAGGGGATGCTGCAGGCCCTGGCCTAGTCGTCTCCTAGGAGCAACCGGAGGTGTCGCCGCAGGAGAGGCAGCGGTAGCACGAGCCGGAGCGGACCATCATGTCGCCGCAGTTGGAGCAGAGCGGGGCGTCGGCCTGCTGGACGTAGGTGCGGTGCTGCGCCTCGCGCGCGGCGTCGGGCGCCGGCGGCGGGACCGAGTCGAAGCGGCCCAGGGTGAGCTGCTTCTCGGGCGCGGGCGGCGGCAGGCTGCTGTCGAGCGGCAGGGGCACCTGGTCCGCCGCGAGCACCTCGCCCGGCGCCTCCTCGGGCGGCAGGAACTTCCGCGCCAGCCAGCGGAACAGGTAGTCCATGATCGATTTGGCGTAGGGGATCTCCGGGTTCTGCGTGAATCCGGACGGCTCGAACCGCGTGTGGCTGAACTTCTCGTGCAGGACCCGGAGCGGTACCCCGTACTGCAGCGCCAGCGACAACGCCAGGGCGAAGGAGTCCATCAACCCGGAGAGCGTCGCCCCCTCCTTGGCCATCTTGACGAAGATCTCGCCCGGCTTGCCGTCCTCGTACATCCCGACCGTGATGTACCCCTCGTGGTTGGCGATCGCGAACTTGTGCGTGATGCTCTGCCGCTCGTCCGGCAGCCGGTGACGCACCGAGCGCAGCGGCGCCGCGACCTTCGCCTCCGCCGGCGCCTCCGCCGGCCTGGTCGTCTGCCGCTCCTTGCCGAGCGACAGCGGCTGGGTGCGCTTGGAGCCCTCGCGGTACACCGCGATCGCCTTGAGCCCCAGCTTCCACGCCTCGACGTAGACGTTCGCGATCTCGTCCGGCGTGACCTCGTGCGGCAGGTTGACCGTCTTGCTGATCGCGCCGGAGACGAACGGCTGGACGGCCGCCATCATCTTGACGTGGCCCATCGGGCTGATGAAGCGGTCGCCCTTGAGCGGCTTGAAGGCGCAGTCGAACACCGGCAGGTGCTCGGATCGCATTCCGGGCGCCCCTTCGATCGTCCCCTCCCGCTCGAGGAACTCGGTGATCGAACGGACCTGCGGGTCCTCGTAGCCCAGCCGCCGCAGCGCCGCGGGAACCGTCTGGTTGACGATCTTGATCCGGCCGCCGCCCACCAGGTGCTTGTACTTCACCAGCGCGATGTCCGGCTCGACCCCCGTGGTGTCGCAGTCCATCATGAACGCGATCGTGCCGGTGGGCGCCAGCACGGTGACCTGCGCGTTGCGGTAGCCGTGGGCCGTCCCGAGCGTCCGCGCCTCGTCCCAGACCTCGCGCGCCGCCGCCAGGATCGAGCCGGGCGCGAGCGTCGCCGGGATGGCCGCCAGCGCGTCGCGGTGCTGGTCGATCACCCGCAGCATGTCCGCCCGGTTGCGCTCGAAGGCAGGGAACGGCCCCAGCCGCGAGGCCAGCCGGGCCGAATGGGCGTACCCCTCGCCCGTCATCAGCGCCGTCACGCTCGCCGCGAAAGCCCGCCCCTCGTCGGAGTCGTAGGGCAGCCCGCGCGACATCAGCAACGCCCCGAGATTGGCGTAGCCGAGCCCGAGCGTCCGGAAGTTGACGCTGGTGTCGCGGATCTTGTCGGTCGGATACCGCGCCGGCTCGACGATGATCTCCTGGGCCGTGATCAAGAGGTCGACCGCGTGCCGGAAACCGTCGGTGTCGAACGCCCCCTGGTCGTCGATGAACCGCAACAGGTTCAACGACGCCAGGTTGCAGGCGCTGTCGTCGAGGAACATGTACTCCGAGCAGGGGTTGCTGGCGTTGATCCGCCCGGACTGCGGACAGGTGTGCCAACGGTTGACCGTCGTGTCGAACTGCATCCCCGGGTCGCCGCACAGGTGCGCCGTCGCCGCGATCTCCCGCATCACGTCCCGCGCCTGCAGCGTGTCCGCCGGTTCGCCGTTGCGCACCCAGCGCGTGGTCCAGGTCCCGCCATCGACCACCGCCTGCATGAACTGGTCGGTGACGCGCACCGAGTTGTTCGAGTTCTGGAAGAACACCGAGGCGTAGGCTTCGCCGTTGAGCGAGCCGTCGTAGCCGGAGTCGATCAGCGCCCAGGCCTTCTTCTCCTCCTCGGCCTTGCAGCGGATGAACTCCAGGATGTCCGGGTGGTCCGCGTTCAGGATCACCATCTTCGCCGCCCGCCGCGTCTTGCCGCCCGAGCGGATCACGCCGGCGAACGCGTCGAACCCGCGCATGAACGACACCGGCCCCGACGCGCGCCCGCCCTGCGACAGCGGCTCGCGCTGCGAACGCAACGCCGAAAGGTTGGAGCCCGTCCCCGAACCTCCCTTGAACAGCA
>JAFGHH010000311.1 GCA_016930215.1 Deltaproteobacteria bacterium
AACCTGAGCTCGCTGATCATCCCGCAGGTCCGACTGCGGATCCCGGACGCCTGCTTCGGCGTGGGGTGGTTCGCCGACTTCGAGCTGACTCCCTACGGCAGCGGCGACGACCGCGCGTTCGTGTTGCTGCAGACCATGACCCCCGACATGGCGACGGCGCAGACCGCCGTCAACGCCCTGCCGGACCGCGGCGGCTACGACGGGCCGGAAAGCCAGGTCGAGGCGCTGTACCAGACGATGACGGGCGAGGGGCTGGGGTCCTGGGTGCCGCCCTACGCGGCGCCGGACTGCCGGGGCGCGCCGTGCTTCCGCGAAGGGGCGTTGCCGATCATCCTGCTGTTCACCGACGCCCCGTTCCACAACGGACCGCCCGGCACCACGGGCGACCCGTACGCCGGCATCACGCCGCTGCCGCACGAGTGGGCCGACGCGATCCGGGTCGTCAACGCCGCCCACGGCAAGGTGCTCGGGATGAGCTCCGGCGGCACCTCCTCGTACGGCGGCTGGCACGACCTCGAGGCGACGGCCGTGGCGACCGGCGCCGTCGACCTCGACGGCCGCTCGCTTTGCTGGGACATCGGTTCCGACGGCGCGCTGCTCGGCACCAGCGTCGTCGACGGCATCGAGATGCTGGCGACGCGGGTGCCGTTCGACGTCGACACCTTCACCGAGCCCGACCCGGCCTATCCGCTGGGGGTCGACACCCGCTGCTTCATCCACCGCATCATCCCGCAGGAGTGGTACGAGCCGACGGGGATGACGCACGATCAGGCGGTGGCGGCGATGGACGAGTCGACGTTCTACCAGGTGCTGCCGGGGACGAACGTCGAGTTCCTGGTCGAGTTCCAGAACGACGGCTGTTTCGACGGGGACGAGTACGCGCGGATCTTCCGGGCCACGATCGTCGTGCAGGGCGACCACGTCACCCGGCTCGACGAGCGGGTGGTGCTGATCATCGTCCCGGCGCTCGAGATCCCGTTCGGCTGAGCCGCGGAAGCACCCGCGTCAGGGCCCGGCGGGGCCGCCGTCGGCGGCCGGTTCCAGCTCCGCCTCGTCCGGCGTCAGCAGCGTGACGGTCATGTAGGCCTGGCGCGCCCCCACGAACCGCTCGAGCCCCTGGACCTGCAGGCCGGTGAACAGGTCGGCGACGCAGCGCACCGCGTCGTCGCACGCGCGCGGCAGGTCCTGCTTGCCGGGCACGATCCGCAGCTCGCGGACCGAGCCGTCCTCGGTGATCATCAGCATCGCGTCGAAGGACCGCGGGATCCCGCCCGACCGGCAGCCTCGCTCCAGCACCGGCTGCTCGAAGCACTTCCGGAGCTCGGGTTTCTTGAGGTCGACCGTGCCCTTCACCAGCGGCGTCTCGTTCGGCTTGATGTTGTGGGTCTCGCCGACCGCCGCCGAAACGCGGGACTCCTTCCACAGCTTCTCGATGCGGGGATCGATGCCGCCGGCGGTGCCGCCGGCGGTGTCGGGGCTGCTCTTGCCTGCCGTGGGAGTCGTGCAGCCGACGGCGGCGGCGAGCGCCGCGAGCGCGAGGATCGGCGAGATGCGCGTCATGGCGTGTTCTCCCGCCCGGCGCGACCGGCGGGAACTCCGCCGCCCCGTGCCGGGCCGGCCGCCAGTCTGTGGTTCCTCCGGGCGCGAAGTCAACCGTGGCGGGCGTCCCAGCGCAGCAGCTCGCAACGCAGCGCGCCGTTGCGCAGCGCCAGCCGGGCCGCGGGCCGCGTCGGGAACGCGCGCGCCAGCCCCGGGTTGCCCGACAGGACGATCGCCACCCACCCCGCGGGACGGAGCGCGTGGGCCAGCGCGTGGTACAGCGCGTCGAGCGTCGCGCGGCCCGGCGCGAGCCGCTCGCCGTACGGCGGGTTGCACAGCACCATCCCCGACGGCTCCGGCGGCGCGAACCGCCGTGCGTCCGCCGTCTCCACCCGCACCAGCCCGCCGACGCCCGCGGCGGCCGCGTGGAGCTCGGCGGCGGTCGCGGCCTCGGGATCGCGGTCCGAGGCGCGGATCGACGGCCGCTCGCGCCGCGCGGCCGCCTCCGCCGCGCGCGCGTCGGCCTCCTCGAGCAGCGCCCGCCAGGAGCGGGCCTCCGCCTCGCCGAACGAAGGCCACCGCTCGAAGCCGAACGGGCGGCGGCGGCCGGGGGCGCGGTCGGCCGCCCAGAGGGCCGCCTCCACCGCGAGCGTGCCCGAGCCGCACAGCGGGTCGCACAGCGGACGCCGGCGGTCCCAGCCGGACCAGAGCACGATCGCCGCGGCGAGCGTTTCCCGCAGCGGCGCCTCGGTCGCGCGGCGGCGCCAGCCGCGCAGGTGCAACGAGCGTCCCGAGCTGTCGAGGAACAGCGTGCCCCGGCCCGCGCCGAGCTGCAGGACGATCCGCACGTCGGGGTCGCGGGGATCGACGTCCGGCCGCGCGCCGCACCGATCGCGCATCCGGTCCGCCACCGCGTCCTTGACCCGCAAGGCCGCGAAGCCGCTGTGGTGGAGGCCGGGCGCACGTCCGCCGGCCGTCACGGCGAAGGTCGTACGAAGCGTCAGCAGGTCCTCCCAGCGTACGTCGTACGCCGCCGCGTACAGTTCGTCCGCGCAGCCCACGGGGAACCCGGCCAGCCGCAGCAACACGTGGTTCGCGCTGCGCAACCACAGGTTGGCCCGCCGGGCCAGCGCGGCGGAGCCGCGGAACGTGACGCCGCCCGCGCCCGGTCGGACGTCGGTCGCGCCCAGTCCCTCCAGCTCGCGAGCCAGCACCGGCTCGGTGCCCCGAGCCGCCGTGGCCAGCCACGAGAGGTCGTCGGTCATCCGCGCGACGACCCGTCCGGCGGCTCGTCGCCGCCGGCAAAGGGGATGCCGCGCTGCGGCACGAAGGTCCCCGTCCCCAGCGCGACCAGTCGGCCCGTCTCGTCGTGGACCCGCATCTCGCAGACGTCGAGCGTCTTGCCGGGACGCCGCACGCGGCCCAGCCCGAACAGCGCCTGCCGCTCGACGTGCTCGAGCGTGTGCACGTGGAATTCGGCGGTCGCCACCCACCGGCCGCCGTGCCGGGCCGCGCTGGCGAACCACCCGGCGATGTCGACCAGCGTCGCGAGCACCCCGCCGTGGATCCCGTGCAGTGCGTGGTCGAGGTTCGGATTGTACGGCAGGTCGACCCGCGCCACCCCCGGCTCGGGGTACGACAGCGTCATGCCGAAGCAGCGCGCGATCGGCGCGGCGTTGAACTCCCGGACCAGGGCGGCCTCGCGCTCCGTCATCCCCAGACCTCCCGTCGCCGTCCCGGCGCGGCGACGGCGCGAGGCTGCCACGGGGACGCGCCGCGAGGCAACGGCGGCCGTCGCCGGTCACCGCCGTCGCCCCGTCCGTGCTGGTCAGACGCCCGCGCCGTGCTTATCCTGCGCCGGGTCGGGACGGAGAGCCCGGCGGGAGGCGAACATGAGCGAGTCGGTCCACTCGATACCGCTGACGACCATCGACGGCGAGGCCACGACGCTCGAGACCTACCGGGGCAAGGTGCTGCTGATCGTCAACGTCGCGAGCCACTGCGGGTTCACGCCGCAGTACGAGGGTCTCGAGGCGCTGTACCGGAGATACGGCGCCCGCGGACTGGTCGTGCTGGGGTTTCCCTGCAACCAGTTCGCGGGCCAGGAGCCGGGCGATGCCGACGAGATCAAGAGCTTCTGCAAGCTGCGCTACGACGTGACCTTCCCGCTGTTCGCCAAGCTCGAGGTGAACGGCGACGGAACGCACCCGCTGTACAGACTGCTGAAGAAGGCCCAGCCGGGCCTGCTCGGGACCGAGTCGATCAAGTGGAACTTCACCAAGTTCCTCGTCGGTCGCGACGGCACGGTGCGCCGGCGCTTCGCCCCGGGCGACAAGCCCGAGTCGCTGGTCGGCGAGATCGAGGCGGCCCTCGCCGAGCCCGGCGACTGAGCGGTGCGCGGCCGGCGCGGTCCGCCCCGTCGCCACCCGCCGACGTGCCTTCCGGCGCGCCTTCGCGCCGCACCTTCGCGCCGCGCCTTCGCGCCGCGCCTTCGCGGTTGCCCGGCCGCACGGCGGCCGCTATGCTGTCTTCCATGAGCGTGCGGAGCGTCGTCGTGGTCGCGTTCTCGGTCGGGCTGGCCCTGGCGCAGGCCGGTTGCCCCCCGGACCTGCCGGTCTGCGACCCGGACCCCGCGGACAACATCTGCTTCGGCGACGGCGACTGCGTGCTGGCCTACTGCGCCACCGAGTGCTGCTACTGCCCCCGCGCCTACTCCCGCACGCAGCTCGACGGTACCTGGTGCCTCACCGAATGGGGCACGACGACGACCATCGCCGATTGCCTGAGCGGTCGCGCCGAGCGCTGCGCCGGCCAGGGACCGTGCGCCTGCGTCTACAACGTCGAGGCCTGGTGCAACGCCGGACATTGCGATCTACGGGCGCCGAGCCACTAGGGCGCCGGGCGCCCGACCGGCCGGGCGACGAGAGGAGGAAGATCGGTCGTGCGCGCGAGGCTGGTGCTGCCGTTGTTGATGCTGTCCGTCGGCTGCAGTTGCTCTCGGCCGCCCCGCGTCGTGGAGCCCCGGCCCGGCGACGGCGACGCCGGCGCTCCCGAGCCGGCCGACGCGCCGCCGCCCGCGGACGTGGCGCCGCCGCCGCCCGAGATCGTGGCGCCGCCCCCGGACGCCGACCTGCCCCTGCCCCCCGAGGTGGCCGGTGACGACGAGCATCCGGTGCGGATCTTCTTCGAGGAGGGGAAGTCCGAAGTGCCCGAGATCGCCAACGCGCTCCTCGACGCGGTGAGCGAGCGGCTCCGCCTGCGACCCACCGAAGTCCTGCGTCTCGTCGGACACTGTGATTCCCGGGAGAAGCCCGGCGGCGCCATGGAGCTGTCGCGCCAGCGCGTCAATGCCGTCCGCCGGCACCTCGAGGAGCACGGCGTTGACACCAACCGTTTCTTCGTCGACGCCCGCGGCGACTTCCAGCCGGCCGGCGACAACGAGACCCCCGACGGGCGCGCGGCCAACCGGCGGGTCGATTTCGTGTTCGAGCAGGGGATGATGTCCGCGCCCTGACGACGAACGGTGCCGTACGCCCGCCGGCGCTCAGCGACCGGCGAGGATCGCGCGCAGCACGCCGGTCATCATCGCATCGTACAGCCGCCGGTTGCCGCGCCGCAGCAGGTCGAGGGCCGTCGCCTCGGGACCCACCGGAACCACGCCCGCGTCGCTCTCGACCGCACGCACCAGCACGGCCGCCACGCGCTCGGGCCGCGCGCCGAACCGGGTCATCAGGGAGCCGATGACCTTCTGCGTCTCGGCGGCGCTGCGTCCCCGCGCGCCGCTGACCATTCGCAGCGCGCGGCCCATCCCGGTGGCCACCACGCCGGGACAGACGACCGTGACGCCGATGCGGTGGCGCGCGGCCTCGAGGCGCAGCGCCTCCGACAAGCCGAGCACCGCGCTCTTGACGGCGCCGTAGGCCGCGGAGGCGGGGAGCGGGCCGAGGGCGGCCATCGAGGCCACGTTGACGATGTGCCCGCCGCCGCCCTGCCGGATCATCGCCGGGTAGAAGAAGTGGCAGCCGTGGACCACGCCCCACAAGTCGACATCGATGATCCGGCGCCAGTCCTCCAGCGCCATGTCCTCCAGCAGTCCGTTGACGGCGATGCCGGCCACGTTGCACAGCACGTCGACCCGCCCGAAGACCCCGTAGGCCTCGTCGCGGAACCGGGCGACGTCGTCCGCCCGCGCCACGTCCACGGTGCGCGCCAGCACGCGCCGCCCGGTGTCGCGCAGCTCGTCGGCGGCGCGGCCGAGACCCTCGGCATCGAGATCCGCAAGCGCCAGGTGCGCGCCCCGTGCCGCAAAGGCCTCGGCGACGGCTCGACCGATCCCCCCGGCCGCGCCCGTGACGGCCACCGTCCGTCCCGTGAAGTCGTGCATCGTCGTCACCACCCGTCGCGGGGAGAATCTCGCGCCAAGCCGCGGTGCGGTCAAGAGTGCGCCCCAAGCCGCCAAGGCGCCGAGGGCGCGGACGGCCCGCGGGCGGTCGGTGCACTGAGGTGCCCCTTCCCGACGTCTCTGCGTCTCTGGGCGAGTCTCCCGTCGCGGCGTCTTGGCGGACGATGCTCCCCCGGATTGCCTTGGCGCGACCCCCGGCGTACCCTGCGGGCGTGCGCCCGCGGGGTCGGCGGGGACCGGGC
>JAFGHH010000312.1 GCA_016930215.1 Deltaproteobacteria bacterium
CCGCGACGGCCGCGCCGCCGCCGCGCCCGGCGGTCGCCACCGGCGGCGCCAGCCAGAGCCTGGCGCTCCTGGCGGCGCGCGCCCAGGAGGGCGGGATCACGACCTACCGCGCGTCGGAGACGGTGACGGTGCCGGACGAGTCCTCGACGTTGATCGCGATCTTCAACGACCCGGTCGATGCCGAGGACACGCTGCTGTTCCAGCCGGACGGCGGGGTCCCCGACTCGGCCCAGAACCCGTTCCGCGTGATCCGCTTCACCAACGACGTCGGCGTGTCGCTCGAGCGGGGCCCGATGGCGATCCTGGGCCGCGGCCAGTTCCTCGGCCAGGGGATCCTCGAGCCGCTCCCGCCCGGCGCCACGACCTCGATCCCGTACGCGCTGGAGCGGGCCGTGGTGGTGTCGGTCGACCGCGAGGAGACGCCGGAGGAGGCGCGGCTGGTGAAGATCGTGCGCGGGCGCGTGACGGTCCAGCGCTTCAGCGTGCTCAAGACGCTGTACGAGGTGCGGAACCTGGGCGACGACGACCTGCGGCTGTGGATCAACCACGCCCAGCGGATGGGCTGGCAGCTCGCCACGCGGCCCGAGGGGACCGAGGAGACGGGCGAGGGGGCGGCGTTGATGCCGCTGGACATCCCCGGGGGCGAGACGACGAGCTTCGAGGTGGAGGAGAAGAGCCCGACGAAGGTGGAAGTCGAGCTGCTGACGCCGCTGGCGCGTCAGGCGATCCTGGCCTACCTCTCGGGCCCCGCGGTGGACGCCGTGGCGGGGCCGGTGCTGCAGCGGGCGATCGACGTCAGCGACCGGCTGGCGCAGATGGAGGAGCAGCGCGGGCAGCTCGAGCAGAAGCGCCGGGAGATCCAGCAGCTGATGCAGGAGATCCGCGCCGACCTGCAGGTGCTGGGCAACAACCCCGCGGCCCAGCAGCTCAAGGAGCGCCTGACCCGCAACCTCGAGGAGCAGACCACCGAGTACCAGCGGCTGACGGCGCAGATCGTCGAGATCAACTCGCAGGCCGGCCAGATGCGCGTCGAGCTGGCCGAGGCGATCCGCGCGATCGACCTCACCGTCCAGCCCGAGGAGACACCCGCGGACGACGAGTAGCGGCGAGCCCGCCGGAAGCGACCCCGGGCGCGCCGTTGGGCGGGAGGTTCCCAACGCCCCCCTCGTTGTGCCATGCTTCCTCCGACCTGACACAGGAACCCGGAGGAAGCGATGGCGAACACCTATCTCTGTCCGGAATGCGGGACTCCCAACCCGGCCGACGCGACGAACTGCAAGGGGTGCGGGCACCCCATCCCGCCGGGCGGCGGCGTGCGCGAGACGCTGTTCGAGCTGGACCAGCCGGCGACCAGCACCTGGCACTGGAACGTGCTGTTCGGCACGACGGTGATCGTCCTGGTGGTCCAGGCGCTGATGGGGCTGCTGGTCGCGCCGGGCGTGCTCTGGGAGCTGGTGGAGCCGGGCACGTTGACCGCGATCGTCCTGGCGGTCGGTGGCCTCGCGTACTTCCTCACAGGGCTGTTCGCCGGCCGGCTGTCCAGCGGATTCACGGTCAAGGAACCGGCGCTGGGCGGCTTCCTGGCGGCCGCGATCAACTGGCTGCTCGAGGTCTACCTGTTCCGGAACACGGGCCTCGACCTCGGAGTCCTGGCCGGCATCGCCGTGGGCTGGGGCATCCTCGCCGCCCTCGGCGGCTCGGCCGGCGAGACGCTGCAGCAGCGGGCCGAGAAGCGGAAGCGGGAACGGGTGCGGGCCAGACAGGCCAAGGCATGATCGTCCTCGCGCTGCTCGGGCCGCTCGTCCCCGGCCTGCTGTGGCTCTGGTTCTTCTACACCCGGGACCGCTACCAGCCCGAACCGAAGAAGGTCGTCCTGCTGACCTTCGTGCTCGGCGGGGTCTCCGCCGGGCCCGCGGTACTGCTGGAGCTGGCCGCGGAGGGGCTGTTCCCGTTCCAGGAACAACTGGCGCAGGCCGTGCTGTTCGGCCGCGGCCTCCCGCTCGGCACGACGGCCGGGTTGTGCTTCCTGGTGATCGGCCCGATCGAGGAGCTGTGCAAGTGGAGCGCGGTGGCGGTCTATGCGGCGCGCCACGAGGCGTTCGACGAGCCGCTCGACGGGATCGTCTACTCGTCCGCCGCGGCCCTCGGCTTCGCCTCGGTGGAGAACATGCTGTACATCGGCGGGGCGGGCCACGCCGGCACGGGCGCCCTGCTGCTCCTGTTGCGCGGCCTGCTGGCGGTGCCGGGGCACGTGATGTTCGCCGCGTTCTGGGGCTACGCCCTCGGCGCCCGCCGGCTCGAGCCGCGTCGGCCGTGGCGCCTCCCCGCGATGCTCGGCGTCGCCGCCCTGGTCCACGGGGCGTGGGACTTCACGCTGCTGTACGAGGACGCGCGGATCCTGTTCCTGCCGCTCAGCGTCGGCCTGGTCTGGGCCACGGCCCGCTTCGTCCAGTGGGGCCGACGCGCCTCGCCGTTCCGCCCGAGCCTCGTGGCCGCCGCCGCGGCCGCCGCGAACCCGGCCCCGGGGACGACGGGCCTGCGCTGCGTGCGTTGCGGCCGCACCGCCGCCGCCGGCGACCGGCACTGCACGAGGTGCGGCGGCGCGGTGCTGCCGGCCCACCTGGACTGCCCGGCCTGTGCGGCGCCGCTGGTCGAGCGTTCCGACCGGTTCTGCCGCAAGTGCGGCGCGACGCTGGCCGGCCCGGCGCCGCGCTGCGCGCGCTGCGGGACCGAGCTGGCCGACCTCGAGCTGACGGCGTGCCCGGGATGCGGCGGGGCGACACCGCCGGGCTGACGCCGCCCGTCATTCCTCGAGCCGACAGGGCTCGACGGGGATGGTCGGACAGGTCGCCGCGTTGTACTCGATGACGATCTCCGCGGGCACGAACACCCGCCGCGCGGCCTCGGCCGAGCCGTAGACCAGCGCGACGTTCACCGGCACGGTCGGCGGGTTCCAGATCGGCGAGAAGGCGCCGGGGAGGCCGCCCGAGCAGACGATCGGGGTCTCGGCATCGGCGGCCAGCGTCAGGTCGGCGGCGGCGGCGAGCGTCCCGCGGACGTCGCCCAACTCCGCGGTCGGGTCCGCCCCGACCTCGACCCGCAACACGTTCACCGCCGCGCCGCCCGGGTTGGTGGCGACGAGGCGCAGCATCGAGCCGTTGTAGGTCCCGGCGCAACGGACCATCCGCAACTCGGTGACGCGGAGCGAGACGCCGCCGTCGTCGCCGCCGCAGCCGGCGAGCCCCGCGAGGCCCGCCAGGAGCAGGCCGCGGAGC
>JAFGHH010000038.1 GCA_016930215.1 Deltaproteobacteria bacterium
GGGTTCCCGATCGCGCCGCTGCTGTTCAACGCGGACGAGGTGGCGGCGGGGGAGATCGCGCACGCGATCCGCTTCATCCTGCCCAACAACCGCATCCGCGCGCGGCACTACGTGCCGCCGGCGACCCACGGCACCAACACCTCGGGCGGCGACGCCTGCCCGTGCTACGGCGTGCACTTCCGCCTGCGCCGCGACTACCCGCTGGACACGCTGCCCAACGAGGCGGCGCGGGTGGTGGCGCGGGCGCTGCAGCGCTACGGGATGTTCCACGCCGACGGCGGGAACATCGCGCTGACCGCGCAGAGCGACCGGTTCACCACGGCCAAGTGGGACGACCTGCTGGAGCCGCGCGACCTGGCGGCCCTCGACGTCGAGGACTTCGAGGTCATCGACCACGGCGCCCCGGTCTACGTGACCTACGACTGCGTGCGGGAGCCGTAGGGTCCGGCGGGCTCGTGCCGGGAGCGGTCGGAGTGGAGACGTCCCTCGCGGAGCACCCCGTGCACGGGTCCGGGCCTCGGGGACTGCCGCATCCGGCTCCTGCCTCGGGCGCAGCCCGGAACGGACCGCCCGGAAACGCGGGAATCCCATCGCGCACCGCGCGGTCGTTTCCCGACCACCGGGAAGGGGGGGCAGTCGGAGGCCCGCGACCGGGCCTTGACGTCCGCGCAGTCGCAGACGACACTCGGTGCAGGTGGGGGTTCCCGTGGAAGCTGCGGTTCGGATTTCAGCTCACCGAGGCGACGGCCGGCAGCCCGCGTCGGAACGACTTCTGCGTCGGTACGGCTCTCCGGAGATCCGGCCGGTTCGAGCCTGCGCGAGACGCGGCCGGTTCCTGCTGGCAGCCGTCGTGGCCTGCTGGGCCGGCACCGGCGCCTGCGACTCTTCCCGCGGGACGGACGACGGGCCCGCCGATGCCGAGACCGACACCCCGGACGCGACCGGCACGGACCTGCCTGCCGAGATGCTCGTGGACGTGCCCGAAGATGCGCCGACCGAGGAGGGCGCTTCCGAGGTCGACGACGGAGGCGACCACGGGGATGCCGACCGGGTCGAGGCGGACGACGCACACGACGCAGACGACGGGGCCGGATGCACTCCTGGGGCGGCCGAGCGGTGCGATGGAATCGACCAGGACTGCGACGGGGAGACGGACGAGGGCACATGGTGCTGGGTCAATCCGCTGCCGAACGGAAACCCGCTCTGGGCGACGTGGGGACTCGCCGCGGACGACGTCTGGGCCGTCGGCGCGGCCGGCGAGATCCGCCACTGGAACGGCAGCGACTGGCTCGTCCTCCCGCGCGACACCGACGATGGTCTCGATGGGGTCTGGGGCGCCGCCGTTGATGACGTCTGGGCCGTCGGCGTCAACGGAACGATCCGACACTGGGACGGCACGGCCTGGAGCCGCATCCTCGCCCCGGTACGCAGTGACCTCTACGACGTCTCCGGGTCCGGCGGGGACGACGTCTGGGCCGTCGGCGATCGCGGCATGCTGCTCCACTGGAACGGCGCTCGCTGGGACGAGTCCTACAGCGGAACCACGGCAGACCTCACGGGTGTCTGGGCGGCCGCAAGTGACGACGCGTGGATCGTCGGCGCCGGAGGGACGATCCTGCACTGGGACGGCGCACGGTGGTGGGCGAGCAGCGGGGGCACCACGGAGGATCTGCGCTGCGTGCATGGAGCCGCGTCCGACGACGTCTGGGCGGTGTCCGGCAACGGCACGGCGCTACACTGGGACGGCACGGCCTGGACCGCGACCGACACCGGGGCGACGGAGGAGCCGTGGTCGGTGTGGACCGCCGGCCCGGACGACGCCTGGGTGGCCGGGGGGCGCGGCGATGTGCGGCGATGGGACGGGCGGTCGTGGTCGGAGGTGCCCACGGGATTCGAACAGAACCTGTACGGGATTCGGGGCTTCCCGAGCGACGGGGTCGTCGCCGTCGGGGCCGGCGGCCTCGCCCTCCGGTGGGACGGCACGACGTGGAGACGGACCACGCGGGGAACCCTCGATGACTTCGCAGACCTCTGGGGCGCGGCGGCAGACGACGCGTGGTTGCTGTCCAGGAACGTCCCGGTCGTGCGGCACTGGGACGGCGCATCGTGGACCGAGCATTCGGTCCCCGTGGACTACGGCTGCTTCGGCGTCCGGGGAACGGCCGGGGACGACGTGTGGGCGGCATGCCTGGACACGGTCCTGCACTGGGACGGCGTGGCGTGGTCCCCCCCCGATAGTCCGCCCTATGGCTCGTACATCGACATCTGGACGGCGGGCCGGGACGACGCGTGGGTCCTCTCGGCCTTCGCCGTCATGCACTGGACGGGCACGACCTGGGAGGAGACCTGGACGGAGGCGTGGGAGTCGACCTACCTGGCGATCCACGGCGTCTCGCCGACCGACATCTGGGTCGCTGGAATCGCGGGGGCCATCGAACACTGGGACGGAACCGCCTGGTCGACGACTCCCAGCGGCATTTCCTACGACCTGTGGGATCTCTGGGCGTCGTCGACCGACGACGTCTGGGCCGCGGGGGTGTACGGAGGCTTGCTGCACTGGGACGGCAGCTCCTGGCGCTCCGTGCCCAGCACGGAACGACAACACCTGCAGAAGATGCGCGGGTTCGCCGCCGACGACGTCTGGGTCGTCGGAACCGGCGGCGCGGTCCTGCACTGGGACGGCGCGGAATGGTCGAACGTCCCCACCCATTCGGCCGCGAACCTGCGCGCCGTGTGGGGCGCCGATCCGTCGGAGCTCTGGGCCGTCGGCGACGACGGCGCGATTCTGCGCTACCGACCGTAGACCGCTCGGCCGATTTCCCGACCCCGTGCACCGTGCCGGGCCCGGACGTCCAGGGCGTACGGGGTTGGCGATCCCCCGACCCGCCGCTTCAGCCCGCCGCGACCCTCCGTCCCGCCAGATGCTCGTACGGCCCGCTCGTGACCAGCCGCCGGTCCGCCACCGTCCCGCCCACCGTGAAGTGGTAGACGTCCTGCAACTCCTCGCCGGCGACTCCAAGTATCGCGTGCACGACGTCATCGAAGAAGCAGCCGATGCCCGTTCCGCGGAGCCCCGCCGCCTCGGCTTCCAGGTACAGCACCTGGCCCAGCATCCCCGCCTCGAGCAGCAGCCGTCGGTACCACCAGGGTCCCGCCGCCAGCGCCGCGTCGTACTCGGCCAGCATCGCCGCAGCGAACGCACCGTCCGCCGCGATCTCCTGCCGGCACGAGACCAGCCGGGCGACCTCCTGCGCGTCCCCCTGCTCGAGCAGCCGCAGCGGCAGGTGGGCCGGCAACCCGGCCGCCGCCTCCCACGCCGACTCGCCCCCCAGCAACCGGCGCAATTCCTGCTCCGCCCCGACCCGCCGCGGCAGGAGGTACAGCCCCGGCGGCAGTCCACCGACCCGGTGCACGAACAGCAGCAGGTGCACGCGCGGCGACCACGGCAGCGCCCCGAACGGCGCCCCCGCCCGCGGCAGCGTCGCGTCGAGGATCCGCGCCAGCGCGGCCAGCGACGGCCGGGCCAGGCCGTCGTAGGCCTGGGCGCTCCGCCGCTGCCGCACCAGCTCCGGTACCGGCGTCGCGCAGGCCGTCGCAGTCGGCTCCGGCAGGGGCGCCGCCGTCCACGCCTGCTCGACCGTCACCGGCTTGCGTGCCGCCGCCGCGGCCTCCCCGATCGCCGGCCAGTCGCGGCCGGGCACCGCGGTCAGCCGATTCGCCCGTCCGTGCCACTCGCCCGCCGCCGCCAGCCGACCCAGCTCCGCCACCGCGGTCGCCGACGGTGGGGGTGCGTCGGCGTCGCGCACGGCGATCCAGACCAGCGCCTCCGGCTCCTCCGGCTCGGCGTCGCCGAAGTCGCCGGCGCGGTCGAGCCCCAGCAGCCGCGCGGCGTCCTCGTCCGCGGGCTCGGCCAGCACGCGCGCGCGCCATCCCAACGCCGCCGCCGCGAACGCCAGCGCCGCCACGGCGTGCCCCGCGTCGAGCAGGCAGTAGCGCCAGGCCCGCTCGCCGTACTTCCACGCCTCGCGCCGGTGGATTCCCGTCAGACCCACCAGGAACCCGGCCCGCGGCAGCCGACGCGTCGCCGCCGCTCCCGGCGTGCAGCGGCGCTCCAGTCGATGGTCGCGGGACAGGTAGTGGTGGACGCCCTGCGGCACCCCGGCATCCTCCCCGAGCACCACGTAGCCCTCGGTCGGATGCAGGTTGCCGCTCGACGGGTTGACCCGCAGCGCCCAGCGCTCCCGTCCGTGGCTCTTCCAGGCCGCCAGCCCGAGCGACAGCTCGAGGAACGCCGCGAGCGAGGTCTCGTCGAGCGGCCGCGGGGGCACGGCGCCGGGCCGCCACAGTTCGGCCCAGGTCGCGCGGACCGTCCCCGCCGCGAGCGGCAGGTCGACCGCGGGCGCCCCCTCCCACCAGCGGAACGGCTCGGGCTGCGTCGCCCAGTCGAGGCGTGCCGGCCCCGCCGCGTAACCCTCCGGTCCGTGCTTCGTCCGCTCGTGGTAGCCCCGAACCCGCTGGTCCGCCGTCGGCGTCTCGGTCGCCACGCACACCCTCCCCGGGCCTCGCCCGACCCGGTCAGCACAGCCGATCGCGGGGCACGCCGTCAAGCGACGCTCCCGGCGCGCGCGTCCTCCGCCGCTGGACCGGGGCGCCGGGCGGCGGAGGGTCGAGCCGCGCAAGCGCGTCGATTCGGCCCGCGGGGCGGGGTGCGGCCCCGGAGCGGGCACGGGCGCGGCGTTGTCGAGCGTGGCGCCTCGCGGGGACGCCCGCGGTGGGTCGTGGTAGGCTTCGCGCCGACGATGGCGGGAGTGCCGGCCGGGCACGGGGGAGGATCAGGGGCGGGGTATCCAGCGGGTTCGTCCGGCGAACGCCGGGTCCGTTCCCCCTTCGGCCGGAGGCACCGACGGCGACGGCGGAGCGGCGGCGGGTCGGTCCGTCGGGCGTTCCCGCCGACGCTGCCGTCCGGAGCGCGGTGGGCGGAGGAAGATCATGGTCGTGCTCTTCATCTATCTTGCGTTGGCGCTGCTCGTTTCGTTCGCGTGCTCGATCATGGAGTCGGTGCTGCTCTCCACTCCGCGGTCCTACCTGATCGTCAGGCGGGAGAGCGGCGACCGTTGGGCCGACGCCTACGTCGACCTGAAGACGAACATCGACAAGCCGTTGTCGGCCATTCTCTCCCTGAACACGGTCGCACACACGGTCGGGGCCGCCGGGGTCGGGGCTCAAGCGGTCGCGGTCTTCGGCGAAGCGTACTTCGGCCTCGTCTCGGCCGTCTTGACGGTGCTGATTCTCGTGCTCACCGAGATCATCCCGAAGACCATCGGTGCGCGATACTGGCGGCGCCTGACGAGAGTCTCGTACTACTCGATGAAGGCGATGATCGGGGTCACCTACCCGCTGGTCTTGATGTCGGCGGTGTTGACCAGGGCGCTGTCGAAGCACGGGAACGAGCGGACGACCAGCAGGGAGGAGATCGCGGCTCTGGCGGGCATCGGAGCGGACGAGGGGCTGTTCTCGGAGAAGGAGAGCCGGATCCTCCAGAACGTGTTGAGACTGAAGAACGTCAAGGTGACGGAGATCATGACGCCGCGCGTCGTGATGGCGACGGCCGACCAGAACCTGCCGTTGAGCAGGTTCCTGGAGCGCAAGGACTACCTGAAGTTCTCGCGGATCCCGGTGTACGCGGACCGCGAGGACGAGATCACCGGCTACGTGTTCCGGCAGGCGGTCTTCGAGCGTCTGGCCGCCGGCGGCGCCGAACTGAAGCTGAGGGACCTCAAGCGCGAGATCCTCGTCGTGCCGGATTCGACGGCGCTGTTCTCGGTCTGGGAGCAACTCCTCGCGAGGAAGGAGCACATCGCACTGGTCGTGGACGAGTACGGCGGAGTCGCCGGCATCGTCACCATGGAGGACGTCATCGAGACGCTGCTCGGGCTCGAGATCGTGGACGAGAAGGACACCGTGGTGGACATGCAGCAGCACGCTCGCGAGCGATGGAGGACCAGGCAGGCCAAGTACGACCTGTTGGAGAAACTGGGCGGACCACACGAATGACCGGCCCCCGGCTCGTCCATCCCGCGGTGGGGAGTGCCCCCGGCCCGCGTCACCGCGGCTCGGGCGGATCGGGCGTGGACGGAGAGCGCGAGCACGGCCACGATCACGCGGCGGGTTGCGGTGGTGCCGCTACCTCTTCTTGGCCAGCTCCTCCTCGCGGAGCACGCGGCGGAGGACCTTGCCGACCATCGTCTTCGGCAGCTCCTCGCGGAACTCGACCTTCGACGGCACCTTGTAGTGCGCCATGTTCTCCTTGCACCAGCCGATGATGCTGTCGGCGGTGGCGCGGCCCACGGCGTCGGGCTTGAGCACGACGAAGGCCTTGAGGTCCTCGCCGGA
>JAFGHH010000313.1 GCA_016930215.1 Deltaproteobacteria bacterium
AGATGGCGGGGGCGGCGCTCCTGCAGCTGCTGTTCACGCTCGGGTTCGTGCTGTACGTCGGCGGGGACTGGATGGCGGAGTACCGCTTCCTGCAGCCGATGATGGGCCCGCTGGCGGTGCTGTCGGCCGTCGGACTGGTGGGGCTGGTGGGCCACGAGCCGCTCCTGCGCCGGGGCCCCGGCCGCCTGCTGCTGGCGCTCGGGGTCTGCGCGGTCGCGGCGGTCGTCGCGTTCGGCGGACAGGACTGGGACGAGCGGCGGGACGCGATCGCGGCCAAGCGCGACATCGATCTGTCGGTGGTCGCCGAGCGCGTGGCCGGCTACCGCGAGCTGGCCGACCGCCTGCACCTCGACCGGCCGCCGCTGGTGGCGGAGGTCGACATCGGCGGCCTCTCGTACCGCTCGGGGCTCGAGATCCTCGACCTCGCCGGCCTCGCCGACCGCGCGCTCGGCCGGGCCCGCGCGCGCCGCCCGGCGCTGGCGCCGGACTACCTGTACGGCGAGCGGCTGCCGGACGTGATCCACCTGCACGCGAGCTGGCTCAACGCGACACCGTACCACCGGTTGTCGGCGTACCGCACGCTGTACCGCGACCTGTCGCTGCCGTACCTCGGCGGGATCCCGATGCAGCCGGTGACGGGGGTCCGCGGCGACCTGCTCGACCCGCCGGTCCGCCCGGCGCGGGCGGCGGAGCGGACGGTGCCCGCGGCCCGGCTGCTCGGGTTCTCCGCCGTGCCGACCCGCGACGGCTACGTGGTGGCGGTCCACGCGCGGCAGCGTCCGGGCCGGCACCCGCTGCCGCCGATCTGGCGCGACGCGACCGGCCGCCGGTTCCTGGCGACGTGGCACGCGGGGGTGACGCTGGCAGCGCCCGTACCGGCCGGGTTCCCGGTGGTGGCCCTGGTCTTCGTGCCGGCGACGGCGCGCCTGCCGTTGTGGATCGAGGGCACCGACCTCGGCTTCCGCGAGTGGCCGCTGGCGACCGCCGGCGACCGCTCGGCGGAGATGCTGGCGCGCATCCCGCTGCTGCGGGCGGCCGGGCGTCCGCTGCCGTTCTGCGACCCGGACCGCGTGCTCGACCCGCGGGCCGACGCGGCGAGCCGGGCGCGCGGGGCCGGCTTCGTGGCGCGGCTGTGCAACGGTCTTCCGGCCGTGACGGCGGAGCGCTGGCGCGAGGCGGCGCACACGGCGGCGGAGGCGGCCGGCGACCCGAACGACCGCTGGGAGGCCGCAGCGGCGACGCTGCCGATGCGGCTGCCGCAGTGGCTCGCCACGCGCGTCCTGCTGGAGGAGAGCCGCGAGGGGCACCAGCCGTTCGACGAAGTGCTCGACGCCTGGGCACGGCTCGACTTCGGTGCCGGCGTCGAGGGCTCGGCGGAGCGGGACGCGACCGGGCTGCGGATGCTGCTGGCGGCGCGCCGCTGGTCCGACGCCCTGCTGCTCGGCCTGGCGCTCGGCGCCGGCGTCCCGGAGCTCGACGCCGCGACCTGCACCGCCGCCCGACGGCTCGGCCTGCGCCCCGATGCCGTGGCCGCGGGGCTGGACTGTGCGGCGGTGCCGGACGTGGTTCCGCCGCCGGTGGTGCGGCAGAGCTTCGAACGGCCCGACGACCCGGCGCTGCGCTACGACGACGGCGGCACCGGCACGCTGCGTCCCGTGGCGACGCGGCGGCTCCACGGCGCGCAGCGGGAGATCGGCGGCGGCCACGACCGCCTGTTCGTCAACTCCTACGACGAGGCGCTGAAGGACGCCGCGGTCGGCTCCGTCGTCTGGGGCCCGCTGCCCTGGCCCGGCCGGCGCTTCGGCGCGCTGGTCGGCGGCGGGCGCGACGCTTCCCGGCTCCACGTCCTGGTCGAGGGGCTGCGCGACGGGCGCTGGGTCCCCCTGGCCCGGCTGGGCGGCGCGGCCGACCAGGAGGTCCTCGGCGCCCGGGTCGTGGACCTCGGCCCGGAGGCCGCCGAACAGGTCGTCGTGCGCGTCGTCGATGCCTCGCCCGATCCCTGGGGCCACATCCTCGCCGACGCCCTGACGTTCATCGACGTCCCGCAGGGGGAGTGACGGGGGACGGCGCACGGGGCGCGCGGCGATGCCGCAGGGGGACGCGGGCCGGGACGAGACGGTCGGAGACTACGCCGCCGGCTCGGGCTCGGGCGCCGGCTCGGCCGGCTTCGCCTTCTGGATCGGCAGCTCCAGGCCGTAGCCCTTCTTCTTGTCGTCCGCCTTGAGCAGGAGCGCGACGACGATCGCGAGCAGGCCGAAGCCGGCGAAGATCGCCATCGGCAGCGTGTAGTCGTAGTGGACGAGCGTGGTCTGCTGCGCGACGCCGTCGACGGTCTGCGTGATCGTCTCGCGGCCGGTGACGCAGTACTCGTCGAGCACCCAGCCGATCAGGAACGGCGTGCCCATCAGGGCGATCAGGTTCTGCAGGTAGAAGATCAGGGCGTAGGCGGTGCCGAGCTGCCGTTCGGGGATCAGCTTGGGGACCGAGGGCCACATCGCGGAGGGCACGAG
This sequence comes from Deltaproteobacteria bacterium, assembly GCA_016930215.1. GTDB lineage: Bacteria > Myxococcota_A > Polyangia > DRWM01 > JAAZOP01 > JAAZOP01. Next base: position 2,511 of record JAFGHH010000313.1, read on the forward strand.
CGAGAAGCCGACGCCGAGGACGAGCATCGCGGCGATGGCGACGGCGTAGTGGTCGAGCGCGGGAACGGTGAGCAGGACGTGGACCAGCAGGATCAGGCAGGAGCCGATGATCATGATCGTCGCGCCCTTGCCCTTCTTGTCGTACACCCGGCCGAAGACCGGCGTGAGCAGCATCGTGCCGAAGGGGAGCATCGCGGGGATCAGCCCCGCGAGGTCCTCGGAGACGTGGTACTTCTGCACCATCAGGTCGGTGGCGTACTTGAGGAACGGGAAGACGGCCGAGTAGAACAGCGAGCAGAGGATGGCGATCAGCCAGAACCCCTTGTTGGACAGGATCCGGCCGATGTCGGACAGCCGGAACGCATCCTCGTCGGCCCCCTGCTTCTTCGCCTCGGGCTCGGAGGCCGCGAGCTTGCGGTCCATGCTGCAGTAGACGAGGAAGGCGACCAGGCCGACGCCCAGGAGCAGCACCCCGACCAGCACCGGCGTCGCCACGCTCGTCGCGTTGGCCAGCGGTCCGGACGTGCCGAGCGCGAGGCCGGTGCCGATGCGGGCGACCGCCACCTGCAGGCCCATCGCCATCGCCATCTCGTAGCCCTTGAACCACTTGGCGATCACCTTGGTCGCGGTGATCCCGCACAGCTCCACGCCCACGCCGAAGAACGCGTAGCCCGCGCCGGCCAGCAGCACCGGCATCTTCGTGCCGAGGATCAGTTGGTCGGTCTGCATGCTGGGCGTCAGCGCCCACCAGTTGAGCGCGGTGCCGCCGAGCATCAGCCCGATCGCCAGCACGCCGGCGAAGCGGGGGCCCAGCTTGTCGAGGATGATCCCGCCGATGACGAGCATCCCCAGGAACACGTTGAACCAACCGTAGGCGCTGGTGTACAGGCCGTAGTCCGAGCTGCTCCAGTGCAGGTGCTGTTCGATCAGCGGCTTGAGCGGCGACGCCACGTCGGC
>JAFGHH010000314.1 GCA_016930215.1 Deltaproteobacteria bacterium
CCGGCTCCGAGTGCTCCGCCGGGTACACCTGCTCGTCGTCCGGGGAGTGCCGCGACGACGCCGGGGCCTGCGAGACGGTCACCGAGCCGGTGATGCTGAAGGTCGGCATCGCCGAGCAGTACCTCAACCGGGTTCTTGGGGGGATGTTCGACTCGGGCGCGCTGTGCCTCGGCATGGGCACCTCCGCCGTCCCGCAGCTCAACTCCGTGATGCTCGGCCTGCTGATGCCCGCGATCTCCGTCTTGACCTGGGACGAGACGGCGCCGATCGCGATCGAGGTCCGTCCGCAGCTTCCGCCGCGGATCGAGATCGGCGAGGAGCTCACGCTGCCCGACGGCTCGGAGCTGCCCGACGGCACGCTGCTGGTCGTGCACCTCGACCAGGCGCAGCTCGACTTCTACCTCTGGATCTTCGAGCGCTACGTGAGGATCCTGACGGTCCAGATGGACCTGATCGTCGGCCTGCGCCTCGACGCCGAGGACGGCGCGATCGTCCCCGCGATCAGCGCCCTGGCCGCCGACAACGTCGTGGTCACCGACGCCGAGATCATCGGACCGCCGAACAACATCAACGACCTGTTCCGCGACCTGCTGGGGCTGGTCTCCGCGATGGTGCCGCCCTTCGAGCCGATCGCGCTGCCGGAGTTCTCGGGGTTCCTGCTCCAGGTCCCGGACGGCGGGATCACGCACGTCGTCTCCGGCGGCGAGGACTTCCTCGCCCTGCACGCCAACCTCGCCGTCGCGGCGGCCCCGTCGCCCCACGCCAAGACCTACGCCCGCGTCACGTCGCTCGAGGCCCCGTCCGCGGCGCTGCTGCGCCGCGGGCCGGTGCGCCTGGCCGAGCTGCTGCCGACCCTGACGATCGACGCCGACGCCCGGGCGCCGGTGCCGACCGACAAGGCGTTCGACTACCGCTGGCGCATCGACGACGGCCCGTGGTCGCCCTGGAGCCGCGACGCCCGGCTCGTGATCCGCGATGCCCGGCTGGTCTTCGCCGGCGACCACGTCGTCCTGGTCCAGTCGCGGCTCGCCGACGACGACCTCACGATCGACCGGGAGCCCGTGCGGCTCGAGATCCCGATCGAGGGCTTGGCGCCGTACGTCCGCACGACCCACCGGCACGACCCGTCGCGGGCCCCCTCGGCCGGCCTGCGCGGTCGGCCCGAGGCCGACCCGTCGTCGTCGGGCTGCGAGTGCACGGTGCCGGCCGGGCGCTCCCGGCCGCTGCCCCTGCTGCTCGGCCTGGCCCTCGGCGCCGTCCTCGTCCTGCGCCGCCGCCGCCGCGTGCTGCTCGCGCTGGCCGGCGCCGCCGCGCTCGCCGTCGCCCTGCTCGCCGCCGGTTGCGGCGACTCGAACAATCACCCCGGCGACACCGTCTCGGGCTGCACCGCCGACGACCAGTGCGACGACGGCCGCTGCTGCCTGGCCGACGGGCAGTGCGTGCCGCTGCCCTCGCCGGACGGGTTCTGCCCGCCCGGCTACGGCTGCCTCGACGGCTCCGGCAACTTCGCCCCGAGCTGGAACGCGGAGACCTGCGAGTACACCACCGACTGCTGCGCCGAGCTGCCGCCGCTGCCCGTGGGCTTCGTCGGGTCGTACTCCGAGGTCGCCGTGGCGTCCGACGGCACGATCTGGGTCAGCGCCTACTCCGCCGGCCCCGGCTCCCGCTCGCCCTACGGCGACCTGGTCGTCGGCACCTGGGACGCCGCGACCGCCACCGTGGAGTGGGAGCACGTGGACGGCGTCCCGACCGACGCCACGCCGACGGGCACGATCACCGGCTGGCGCGGCGGCATCTCCGACCCCGGCGACGACGTCGGCAAGTACTCGGCCATCGTCGTCGGCACCGACGACCGCCCGCGCGTCGCGTACTACGACGCGACCAACGGCGCGCTGAAGTACGCCGTGCGCGGCGCCTCGGGCTGGGTCGTCGCCGACCCGGTCGATGACGAGGGCGACGCCGGGCGCTGGGCCGACCTCGCGCTCGACCCCGACGGCCGCCCGGTCATCTCCTACAACGCCCTCGAGGAGCAGACCGAGTTCCCCGGTGCCTGGGTCTCGAAGGTCAAGGTCGCGCGGGCCAACGACGAGGCGGGGACGAGCTGGAGCGTTACCGAGGTCGAATCGGTGGACATCCCGTGCTGGAAGGAGCTGTGCGGGACGAGTCGCGTCTGCGTCGCGGCGACGCGCGAATGCGTCGTGCCCGACCCCGAGTCGGCCTGCGGCGCCGACGGCTGCGAGTCCGGCGAGGAGTGCATCGACGGCGCGTGCGCCGAGGTGTTCGAGACCGCGACCGACTTCCCCGAGGGGGTCGGCGTCGTCACCGGCATCGATTTCCTCACCGACGGCGAGCCGCTCGTCGTGTACTACGACCGCGGCGCCTGGAACCGCCTGTCCGGCGAGCTCCAGCCCCACGGCGACCTCAAGCAGGCCGTCTGGTCCGGCTCCGCTTGGTCCGTCACCGTGCTCGACGGCTCCGGCACCGACGCCGGCTGGTACCCGTCGGTCGATGTCGATGACGCCGGGACCCGCCACATCGCCTACGTCGATGGAATCGCCGAGGCGCTGATCTACCTCAATCCGGACGCCGGGCTGCGCGAGGTCGTCGACGGTCGCTCGCTGCCGGGCCGCGTCCGCAGCATCGTCGGCGACGACTCCTCGATCCGCGCCACCGCCGCCGGCGACGTCTGGATCGCCTACCAGGACGCCACCGCACGCACCCTGATGCTCGCGCATCGTGCCCCGGCCGGCGGCTGGACCACCGAGACCTACGACACCGGCACCGACTCCGCCGGCTTCTTCGCCACCCTCGTGCTCGCCCCCGACGCGACCACCCCGGTCGTCTCGACCTACTGGCACCGCACGACCACCAGCGGCACCACCACCACCCGCTACGCCTACGAGGTCGGCGTGACGGTGTTCGAGGGGGCCCCGTAGCTCGTCCGGTCGGCCGCTAGCCGTCCGCCTGGCAGGTCGACTGCTCGGCGAGGCACGCCGAGTCCATGCAGCGCTGGCAGTTGGTCGGGTCCGTCTCGCACTCCGAGTCGCAGTTCGCCCATCGGCACTGCTGCAGCTCGAGTGACAGCGACTCCGCATCCCGGTCGCCGGTCCGGTAGCACGCGTCGTTGCACAGCGCCCCCGGGTCGGTCGCGCATTGCGTCGGCGTCCCGGTCCACCGGGTATCCGGGCACCCCCAGATGCAGCTCGTCAGCGTCCAGCAGCCGTCGGTGCCCGCCGGCAGGTTGCCGCAGGCGCTCCACGACGCCCCGCATTCGCTGGAGAGGCAGTCGCCGCAGGCCTCCGACCAGCCGGGGCTGCAGATCGTGAGACAGTTTGCGAGGTAGCAGTCCTCCGCGGCGCGGGCGAACGGCCGCTCCACGGCCGCCGTCGCCTCCAGGCAGGTGTCGACACAGGTCGGCGTGTCGCCGCAGCACTCCATGCACCCGAGCGCGGTCCGGCACGAGGACCCTTCCGCGATTGTCGGGCAATCGAGCGGGCAGGTCGCGGTGGTCTCGTCGAGGTCGCAGCGTCCGTTGCCGCAGCCCAACACCGTGTCGGCATCCGCCTCGAGCGTGTCCTCCAGCGCGTCGGCGTCGGCATCGGCGTCGGCATCGGCATCGCCGCCGCCGGCCTCCACGCAGCGAGTGGGATTCAGCGGGTCCAGGGCCCAGCCTGTCTCGCAGGAGCAGACCGGCGCGCCCCCCTCGTTCCGGCAGACGCCGTGCCCCGAGCAGTCGACGCCGAGACACGGGTCGGTCGGGTCGTTCGGTTCGCAGCTCAGGTCCACCGCGTGGTAGCCGGCGAGGCACGAGCATTGCGGCAGGCCGTCCTGCACCAGGCAGAAGCCGCGACCCGAGCAGCCGACACCGGTGCACGGGTCGTGGGTCGAGTCCCCGCAGGCCGCGGCCAGCGTCCAGGCGACCACAATTCCTGCCGAACAGCGCTGCATCCCCGCCCCTCCAGCCGCAGTGTCGCACGAATGGGGGGCCGTCGCATCCCCCCGGCGTCCCTCGCGGCTCAGCCGTCGAACAGCCGCACCGAGGCCGCCTTCCACGCCAGCCAGGCCGGCTGGCCGGGCGCCAGCCCCATCGTCTGTACCGTGGCGCGCGTCACCGCGGCGGAGAGGCGCACCGACGGACCGGCGTCGCCTTCCGCCGCGGTCGTCAGCTCCACCAGCACCATCGGGCCGCGCTCCTCGATCCGGTCGATCGTCCCGGCCGCCGCGTTCATCGCGCTCGAGGCCGGCCGCTCGCGCGCCACCAGCACGTCGCGCGCCGGCAGGCCGGCCCAGCACGCCCCGGTCCGCTCGGCGATCACCGCCCAGTCGATCCCCGGCGCCACGAAGCGCTGATGGTCCCCGCGGTCCTCCACGGTGCCGCGGAACAGGTTCTCCACGCCGAGGAATTCGGCGAGTGCCACCGAGCGCGGGGCGTCGAGCACGCCCGCGGCCTCGCCCCCCTGCGCGATGCGGCCCTCGGCCAGGAAGTGCACCTGGCCGGCCAGCCGCCGGGCCTGGGCCAGGTCGTGGGTCGCCAGCACCACGGTCGTCTCGCGGCGCGCTCCTAGCCCCGCGATCGCCCGCTCGACGAGGCCGGCCGAGAGCGGGTCGAGGTTCGCGGTCGGCTCGTCGAGCAGCAGCAGCTCGGTGTCGAGCGCCAGGCCGCGGGCCAGGGCGGCCCGCCGGGCCTCGCCCGCCGAGATCCGATCGACGCGGGCGTCGAGGATCCGCTCCAGCCCGAGCGGCTCGATCCACGGCTCCAGCCGCGCGGCCCGCCCGGCCGTCGGTACGCCGCGCGCCCGCAGCGCGAATTCGACGTTCCAGCGCACCGTCCCGCGCAGCAGCGTCGGCCGGTCGAACACCAGCGTCGCCCGCCGGCGCGCCGCCCGCGAAACCCCGCCCGGACCGGCGACGCGCTCCCCGTCGAAGCGCAGCTCGCCCGCGTCGGGGGCGTCGAGCAGCGCCAGCAGGCGCAACAGCGTCGTCTTGCCCGAGCCGTTGGCGCCGAGCACGGCGTGCACGCCCGGTCCCGGCAGCTCCAGCGACAGCCGGTCCAGCACCCGCCGGGGCGGCGGGCCCGCGAACGTCCGGCCCAGCCCGTCAGCGTGCACGCGCATCGGTCTTCGGCTCCAGGAACAGCAGGGCGACGTTCACCGCCAGCGACAGCACCAGCAGCACCAGCCCCAGCGCCAGTGCCAGCTCGAACGCCCCGCGCATCGTCTCCGTGGCGATCGCCGTCGTCATCGTGCGCGTCTCGCCGACGATGTTGCCGCCCACCATCATCGTCATCCCGGTCTCGCCCAGCACGCGGGCGAATCCCGTCAGGCCGGCCGCGAACAGCGCCGGCGCCGCCTGGCGCACCGCCGCCCGTGCCACCCAGAGCGGCCCTCCGCCGGCCGTGCGCGCCGCGTCCAGGAGCAGCGGGTCGACCTGCTCGAAGGCCGCCAGGAACAGCGCCGTCACCAGCGGCCAGGCCAGCAGCCCCTGCGCCAGCACGATCGCCGTCGGCGTGTAGAGCAGCTCGAGCGCCCCCAGCGGGCCGCCGCGCCCCAGCACCAGGTACGCCAGCAGCCCGATCAGCACCGCGGGCACCATCATCAGCGCCCGCACCACCGCCCGTACCGCCCGGCGGCCCCGGAACCGACCGAGCCCCAGCGCCAGGGCGGTGGGCAGGCCAAGCAGCACGGCCAGCAGCGCCGCCGCCGTCGACACCCCGAGCGACAGGCCGACCACCTCCAGCACGCGTGCGTCCAGCGTGCCGATCAGCTCCAACGCTCGCCCGAAAGGTCCCACCGCTCGTCCACCCGCCCGCCCGGATTCGCCCCGGGAACGCCGTTCCCGGCGTCTATCCCATCGGACCGGGCGCGGCAAGCCGCTCGCGCTCCCCTGCGGCCCGCGCCCGTGCTAGCCTGGACCGGAAGGAGCCGAACCGATGCGCCTTGCGCTCCCGATGACCCTGCTTCCCCACGCCCTCGCTGCGGCCGTGCTCGTCGCCGGTTGCGGGGCCCCGATGGCCTCCCCGTCCTACGCCGGCCCTCCGGGCGGCGGCCGGGACCCGGATCCCGGGACGGGGACCGGGGTCGTGGCCCCTTGCGTGGTGGCCCACAGCGGCAGCGTGCCGCCCGCCGTCGAGGACGCCCTGCGACGACAGCACGGCCTGCTGCGCTCGTGCTGGGACCGGCTGACGCTCGAACATCCCGAGGTGTCCGACGGCCAGGCGCTGGTCCGGTTCGAGCTCGACCCCTCGGGTCGGGTCCGATCGGTCGAGCTGCTTTCGGGTCCCGTCGAAGATCCATCCTTCCGCACGTGCGTAGAGGAACGGGCGCGGGGCATGAGCTTCCCGCAGGGCGATGCGTCGAGCGTGTTCAGTCACTCGTTCGCGTTCGGTGTGTCGGCGGGCACCGGCGTGGAGTAGCACCGGCCGGGAGAGGGCAGGACGATGACGCCACGCGGACGGATCGAACTCGCCACGGTGCTTGCGCTCGTCGTCGGTGCGACTGCCTTCGGCTGTCGCGAACCGCGCGTGCCGCGAGGGGACGACCCGGCCGGCGCGCCCGGCGCCGACCCCGGCTTCCGCGTCGTGCAGCTCGAGCCGGCCCCGCAGGGCCCGACGCCGCCCGACCGGACCCTCGGCGAGGATTCCCGGGGGCCGACGGCCGCGCTTCCGCCGCCGGGACCCGTGCCGCCGGCGGATTCGGCGCCCGGCGTTGCGGAGACAGCGGCGACCCGCCGGCCGGCCGACAACCAGTCCGGGGAGAAGGGTGTCCTCGAGCTGGACGCGGTGGCCCCGGTCGTCGACCTGCGGGCCGACAGCCAGACCCGGTCGTCAGCCCCCGCTCCGGAACAACGGGTCGACCTGTCCCGCGGCGGAGAAGGCCCGACGAGGCCGGGGGACTCCGTGACGGCCGGGACGGCCGAGGCCGTCGCCAACCAGCCGCTGGCGATGCGCAGGCTCGAGAGCGAGCGCGAGCCGCCCGAGGCTCCGCTGCCTCCTCCTCCTCCTCCTCC
>JAFGHH010000315.1 GCA_016930215.1 Deltaproteobacteria bacterium
CGGATGCCGCACGCGGCGAGCCGCTCGAGCAGCCCGTCGGCCAGCAACGACAGCGTCTCGCCCTCCCAGGTCGGGGCCGCGGCGCGTTCGTCGACCAGCCGGGCCTGCGCCGCGACCAGCGCAGAGAGCAGCGGGCCGCGGCCGCGGTCCTCGAGCGCCCGCACGAGGGCCACGATCGTCCGTGGCGTTCCGGCCCGTGCCGGACGGCGGGGAACGTCGGTCACGTCCGGGCATCCTACAGAAACGCCCCGCGCCGGGCCAGAAACGCGCTCGGCAAAAAGGCTGCAAACGGTCCGCCGACCCCCTTGCGGTCGCACCGCGTCCGGCGTGCAATTGCAGATGATGAACGGCGGGAACCGACCCCTTCTCCCCCTCCTGCCGGCACTGCTCGTCGTCGCCTGCTGGGCCGGCGGTTGTCGTCGGGCCGAGCCCGAGCCCGCGGTGGCCCGTAGCGCCGATGCGCCCGCCGACCTGGCGGCGAGCCCCGCGACGTCCGCGGCGGCGGCCACCCCGGATTCGCCGCTCGATCCGTTGACGGACGCAGCCGCTCTCGTCGAGGACGACGCACCCCGGCTCGCGCCCGTGACCGAGCGCGAACCGCAGACCGACGCGGCACGGGAGGTCGTGGAGCTGCTGCGCGCCATCGAGCAGAACCTCGTCGAGACCCGCTACCAGCACCGCATCGTGGTGAGCGAACGCCGCGGCAAGTACTTCTGGGACTGCTCGGGGATGGTCGCCTGGGTGCTCGAGCGCGCGGCGCCGTGCGCCCGCGAGGCGTTGCCCGACGACCAGCCGCTGGCGCGCGACTTCTACGACCGGATCGCCGACAGCCCGACCGACGAGCCGCACCGCGGCTGGCTGCGGCTTGCCGGGCCCGCACGGGTCGCGCCGGGCGACCTGTTCGCCTGGCGCAAGCCCGACTTCTGGGCCGAGCGGCCCAACACCGGCCACGTCGGCTTCGTGCTGTCGACGCCGCAACCGCACCCGGACCACGCCGACGTGTGGGTGATGCGGGTCGCCGACGCGACGAAGATGCTGCACGAGGACGACAGCCGGCCGCCGGACGGCGAGGGCGGCTTCGGCACCGCCACGATGGCCTTCCGGTTCGACGAGACCGGCACGCCCGTCGCCTACGGCTGGTACGGCGCCGGCCAGCCGCCCGACACCTTCGTCCCCACGACCATCGCCTTCGGCCGCGTCAGCGGCTGAGCAGCGGCGCGGCCGGTCAGCCCCCGGGCTCCTCCTCCTCGCCCCAGCCGGCCAGCTCGAACCGGGTGCCCAGCAGGAACTGGAACCGCGGCGCCGCGTTGTCCTTGGTCTCCACGAACTCCGCGTCCCACAGGTTGCGGAACTCCGCGAACAGCGACCACGGACCGCGGCGCGCGCGCAGCCGCAGGTGCCCGACGGCGTGCGCGGGCAGCGTCGTCCGGTCCTCCAGGTTGCGCGGGTTGGTGTGCGGGCGCGGGCCCAACACCTGCAGGTCGAGCGCCCCCTCGAGCGTCCAGCGCTCCACCGGCACGCGAAACATCAGCAGCAGACCCACCGTGTGCTCGGGCACGTAGTCCAGCGACAGCCCCGTCGACAGGTCCTCGGTGTGCGTGAAGGCGTAGGTCATGCGCACGTCGAACGGCCCCGGCGCCCCCAGCACCAGCTCGGCCTCCAGACCCGTCGAGCGGTAGTCCTCGCCGTTGACCCACGGCTCGACCGCCGCCGCCAGGTCCAGCCGGTACTGGATCGGGTTCTGACCCTCGATGTAGAAGCCCGTGACCCGCGCCCGCGCCGCGGCCCCGAGCCGCTGCTCCACGCCGCCATCGACCGACCACAGCGTCTCGGGCTCCAGCTCGGGATTGCCGACCGACGGATAGGGCGGAATGCGGACCCACGGCGGCGAGTAGAGCTCCATCAGGCTCGGCGAACGGAAGGCCCGGCCGCCGCTGAACCGCAACACCGTCCCGTCCACCGGCTCGAGCGACACGCCGCCCTTGGGGGAGACGGCGAAGCCGAACGTCGAGTGGTGGTCCATCCGGACACCGGCAAGCAGCTTCATCCGGTCGCCCCACGGGTCGAACTCCAGCTGCCCGTACGCGGCGGTCGTCGACACCTGGGACTTCATCCCGAACAGCGGGCTCCCGTCCTCCAGGACCGCGTTGTCCCATTGCCCCAGGTCCCAGACCTGGTCCACACCCAGGGCCAGCGCCCCCCAGTCCGCGAAGGCCCAGCGCCCCGACCCCTCGAGCCGCCACGCCGTCGCCTGGTAGGTGTTCTGCTCGGGCGTGTACGGCGGCAGGGTGCCCTCGAGCACCACGGGCACGAGGTGGAAGCGGGCCCACTGGTGCGACACGCCGACCGCCGCGCGCAGCTCGAGGTCGCTCCGCGGGCGCCAGCGGCCGCTGAGGCGCTGGTAGACGTCGTCCTTCTCGTTCCGGCCCTCGTTGCGCAGGTAGAAGCCGAGGTACGGGATGCGGCGCAGGTCGACGTACTGGTTGAATCCCATCTCCGAGAAGAACAGCCCGCCGGCCAGGGTTCCCGACAGCTCGCCGCCGCGTCCCGCGTCCAGCCGGTAGTTCAGCCGGTGGTGCCGGTAGTCCAGGTTCGGCTCGCCGGCCAGCGCCAGGTAGTTGCCCGTCGTCCGCAGGTCGTACCCCGCGGCCGCCTCGAACCACGACGCCGCGCCCGCCGCGGTGCCCGAGACGCGCACGGTGTCGTCGGGGCCGGCCGCAGCCGACAGGGTCAGCCCGGGGTCCTCGCGTCCCGGCAGCGTCACCAGGTTCACCAGGCCCGCCATCGCCTGCGAGCCCCACAGTGCCGAGTACGGCCCGCGGACGATCTCGATGCGGCGGATCCGCTCGGTCGGCAGCAACCCGAGGTTCGGCGAACCGGTCAGCGCGTCGTTGATCGGCTGGTCGTCGATCAGCACGAGCACGCGCGAGATGCCGCTGACGCCGCGCATCTGCAACACCTGCGGGAACGGGTTCGCCGGGCCCTGCGGGCGCCGCACCGTCACCGCCGCCGCGCCCCGCAGCAGGTCGTCGCCGTGCACCGCGCTCCGTGCCGCCGCCTCCTCGCGGCCGACCACCGTCACCGTCTCCGGCACGTTCCCCGCCGCGGTGTCGTACCGCGTCGAGGTCACGACCGTCTCGAACGACGGCAGGCCTTCCGGCAGCGGCAGGTCGTCCTCCGGCTCGCCGTCGTCCGTGCCGGCTTCCCCGAGGTCCCCCGGTCCCGGTGCGCCGGGCTGCGCCGCGCTCGCCTCCACCGGCGTCTCCGGTGGTACGTCCGCATCTCCCGTCTCCTGCGCCGCGGCCGCCGCCGACCACAGCAGCCCCGCCGCCGGCAGCCATCCGACCGCGAGCGTCACACGACTCGCCGCGAGCCGCCGGGAAAAGGGTTCGCAGGTCACGGCGCGTACGGCTCGAGCGTGACGACCAGTCCGTCCACGTCGCCGGAAAGATCGATCGTGCCGGACCGGTAGCCGCCGACGAAATCCCCCGTGACGGGCACGGGCGGAAACCCGCCGCTGACGTCGAGCAGTCCCTGCAGGGCCCAGGCCTCGCCGCGCGGGACGTCGGTGAAGCGGAACGCCGCCGGAAACTCCACCGGCGTCACCTCGAGAATGCAGTGCGGCATGCCGGCGGTGGCAAGCTCGTCCATCCACGCCAGCCACAGCTGTGCCGAGTCGGGAAACGCGCCGTCGAACACGACCGTCCCGGACACCGAGACGCCGTCGGCAGCATGGCAACTCGCCTCCGCCACGGCGCCTCCGTCCTCGGGCATGACGTCCTCCCCGCCCGTCTCGTCGGCCGACTCCCCCAAAACGTCCGCCGTCCCTTCGTCCTCCGACGACTCCTGCGGGACGTCCCCCGCTCCGCCGTCGTCCGTCGTCGTGTCCGTCCGGCCGTCGTAGGTCTCGACCTCGGACTCGCAGCGCGCCGCCCACACCGCGAGCACCACCGCCCAGGCCCGCCATCCCCGCGAGAAGCCCATCCTCGCCTCCTCGGGGCGCCGCCGTGTCGCGGCGGTACCCGATTCCCGGCCGTTCGCCGCCGCGGACGGCGAAGTGCAGGAAACCCGATGCCCCTTGTGGCCAGCCCGCGCTCGGATGTCAAGTCGCCGCTCCGTGGTCCGGGAACCGCTCCGAGCGGTTCCGCGTCGTGACCCGGCGTTGCCGACCCCGTGCCGCCTTGCGGCCCGCTTCGTCGAGGCCTACCCTGACGGGCGAACGCGGGCGATTCTCGAGGAGGAAGCCGATGGCGACACGAGAGGGAGGAACGCGCCTGGGACCGCTGTGGATGCTCGGCCTGCTGGGGCTGGCGGCCTGCGGCGATTCGGGCAACGGGACCGACGCGATCACCGACGACGCGGCCGGTGCGGATGCGGACACCGACGCGGCCCCGGACGCCGACGTCGGCCCGGACGCGGACGCGCCCGACGAAGCCACGCCGCCCGACATCACGGGCCCCGACGATGCCGGCGGGGACGCCGAGGCCACCGGCCCGCGCACCTGCGACGAGCTGCTGCTCTTCCCGACGATCCATTCGATGGGGCTGCACATCGACGCCCCGCCGGCCGGGACCTCGGCGACCGCCGTGCGCTACCGCGAAACGGGCGCCGGCGCCTGGACCGACGGTCACCCGCTGGCCGCGATCACCGCCGGCCGCCTGGCCGGGTCGCTGTTCCGGCTGACGCCGTCCACCGCCTACGACGTGGAGATCGATGCCCTCGACGCCGGTGGGACGACGCTGGCCACCTACGCCTGCTCCGCGGCGACGTACCCGCTCCGGCCCGCCGCCGCGGTCGAACGCACGCTGCACGTGCGGGCCGGCGCCGCGCCGGGCGGCGACGGCGGCGAGGCGACCCCGTTCGCCGCGATCCAGGACGCGGTCGAGGTCGCGGGGCCGGGCGACCTGGTGCTGGTCCACCCCGGGCTGTACAACGAGGCGGTGGAGTTCCCGCGCTCGGGCGAGCCCGGCCGCTTCGTCCAGGTCGTCGGCGAGGACGGGGCAATCCTCGACGGCAGCGACCCGTCGGTCGCCGTCGGCGGGCTGAGCTGGACGACCGACGGTGCCGACCCGCGGGTCGCCTGGGCGCCGATCTCCGGCACGCCGGGCTACCTCGCCCGGGACGGCGAACGGTTCTACCGCTACAACGACCTGGCCGGCCTGCGCGCGGGGCTCGGGGACGACGACGTGCCGATGCCCGAGGGGTGGGTCGTCGACGGCGGTCGGCTCTGGGTCCGCACGCTGGGGGCCCCGGGCGCCCACACCTGGCAGGTTCCGGTGCACGAGGTGGCGTTCTACCTGTCGCAGGTCGAGTACGTGTGGGTCGAGGGGTTCGAGATCCGCTACTACGGCTCCGGGGAGTACGGACGGGCGTTCTACCTGCGCGACGCCTCGAACTGCGTGGTCCGGCGCAACCGGATCCACGGCCTGCGCTCCGGCGTGGTGATCGTCGCGCGCGAGGGGACCGTCGCCGACCGCAACCTGGTCGAGGAGAACTGGATTGCCGATCCGCCGGTCGCCACCTGGCCGTGGGACGCGGTCAAGGGGACGAGCCACGAGGCGAGCGCGATCGACGTCGGGGGCGGCGCGGGCAACGTCGTGCGCTTCAACCGCATCGAGAACATCTTCAACGGCGTCTACACCGGCGACTGGGACGACCAGCTCGACGAGACGCTGGCCTACGAGACCGACGCCCACGACAATGTGATGCGGCTCGTGGGCGACGACGGGCTGGAGCCGGAGGGCGCCAACATCAACGTGCGGTTCTGGGGCAACGCGATCGATTTCGTGCACTCGGGGATCAGCCTGGCGCCGATCACCGTCGGCCCGGTCTGGGTGCTGTGGAACCGGTTCACGCAGTACGACGGCACCGGCTTCAAGGTCTCGCTCGACTCGTCCGGGCCGGTGTTCCTGTACCACAACACCTGCTGGACCGACGAGCCGGACCAGAACGGGATGGGCGTCTCGGGGCCCTTCACCAACATGACGTTCCGCAACAATATCGTGCGCGGCACGCGCTACGCCTTCGAATGCACGATCGCGCTCTCCGGGATCGACATGGACCACGACAACTGGCACACCGTGCGGACCGACGGCCCGCACTGGAAGTGGAACGACGTGCGCTACGACACGATGGCCGACCTGTGTGCAGCGGTGGGGCTGGAGTGCCACGGCAGCGACGCCGACCCCGGCCTGCTCGACCCGGCCGGCCTGCGTTTCGGGCCGGCCGCCGGGAGCGTCAACCTCGACACCGCGCTGCCGATCCCCGGGATCAACGGGACGTTCGCCGGCGCCGGCCCCGACCGCGGCTACCGCGAGCAGGGCGAGACCGAGCCGACCTGGTAGCCGGGCCGCGACCGCCGTGCCGGAGCGACTCGACCCGGTGGATCCCCGCCCCCGCCCCATGTTGCACCGGCGCCCCCCGGTGCGCCGGCGATGCCGGCGCAGGCGCGGGCGATTTCGCCTGCTTCGCCATCATCGGTCGCCGAACCGGCCTCAGGCCAGCGGCTCGAACCGCGCCGTGAAGTGGCGCAGGAGCTTCGGCGCCTCGACGATTCGCCACCCGCGCAGCTCCGCCCGCCGCGCGAAGAGCGCCAGCACCGCCTCGGCCACGTAGTCGATGTGCGACTGCGTGTAGACCCGCCGCGGGATCGCCAGCCGCACCAGGTCCATCGGTCCGGGCGTCTCGGTGCCGTCGGGATGGAGGCCGAACATCACCGTCCCGATCTCCACCGCCCGCACCCCGGCCTCGACGTACAGCCCGTTGCAGACCGCGATCCCGGGATACTGCAGCGGCGGCACCTGCGGCAGCAGCGCCCGGGCGTCGAGGTACACCGCATGGCCGCCCGGCGGCTGCAGCACCGGCACCCCCGCGGCGATCAACTTCTCCGCCAGGTACTCCGTCGAGCGGATCCGGTAGCGCAGGTAGGACTCGTCGAGCACCTCCTCCAGGCCGCGCGCGATCGCCTCGAGGTCGTAGCCCGCCAGCCCGCCGTAGGTCGGAAACCCCTCGGTCAGGATCAACAGGTTGCGCGACGAGGCGGCCCAGGCGTCGTCGTTCATCGCCAGGAAACCGCCGATGTTGGCCAAGCCGTCCTTCTTGGCCGACATCGTGCACCCGTCGGCCAGCGAGAACATCTCCTGCGCGATCGCCTTCGGCGTCCGGTCGCGCTGCCCCTCCTCGCGCAGCTTGATGAAATACGCATTCTCGGCGAACCGACAGGCGTCGAGGAACAGCGGCTTCCCGTGCTTCGTGCACACCGCCCGCACCGCCCGCAGGTTGGCCAGCGACACCGGTTGGCCGCCGCCGGAGTTGTTCGTCACCGTGACCATCACCAGCGGCACCCGGTCGCCCTGCTCGTCCAGCAGCCGCTCGAGCGCCCCGACGTCGACATTGCCCTTGAACGGATGGACCAGCGACGGCACCCGCCCCTCCGCGATCACCAGGTCCCGCGCCTCCGCCTGCTCGAACTCGATGTTCGCCCGCGTCGTGTCGAAGTGCGTGTTGCTCGGCACGATCGATTCCCGCCCGAGCACCGTGTGGAACAGGATCCGCTCCGCCGCCCGCCCCTGGTGCGTCGGGATGACGTGCTTGAACCCCGTCAGCTCCTGGACCACGTCGCGGAAACGGTAGAACGACCGGCTGCCGGCGTAGCTCTCGTCCCCCTGCACCAGGGCACCCCATTGCGCCGCGGACATCGCGCCGGTGCCCGAGTCGGTGAGCAGGTCGATCAGCACGTCCTCGGCGCGCAGCGAGAATACGTTGTAGCCGGCCTCGCGCAGCGCCGTCGCCCGCGTCTCGGGCGTCGTGAACTTGATCGCCTCGACCGACTTGATCCGGAACGGCTCGATGATCGTCTGGAAGCGCATGCACCAGCTCCCCTTCGCCCCCGGCCCCCGAGACGCCTCCCCCCTCGCGATGCTCCCCCGCCGCCCCCGTCGGCGGGACGGATGATCCACGCCGGCCCGGCCCCTCGCAAGCGGATTCCGCGCGCGCCGGGACCGCTCAGGGTGTCCACGGCAGGACGGGTTCGCCCTGCGCCTCCGCCAGCTCCGCCGCGTGCTGCGCCCGGGTCCGGCGCAGCTCGTCCGACGCCGCTTGCGCCTCCCCGAGGTACCCCAGCCAGACCTGCGCGCCGACGACGCCGAGCATCGCCAGTGAGGCCAGAGCGTCGTCCACGACCACGTCCGCCGTTACGTCGCGTCCGTCCACGTCCAGCCGCAGCTCGTCGAGCAGCCGGACCAGCGAACCCAGCCCGGACGGCGAGGACGGCCGCGACGCCAGTCCGGCCGCCGTCGCGCGCGTGCCGCGGCGGAGCGCCTCCAGCGCGCCGACCAGCCGCTCCGCCTGCACCTCGTCCGCGGTCTCCAGCCGGGCCCGCAGGTCCATGCGCGCGCGCCGCAGCGCCAGCGACAGACCGGCCGCCGTCGGCGCGGGAACGTCCTGCTCCAGGTCCACCGCGCGCAACATCCTGCCGAGCGTCCCGCGCAGCCCGGCCGGGAACGTCGCCGCGACGACGAGCTGCCCCGCCGGCAACCGTTCGAAGGCCGCCACGAGCGGCCCGTCGGCCAGCGACGGCCCGCCGCTCCGGAGGGCCGCCAGGCGCGGCACGAGCGACGGAGAAACGAGCAGCTGCGTCCGCGGTCCGAGGGCCAGGAGCACGAATCCGGTCGGCTCCTCGTCCCGGACGTCCACCGGCTCCTCGAACACCGCCGACCGGACGCCGGTGACCAGCGCCTCGATCTCCTCGGACGAGGGCTCTCCGGGCGGCCGCGCCGCGGCCGACCGCGGCGCCGCGGGCGCCCGGCCGTACAGCGCCACCGCCCCGAGTGCGGCCGCATCCGGCGGCGCGGGCTGCCGGACCTGCTCGAGGCCCTGTTCGAGGCAGTCCTGCACGGCCGCCAGGGACGGTCCGGTCAGGCCGATCGCCAGCTCGTCGGGCGGCCCGTCCCAGAAGGCGAGGGTGGCGGTCCAGGTCTCGTCCACCAGCGCCAGGCAGGCGTTCGGCACCAGCGCCAACAGCAGCGTGCGCTGTTCGGGCAACGTCGCGAACACGCCGCGGACGTCCAGCTCGGCGTACAACAGCGCGTCCGGCGGCAGCCGCCGCACCATGTCCCGCTCGGCCGTCGCGGTGATCTTGCGCGCGCAGGCGGGGAGGGCGATCGCGAGCAGCGCGAGCAGGCCGGCGACGAGCCCGGCCGCAACGGGCCGCGCGACGGACGGGCGACGGAGCCGACCGGGCTTCCTCTCGGCGACCTGACGGGGTCGCTCGCGGCTCATGGCGCCTCCTCTGCGGACGGCTCCACCGCCCCGGCGGGCGCAGGCGGGCGGCCGCAGAGCGTGACGGCACCGAACAGCAGCACGAGCGGCAGGCGTGACGACATCGGGACCCTCCGACCACGGCAGGCCCGGAGCCGCCGCAGCCGGCCGAGTATACTGCTCCTCGACTTCCCGACTCCTGGGCTTTCTCGCCGCCCTCGCCGCCCTTGCCTCCTCGCCTGCCATGACGCACGCTTGCCGCAGGGCCGGGGAAGCGACCGGCGAGGAGGATCGATGCGCGCCACCTGCTGCCTGTTGACCCTGCTGCCGATGCTCGGCTGCTACGACTCCGGCGTGATCCTGGGCGGCGACGGGGAGGACCACGCCGATGCCCGCCCCGAGGTCGGCGCAGACGCGGACGCGGACACGGAGGCGGACGCGGAGGCGGACGCGGAGGCGGAAGCCGAGGTGACGCCCGCGTGTCCCCCGGCGTCGGACGGCGTGTGGGCCGACTTCACGGTCGACGGCACCGTGATGGCCGAGGCGAACCTCGACCTGGCCTGCCTGGTGGACTCGGTGATCGAGGACTCCGCGGGCGCGGTGCGGATCAACCTCGGGTGCGGCACCGGGGGCATCATCGAGTCCCACTCGCTCGAACTGACGGCCTCGCCCGGACCGTGGCTGTTCGGCCTCGACGGGCTGGAGGTCCGCTTCCGCTACGCCGCCGACCCCGTCTGGTGGACCAACCGCTGGTTCTCGCTGCGCGACGTCTCGGGCGACGTGATGGTCGCCGGCGTGTCGGCGGATGCGCTGGCGCCCCCGGCCTTCACGCCCAACGAGTGGTTTGCGCCGGCAAACGTCGACCTGCGCACCGGCGTCTGCCCCCCGACGGATGACTCCTGCGGGCCGCTCGAGCGGCTCGCGTTGCAGGTCGCGTATCACGGCGGGACGGGGCTGGTGTTCGACGGGACCGCCGTGGCGGTCGGCGACCTGCTGAGCCTGCACGTCGTCGTCGGCAGCGCCACGCGCTACCTCGAGGTGTTCTGCGAGGACATGCCGCAGCAGTTCTTCCACGTGCTGATGTTCGGCCTGCCGGACGGCTGACGCCGCGGGGGCCGGCGCTGCCCTTCTCCCCGCCCCCGGCACGCCGGCAGGGCTGCTTTGATCGCTGCGGGGCGATCCGCTAGACTGCCGCGAGGCGGTTCGAAGAGGAGGGAGAGCCGAATGAAACAGGCATCGTTCTTCGTGGCACTGGCGTTGGCGGCCACGACGGCCGGCTGCGACGACGACACCAGCACCGCCGGGTGCGTCCACCTGTGCACCGAGGCGCAGGCCGGGCACTGCACCGTGATCACCGGCGACTGCACGGCGTTCTGCAACGCGCTCGACGGCGTCCAGGGCCCGTCGGGCTGCGCCGACGAGCGCGAGGCGTACCAGGGCTGCCTGAACCGCGGCGCCACCGCCTGCGACAACGACTGCGGAAGCCAGGAGAGCGCCCTCTCGACCTGCGTCGGCCTCTACTGCCTGGCCAACCCGACCAACGCGGACTGCACCGTCCTCTCTGCGTCGTTCTGAGCCGCCGCCGGTGTCCGCCGTGCCGGCGGCGCGCTAGGTCGGGTTGACCTTCTTGCGCGCCGCGAGCTGCACGCCGCGCGGAACGTCGGGCGACTTGGCCAGCCGGCGCAGCTCCTGTTCGCCCAGCCGGTCGAGCAGCCGGACGGCGCTGCCGACCGGCGTCTTGGGGTTGCGCACCAGCGCGAGGACCACACCGGCGTTCTGCGACCACTCGCGGTGCGCCGCGATGAGCTGCAGCGCGTCGGGGCTCGCCTGGCGCGAGCCCGCGAGGTAGCGCACCTCCTCGAGCGTGATGTGCGGGTTCTGCAGCAGGAAGGCCTGGATCGTCTTGTTCGGGTCCTTGACCAGCAGCAACCGCGCCGCGCGGTCGCCGTGGGCCGCCAGGTGCATCCGCTGCTGCGTGGTCATCGCCCGGATCTGGTCGGCCAACGGTCCGGCCGCGGCGTCGCCCGGCGGCATCGACGCCCGAGGGTCGTCGCCCGCGGCGCCGTTCGCGTCGAGCCCGCGGTCCGGTTCGTCGGCGGCTGCCCGCGCGGGCGGGGTCGCCACCGACGGCGGCGGCACGCTCGGCAACGACTCGTCCCACCGCACCTCGGTCGGTGCCTCGCTCTCGCCGCCCGGTGCGGCGAGCCACGCCTCGAACCGGGCCCGCACGGGCTCCGGGTCGTCGAACCCCAGCGCCACCCCCAGGCCCTCGTAGACCTGCAGGACGCGCGCCGTCCACGCCGCCGCCTCGCCGCTCGGCGTCTCGACGGTCAGCCACACGTCGGTCAGCGCCACCGGCAGGGGGTCCGGCTCCGGCACGAACAGGCAGCCCCGCTGCAGGTGCGTCTGCTGTGCCTGCAACGCGCTCCTCCCCCGGAACCGGACCGAGAGTACCCGCATCACCGATGCGCTCCTGGCGGTGCGTGGCGCCGAGCCGCCGGTTCGTGCCCGCGCTCCGCCGTGCCCAGTGGAACACACGACGCCGGCCGACACCAGCGTCAACCCGGGCGCGGAGCACGACCGTGCGGTCGTCGCTTGCCGGTTCCGCGCCCCGCGGCTAGGCTTGCGGCATGTCGAACACCATCCGGAAGCCCTGCGGGGAAGGGGTACACTTCGGCACGACCGTCGGCGCGGCCCTCCGGCCGACCGGCCTGCTCGCGACGCTCGCGCTGGCGGCCCTGACGGCCCCGCCGGCGCGCGCCGCGACCTACGACGTCGGCCCGGGCCAGCCGCTGGCGGCCGTCGGCGACGTGCCGTGGGAGTCGCTGGCCCCCGGCGACGAGGTGCGGATCCACTGGCGGGCGGAGCCGTACCGCGAGAAGCTCGTGGTGGCGGTGCAGGCGACGGAGGCCCAGCCGGTCGTGATCCGCGGCATCCCCAACGAGAGCGGCGAGCTGCCGGTGCTCGACGGCCAGTCCGCCACGACCCGCGCCGCGCTGAACTTCTGGAACGAGAACCGCAGCGTGATCAAGATCGGCGGCTCGAACACCCCCGACTGCGACCAGCCCGACTGCGTGCCGAGCTGGATCACGCTCGAGAGCCTCGACGTGCGCTCCGCCCGCCCGCCGTACTCGTTCACCAGCTCGCGCGGCGGCGGCAGCTACGCCGACAACGCGGCGGCGATCCACATCGAGGTCGGCCGCAACATCACGATCCGGAGCTGCCGGATCCACGACTCCGGCAACGGACTGTTCA
>JAFGHH010000316.1 GCA_016930215.1 Deltaproteobacteria bacterium
ACTCGGTCCGCTGCCCCAACTACTCGGCGACGTGCTCCCGATTACCGAGCACCGCAGGGTGGTCCATGATGTCCCGGCTCATTACCGAAGGCGACCGGACTGGTATACTGCCCGCCATGTGGCCCGGGCTGGCGCCGACCGTCACCTACCGCTCCGAGTGCCCGCGTTGCGGGCGACCGACGGTGGCCTGCTGGTGCGCCTGGCTGCGGCCGTTCCGTCCGCGCACGCGGGTCGTGATTCTCCAGCACCCGCGGGAGCGGACCAAGCCGATCGGCTCGGGCCGGATGGCGCACCTGAGCCTGCTCGGTTCCTCGCTGCACGTCGGCGTCCGGTTCGACGACGACCCCGCGGTCGCCCGGGCGCTCGGCGACCCGGAGGCGCCGGCGGTGCTGCTGTATCCCGGGCCGAACGTGCCGGCGATCGAGACGCTGCCGCGGAACGTGCCGCGGACGCTGGTCGTGGTCGACGGCACCTGGCGCACGTCGCGCACCGTCGTACGGCTGAACCGGGTGCTGCAGGCGCTGCCGCGCGTGCGGCTCGATCCGACCACGCCCAGCGAGTACCGGATCCGCTCGCAGCCGCAGCCCGACTTCGTTTCGACGGTCGAGGCGCTGCGGCTGTCCCTGCGCGCGTTGGAGGGGGACGACCCGCGGTTCGACGGGCTGCTCGAGCCGTTCCGCGCGATGATCCGGATGCAGCTCGAGTTCCAGGCGCGCGCGGCGCGGGGCGACCCGGACGTGCCGCGCTACCCGAGCCGACGGCCCCGCGCCTGACGCTTGCCGTCGCCGCGGGCGACCCACCAGGCGTCGAGCGGGCCGGACAGCTCGCGGCGGACGTCCTCCACCAGCTCCGGCAGCCGTTCGTCGGACAGCCCGGCGGTCTCGCGCGGTGCGAACACGTGCACGTGGACCTCCCGGCCCGGCCGGATCTCCAGGCTGCCCTTGCGCATCAGGTCGTAGGTGCCGACGACGGAGACCGGGACGACGGGCACGCCGAGATCGCGGGCCAGCCGGAACACGCCGCTGCGCAACGGCCCGACCCGACCGGTGCGGGTGCGATGCCCTTCCGGGAACACGAGCAGCGAGCGGCCCGCGGCGAGCTCCGCGGCCATCTGCCCCTTCAACCGCTCGAACTGCCCGGCGGTCTCGTCCACCGCCAGCGTGCCGCGGGCCCGCATGAACCAGCCGTAGACGGGGTAGCGGAAGTGCTTGCGCAGGTTCATGCCCTGGGTGAAGTGCGGCACGGCGTTGTGCAGCACGACGAAGTCGAAGTGGTTGACGTGGTTCTGCACGAACATGTACGGGCGGCGCGGGTCGACGGCGCGATCGACGTGGTAGTGCATCCGCGCCCCGACGGCGCGCAGCAGGCCCCAGACGAACGGGACCTCGAGCGCCCGCATCCAGCGCCGGGGGAGCACGCGGTGGCCGACGGTCAGGCCCAGCATCCACGGCACGCCCCAGGCGAGTCCGGCCGACCAGGCCGCCGCCGAGCGGACCCGCTCGGCCAGCGCGGCCGGCGGTCCTGCGCCCTCCGGGACGTCCGGCGGCGCTTCGTCCGCTGCGGCGGGCGGCGGCCCGTCCGGGCTCACGCCGGGACCTCCAACGCGCCCGGGAGCACCTCCAGCCGGCGCAGGGCGAGCCGCAGCACCTCGCCGTCGACCATCACGTCCAGCTCGCGCTCGCCCCGGAACTCGACGGTCGCGGCCCGACGTTCCTCGACGGCGGCGAGCCGGACGTGCGTCCCCTTGTAGATCTTCGGGAACGCCCGAAGCAGACCCCAGCGGCCGAGGCGGCCGACGCGGACCACCTGCAGCCGACCGTCATCGACCTCCGCGTGCGGGGCCATCATCATCGTGCCGCCGGTGTAGCGGCTGTTGCTGAAGCTGAGCAGCGTGCAGGGCCGCTCGTCCACCGGGCCGCCGTCCTCGCACACCCGGAACACCGGATGGCGCAGTCCGGCGACGCGCAGCACGACGGCGAGGCCGTAGCCGGCATGGCCCAGCGGCTTGAACCTGCGGTTGGTCAGCGCCCCGACCTCGGCGCTGAAGCCGATGCTGAGCAGGTTGATGTAGTGCAGCTCCCCGTCGCGATGCTCGGCGCGGATCACGTCGACGCGCCGGCGCCGGTCGCGCACGAGCGTCGCGCGGGCGGCGGCGACGTCGCAGAGGTCGAAGTCGCGGAGGAACGAGTTGCCGGTGCCGAGCGGGAGCTGGGCCAGAACCACCGGGTCGTCGTGCCCGGCGGGCCGCGGAAAGATGCCGTTGAGCACCTCGAAGGCGGTCCCGTCCCCGCCGACGGCGAGGAAGCGCCGGGCCCCCGCGGCGTAGGCCTCGCGCGCGAGTTCCGCCGCGTGCCCGGGACGCTCGGTGCGGCGCACGTCGAGCGTCAGGCCGTCGGCCTGCAGCCGCTCCAACTCCGCCGGCGCGCGTCGCCCGGCGCGTCCGTGCCCGGCCGTGCCGTTGACGATCGTGATCCAACCTGCGCCCTGCCCGCCCATCCCGGCCTCCCGAAGCCACTCCAGCACAGCGGCCCCGGCGGCGCAACGCGACGCCGCCCGCCCGGTCCGCGGACGGGACCCGGTCGTAGCCGGCTGCGACTGTCGCCCGGCGTCCCCGGCGCCCGCCGGCGCGATCCCGACTTGCGGGACGGGGCGGATCGGGGCAGCATCGGAGGCGGCCGCGGGCGGTGCGCGGCCCGGACGAGGTGCTGTGATGCGACGCGCCACGTCGACGGCTCTGCTGCTCCTGACCTGCGGGGCGGTGCCGGCCTGCAGATCGCCGCGGGTCGAGCCCGGGACGACGGTGGAGGAGGCGGTTGCGCCGGAGGACGTCGGGGGATACCTTGCCGCCATGGTCGCGGCCCTCGAACGACTGGACCAGCCGCTTGTCGCCGAACGGATCTTCTTCCCGCGTCCCGACCCCGGGGAGCCGGGGCCGCCGGGCAGCCGGGACCTCGAGATCCCCGTCGCGGACGGCGTGACGCTGCACGCCCGGCTGCACCCGGCCGGGCCGGGCGCGCCGTTGGTGCTGCTGTTCCACGGCAACGGGGAGATCGTCGCCGACTACGACGACCTCGCGGGCGCCTACCGCGAGCTGGGGGCGTCGCTGCTGGTGGTCGATTACCGCGGCTACGGCCGCTCGGGCGGCGAGCCGCTGCCGTCGGCGCTGATCCGCGACTCCCACCGCGTGCTGAGCTACCTCCGGGACCGGGTGCTCGGGCCCGACGTGCCCCCGATCGTGGTCTTCGGCCGCTCGCTCGGCTCGGCCCCGGCGATCCATCTGGCGGCGACGGCGGGCGACCTGCTGGCGGGGTTGATCGTCGAGAGCGGGTTCGCCCGGACGCTGCCGCTGCTGGCGCTGGTGGGGGTGCCGGTGGCGCGGCTGGGCCTGACCGAGGCGGACGGGTTCTCGAACCGCGAGGCGATGCGGCTGGTGCGGATCCCGACGCTGCTGCTGCACGCGGACGAGGACCGGATCATCCCGTACGAGGACGCACGGCTGAACTTCGACGCCTGCGGCGCCGCCGACAAGCGTCTGGTGACGATCGAGGGTGCGGACCACAACTCGATCGCGGCCTACGGCGGCCGGACCTACTGGGGCGCGATCGCCGAGCTGGTGCGCGGCGCCGCGACGGCGCGACGGGGAGGAGGCGAGGAGCGATGAAACCGATGGGACGCAGGAAGTTCCTGGAGCTGACCGCGGCCGGCGTCGCCGGCGCGGCCGGGCTGCCGCTGCTCGAGGGCTGCAAGAAGTCGAAGCCGGCGGCCCCCGAGGCGGGACCGCCGGACGTCGCCGCGGCTCCCTTGCCGCCGGACATGGCCGACGCGGCGCCGGCGGTGCGGGAGACCGGGTACTTCGTGGAGAACTTCGGCATCGACGAGGCGATGCTGCGGCGAACGATCGGCGAGGGGTTGTCGCGGGGCGGCGACTACGCCGACGTGTTCCTGCAGCACAAGGTGGCGGACTACGTGGTGTTCGAGGACGGGCAGGTGATCGAGGCCTACGCCCGCGTGGACCTCGGCGCCGGTGTCCGCGTGCTGCTCGGCGACCAGACGGGCTACGCGTACACCGAGGAGCTGACGCCGGAGGCGCTGCAGCGGGCGGCGCGCACGGCGGCCGCGATCGCGGCCGGCGGCGGGAGCCCGGGGCCCGAGCGATTGGCGCGGCTGGAGGTGCCGGCGTCGTACCCGCGCGAGCCGCTGTGGCTCCCGGTCGCGCCGGCCGACAAGCTGGCGCTCGTCGACCGCGTCGGCCGCAAGGTCGCCGCCGGCGACCCGGCCGTGATCAAGGCCTCGGTCCGCTTCCGCGCCGAGGACGACGTCGTGCTGATCGCCAACTCGGACGGCGTGCTGGCCGAGGAGCGTCGGCCGATGACCTTCCTGTACGCGACGTGCACGGTCGAGAAGAACGGCCGGCGCGAGTCGAACTGGTACTCGCGCAGCCGGCGGCTCGGCCCGGCCTTCTACACCGACGAGCTGCTGGACCGGATCGCCGAGGAGGCGGTGAAGCGGACGCTGCTGGTGTTCGAGGCGGTGACGCCGCCGCCGGGCGAGATGCCCGTGGTGCTGGCGCCGGCCACCTCGGGCATCCTGCTGCACGAGGCGATGGGGCACGGGTTCGAGGCCGACTTCAACCGCAAGGGAATCTCGATCTTCGCCTCGATGATGGGACGGCAGGTCGCCCGCGAGTTCGTGACGATCGTCGACAGCGGGCTGGAACAGGACAACCGCGGCGCGCTCGGGGTCGACGACGAGGGCGCCCTCGGCCGCCGCACCGTGCTGGTCGAGAGGGGCAAGCTGGTCTCGTACCTCCACGACCGGATCAGCGCGAAGCACTACGGGGTGGAGCCGACGGGCAACGGGCGGCGCGAGGACTTCCGCCACGCCCCGATCCCGCGGATGCGGGTCACCTTCATGGAGGCCGGACCGCACGCCCCGCAGGACGTGATCGGCTCGGTCAAGAAGGGTTTGTACGCCGTCGATTTCTCCAACGGCGAGGTCACGATCGGCGCCGGGGACTACAGCTTCTACGTCAAGACCGGCTACCTGATCGAAGACGGAAAGCTGACCGCGCCGGTCAAGGACGTGAACCTGATCGGCAACGGGCCGGACAGCCTGTCCAAGGTCGAGATGGTCGCCGGGGACCTGGAACTCGACGGCGGCACCTGGACCTGCGGCAAGGACGGCCAGTCGGTTCCCGTGGGGCTCGGGCTCCCGACGGTCAAGGTCTCGGCGATCAACGTGGGCGGGGTGCAGTCATGAGCGGCGAGAATCGGCTGCCGGACGTGGCGGGACGGATGCTGGACGGCGCGCGCGAGCGCGGCATCGCCGACGTGCGGGTCGCCGCCGTGCGCTCGCGCAACGTATCGGTCGTCTGGCGCACGAACCGCGTGGACAAGATCCAGGAGTCGTCGCGACTCGGCGTGACCCTCTCCCTGTACCTCGACGGACGCTACACGACCTCGACGACCAACGACCTGCGCCCGGAGGCCGTCGACCGCTTCCTCGACTCCTCCGTCGCCCTGTGCCGGGCGATGACCCCGGACCCCCATCGCACGATCACCGACCCGGCGCTCTACGAGGGCCGGTCGGAGGCCGACCTGGAGCTGTTCGACCCGACGATCGCCCAGGTGACCGCGGAGCAGCGCAAGGAGCTCGCCGCCGCGATGGAGGCCGCGGCCCTGGAGGCCGCGGGCGACAAGGCGATCCAGGCCGAGACGACCTGCGAGGACGACGAGTCCGAGCTGTACCAGGTGCATTCCAACGGCTTCGAAGGTTCGCAGCGCGGCAGCTACTTCGGCGCGTGGGCCGAGGTGTCGCTGCAGGACGAAGGGGACAAGCGTCCCTCCGGCAGCTACGGCGCCACCGTGCGCCGGCGGACCGAGCTGCCGGGGGCGGAGCTGCTGGGGCGGAAGGCCGCCGAGTACGGCCTGTTCCGCGTCGGCGCCCGCAAGATCGACTCGGCGCGGCGGACGATGCTGATCGAGAACCGCGCCGTGTCGCGGATCCTCGGCTACCTGCTGGCGGCCGTCTCCGGACGCGCCCTGCAGCAGAAGCAGTCGTTCCTCGAGGGCCGGGTCGGCGAGCCGTTCGGCAGCGCGCCGCTCACCCTGCTCGACGACCCGCTGCTCCCGGGCGGCGTCGGCTCGCGGCTGTTCGACGGCGAGGGCATCTCGGCGAAGCCGCTGTCGCTGTTCGAGGCCGGGGTGTTCCGGAACTTCTACCTCGAGACCTACTACGCGAAGAAGCTGTCGCTGCCGCCCACCACCGGCGGCCGCTCGAACCTCGTGCTTCCGCCCGGCGGCAAGAGCCTGGAGGAGCTGGTGGCGGGGATCGCCGACGGGGTCCTGGTCCGCGGCTTCATCGGCGGGAACTCGAACTCGACGACCGGCGACTTCTCGACCGGGGTCTACGGCACGCGGATTGAAGGCGGGAAGCTGACGCACGCGGTCGCGGAGATGAACGTCGCCGGCAACCACAAGGAGTTCTGGAAGTCGCTGGTCGAGGTCGGCAACGACCCCTGGCTCTACGGCTCGCTGCGCGTGCCGAGCCTGGTGTTCGACGGCGTGCAGTTCAGCGGACTGTGACCTCCTCACCGCGTGCGCGAGCGAAGCCGAGCCCGTGTTCTTCTACGTCGTCGAGCCGGCCCGCGAGGGGGGTCACGGCTTCGCCCGGACCCGCTCCCACACCTTCGGCTGGCTCTCCCTGCTGAAGAAACGCGGACGGCGCTCGTCGCGCATCGTTTCCGGGGCGCCGTCCGGGAGCTGCGACGCCGCCCTGGAAGACGGGAGCTCCCGCGGGCTAGAACTCGGCGTAGATCGGGGTGATATCGACCGGGAGGCCGGCGCCCAGCCCCTCGAGCAGCGGCAGCATCGCGGGTGGCACCTCCCGGCCGTACTTCTCGACGAACGCCTTGCCGGCCTCGTAGTCGCCGAGGGCCTGGATCATCAGCAGGTCGTGGGCCAGGTCGCGGACGGCGCTCCAGAACTTGTCGGCCACCGGGGTGAACTTGCCGTCCTCGGTGACGGCGACGCCGCCCTTCTCCATCAGGTAGTTGACCTGCATCAAGACGCCCTGGCCGTGGGCCTCCGAGACGCCGAACCGCGCGGTGCGGAACAGCCCGGCGACGAAGGTCTGGGGCACGGTCTCGAGCAGCGCGGCGTCCATCACGCCCTTCTCGGCGAGCTGCTGCTGCACGTAGAGCGACAGGATGTCGGCCTTGGACTCCTCGAGCGCCGGGTACAGCTCGCGCAGCTCGGCGCGGACCTCGGTCTCGGCGTCGCCCTTCCTGATCTTCCCCGGCCCCAGGCCGTGGGAGATCTCGTGGAACAGCACGAAGTTGACGAACGCCTCGGGCGAAAGGCTCATCGCCATCTCGGGCGGCAGCACGCGCTCCGCGATCGGCACGAGGATCGCGTCGTACTTGGCCAGCATCACGTTGCGCATCAGGACGTTCTTGAATCCCTTCGCCTCGCGCACCCGCTCGTCGTTGGGCAGGTTGAAGGCGATGGTCATCACGCCGGCCTGGCCGGCAGCGTAGACCTGGTCGACGACCTTGATCGGCACCGTCGTCCCGCGATTGGGGTTCTTGTGCTCGTCGGGGATCGGCAGCCGGCTCTCCAGCCACGCGACCTCGCCGGTGTACTTGGCCAGCTTGTCGCTCTCCGCCGGGTCGACCACGCACAGGAACGCCTCGAAGCTCGCCTTGTAGCCCAGCAGGCCGTCGTCGTACGTCTCGTAGGGGCCGAGCACCACCTCGAGCGGCCCGTCGAGGGCGAGCCAGGCCAGGTCGCTCTCGTAGTAGTCGTTGGACAGGAGGGCGTCGGCGCGCGAGCGCAGGTAGGCCTGCAGCGTCGTGGTCCTCTCGGCAGGGATCTTCGCCGCGGCGTCGCGCAGGATCTGCGCCGCCTGCTCGAGCTGCACGCGGTACGCCTCGGAGTAGGGCACGGCGACCAACCCGTTCGCCTCGCGCTCGATCCGGGTGAAGTAGCCCCGGAACGCCGCGTCCTGGTCCGCGTGCGCCGAAACCCACGACTCGAACTCCTCCGCGGTCAGGTCCTCGGGGTAGAAGTTCGAGCCCTTGGGGTGCGGCGTCTCGCCGAGGAACGGGAGGTAGCCATCCTGGCGGTCCCAGGGTCCGCCCATCTTGGCAAAGAGCTCCTTGGCCGGGTCCCATTCCGGGCCGGCGACCTTGGCCAACCGGTCGCGCAGAGCCGGGTTGCCGGACCACGTCTGGACGAACGCCAGCTCGCCCATGATGTCCGCGGCCTTGCGCAACTCGTGCAGCACCGCCCGCTCGGGCTCGCCGAGCTTCGTCAAATCGGCGGCGAGCGACACCTTGGCGTAGCGGGCCAGTCGTTCGGCGACGTCGGGTCGGACCTTGAGCGCCATCGAGTCCTCCTGCGGCGGGGGCGGTTCGGGCGGCAACGGCGGAACATCCGGCACCTTGGCCGGCTCGACCTGCGCCGTCGGCGGCAGCCGCGGGGCGTCCGGCACCGCCTCCGCCGGCTCCCCCTTCTTCTTGCACGCGGCCACCGCCAGGACGAGTCCCAACACGATCCACGGACGTGCGCGCATCATCGCCTCCTTCCCCTGGGCGGGAATCCTGCCTCTCCGGAAACGGACGCGCAAGTGGAACCCGCCTGGCCGGGTCAGAGGGTCGGATCGGTTCGTCTCGCAAAGGAGCCGCGCAGCGCCGGCCCGAGCTTGTCGAGGGCCTCGCCGCCGGCGGCCGTCGCCCGGGCGGTCCCGGACGGCGGGATCAGGGCAGTCCGGCGAGGCCGCGGGCGCCGAGCTGCACGCAGTCGGTGCGGATCCGCCGGTCGTGCGAGGCGTGGCCGCCGCAGCGCAACTCGAGGCACCGGCCGTCGGT
The DNA here is from genome assembly GCA_016930215.1 of Deltaproteobacteria bacterium. Taxonomy (GTDB): domain Bacteria; phylum Myxococcota_A; class Polyangia; order DRWM01; family JAAZOP01; genus JAAZOP01. The sequence continues at coordinate 8,870 of JAFGHH010000316.1, forward strand.
CCACGGGACGAACACGACGTACCACAGCGCGGGCTCGGGCGCGTTCCGGCCGACGAAGAAGCTGCGTCCCTCGCCCAGCGCCGAATCGACCGGCAACGGCCGGGGGTCGCCGACCAGTCCGACCCGGTGTCCGTCCGCCCCCAGCCCCAGCAGCACCCGCTCGACCTGCGCGGCGTCCGCGGGGTCGCACTCGGGCCGGTCGTGGACGGTGGCGACGAGGTGTCCGTCGGGGCGCACGGCGCGGAACAGCGCGCCGTCGTGCGCGAGGAGGGTGCTGTTCTCGCGCAGGATGAACCACCCGTCGGGGACGGAGAAGCGCAGCCGGTTTCGGGTGTCGTCGTAGGTCGGCTCGGGGTACGACTCGGACGCCACCCGCTCGACGCGCTCCGAGCGTTCCTCGAGGCCGGTGATCGTGGTGACGATCAGGGCGGCGGGCCAGATGGCGAACAGCACGAGGGCGCCGAGGGCGCGGCGGGGTCCCGGGTCGCCCAGCGACAGCAGCAGGGCGGCGGGAAACACGGTCGCGGCCTCGACCACCGACGCGAACTGGCGGGAGCGGGCGAAGGCCAGGGCGGCGAAGACCAGGCCGACGACGGCCAAACCGGCGGAGAAGTAGCGTGCGAGCCGCACCTCGCGCAGCACGGCGTAGGCCACGAGCAGGGCGGCCGCGCCCCCGCTGTAGAACTCGGGCCCCGGCTGGGCGGGCAGCAGCGGGACCGCGACGATGCGCGACAACGGACCGCCGGCCAGGTGCACCAGCCCGTAGACGCCCCACAGGGCGGCCAGCACGAAGCCGGCGCCGCGGGGTCGCCGGAGCATCCGCACCGCCCTCCCCTCCCGGGTCTCGACGTAGCCGGCGATGTATTCGTCGCGGCAGTGCGCCGAGCAGACGGTGATCTTGACGTTCGGGTCGCCGCAGACGGGGATCTCCAGCGGCTTCTTGACGGGCTTTCCGCAGACGTGACACTTCGTCGCCACGGGCCGCATCCTACACTGCCGGACCCCTTGCGGTCACGGTCCGACGCGTCTAGCGTCGACACGCGAGACGGGCGCCGGTTCCCGGCGCCGCCCGTGACGCCCACGGAGGGCGGAAAGGGGGAAGCCGATGGGCCGCAGCACCCTGGTTCTCGCCGCCTGGATCGTCCTCGCCGCCGCCGCCACCCCCGCCGCGGCCGACTGGCCGATGGCCCGGCGCGACGCGCGACGCACCGCGTACGCTCCCGGCAGCAGCACGCTCGACCGGGCCGCCCCGCTCTGGCGCTCGTTCCTCGGCGGCACCCTCGCCCCGGACCAGTACTGGGCCGGGGACATCGACGGCGACGGGGCGGCCGAAGTCGTCTTCGTCTCCGGCGGCAAGCTGGTGGCCAAGCTGCCCTCGGACATCGTGGTCTGGGACACCGAGCCGCTCGAGCTGCAACGCATCCACCGCGTGGCCGACCTCGACGGCGACGGCGAGCTGGACGTGGTGGCGCGGTCCGGCGCGGCACGGATGCTCGTGTTCGGCGGACGCGACGGGCGCATCGAATGGGAGTCCGCCGACGGGCTGTGGGGGCTGATCGGCGCCGTGCGCTTCGCCGACTTCGACGGCGACGGACTGGACGACCTGTACGTCACCGACGTGGCCTGCGGCGGCACCGGGGCCCTGGGAGACGTGGCCCGCGTGTTCTCGTTCGCCGCGGGGGCCGACGCGCCGGTGGAGCTGTTCCAGCTCGAGCGCGGGCGCCGCGACGCGGACTGCGGCGAGCACGACGCGGTCGGAGACTTCGACGGGGACGGCACCCCCGAGATCGTCGCCGTCGGCGGCCAGCGGCTGCACGTCTACTCCGGCAGCGACGGGACCTGGCGTTCGGCCACGGCGAGCGTCGGGACGCTGGGCGGCCGGATGATGACCGACGTCGCGGACCTCGACGGCGACGGGGCCGACGAGCTGGTCGGCATCGTCTGGTCCTGGGCCGACCCGACGACCTATGTGCCGCGGGTGATGGTGTTCGACTGGGACGCCGGCGCGGGAACGCTGGTGCGCCTGTGGGAGCGGCGGGTCGGCGTCGCGGCGAGCGACGAGCACCGGTTCGTCCACGCCGGCGCCGCGGACCTCGACGGCGACGGCACCGTGGAGTACGTCGATTCGTTCTGGGTCGCCTCGGAGGGCCGTGCGACGTCGTACGTCCTCGGGGCGACGACCGGCACGACCCTGGGCATCCTGCCCGACGCGACGCTGCTTGGGCTGGCCGACCTCGCCGGGGACGGCACGCCGGAGATCCTGGCCCGCAACAACGCGGGCGAGCTGTCCGCGTGGCGCTTCGACGGGAGCGTGCTCCTGCCGCTCTGGACCCTGCCCGGGCGCTCCCCGGTCAACGTGCTGGACGTCGACCGGTTGGCGCGGCAGTCGTGCACGTCCGTCCCGCTGACGCTCGACATCGATGGCGACGGGCGACCCGAGCTGCTGCTGGTCCGCACGGGGTCGTCGGGCGAGGTGGCCGAGCTGTACGCGTACGACGCGGAGCCGGCGACGCCCGCGGCGGTGGGTTCGTACGCGCTGCCGACGGACGTCGTCCCGCTGACCTACCAGGCGTTCGACGACATCACGGGGCCCGGAGCGGGGCCGCAGGTCGGCCTGGCCCGCAACGACGGCTACCTGGTGGTGCTCGGCCGCGGCCTGACGCCGCTCAACGAGCCCGGGGGCGCGCAGGCCGGGCTGCGGATCGGCGGCTACTACACCGGCGCCTACGGCTTCAACGGCTCCGCGGTCGGCGCCGACCTGGAGGGCGACGGCAACCCCGAGGTGCTGGTGCGCGACTCCCGGGGCGCCGTGCGGTGCCTGGACCCGCTGGGCGCGAGCCTGGTCACGCCGCCCGCGGTGCCGTGGTCGAGGCCGCGCGAGTCGTTCCCGACGCTGGTCGATCTGGACGGCGACGGCGTGCTGGAGACGATCACCCGCTCCGTGAACCACCGCGTGCGCGTCGCGGACGCCGCCGGCGCCACGCGCTGGGAGTGGCCGGCTCCCTCGTCCTCGATCGAGCTGCGCCACGACGTCCTGCCCGCCGGCGACCGCAACGCCGACGGCACGCTCGACCTGCTGCTCCAGGACTACAACCGCGCCACCGGCGCCCTCGTCGTCCGCCTGCTGTCCGGGACGGACGGAGCGGCGCTGTGGGGCGCGCCGTTCTCCACGGTGCTGACGATCTCGTGGTGGAACGAGCCGTTCTCCGCCTTCGACTGGAGCGGCGACGGCACGGCCGACCCGCTGGTCAACGTCAACCTGGTGCTGCACCAGCTCCGCGGCACCGACGGCGTCTCGCTGCGCAGCGTGGGCGCGGGCCACTACGGCGTCCCGGCGGTCTACGACGTGAACCGCGACGGCACGATGGAAGTCGTCCTGGAAGGCCAGTACGGCGGCACCGCCGTCCAGACCTTCCGCCCGGACCTCACGCTGCTCTGGCGCGACGCCACCGCCCGCAACTCGGTGCACGTGATGGGCGCGTTCGGCGAATGCACCGACGGCGTGCGCTACGCGCAGGGCGCGAACTTCTCGCCGATCCTCACGGTCTGGAACGCCGCCACCGGCGCGGTGCTCGGCGAGCGGACGCTGGCCGGGGGCCGGATGTTCGCCGCGCCCGCGGACGCCGCCGCCGCCGGCGTCCGCCCGGGGTCGCTCGGCAACGCGACCGCCAAGGCCTCGCTCACCTCCACCGGTGACCCCGCGGTGCTCGTCGGCTCGACCGACGGCTGGCTCTACGCCGTCGACCCCTGCGACCTCACGCTGCTCTGGTCGCTCGGCTTCCGCTACCCGGTCGGCGAGCCGATCCTCGCGGACGTCGACGGGGACGGCGCGGACGACATCGTGGTCAGCGTCGCCGACGGCAACCTGTACGGGGTCGGCGCGGAGCGGTTCGCCGCGCCGGCCGAGGTGCTCGACACCGACCCGCCGGCCGGCTTCCCCGACGTCGACCGCGACACGATCGAGACCTTCGATACGCTGTACGGCGCCTGGAGCGCGGTGCCCGGCGCGACGTCGTACGAGTACGCGGTCGTGACGGCGTCCGGCACGTTCCTCACGCGGCCCGACTTCGTCAACGTCGGCGCCGTGACATCGATGACCGCCGGCGGCCTCGGCCTGCGCCTCGGCGGTACCTACTACGTGGCCGTGCGGGCCATCGGGCCCGCCGGCGGGTCCGTCGAAACCCTCTCCGACGGGATCCAGGTGATCGATGAAACCCCGCCGACGATCGCCTTGCGCGCCGCGCCCAACCCGTTCTCCCCGGACGGCGACGGTGCCGAGGACGCCGTCACGGTCGTCGCGGACCTCGCGGACCGCGTGGGGCTCGCGTCGTGGCAGCTCGTCGTGTTCCACCCCGGCGCGATGGCCGTCGCCCGCACCTTCCCCCCGCAGCCGCTGGCCGGAATCTCCGTCAGCGACTTCGTCGTCTGGGACGGCACCGACGACTCGGGCACCGTGCTCCCGGAATCGAGCTACCCGGCGATGGCCACCGCGACCGACCTCTCCGGCCGCACGGCCACCGCCGCGGTCGACCTTGAGATCAGCTTCACGGCGGCCGCCGATGCCGACGCGGATGCCGATGCCGATGCCGACGCCGATGCGGACGTCGACGACGTGCCCGTCGAGGCCGAGGCCGAGGCCGAGGCGGGCGCCGACGCCGACGCCGACGCAGAGCCGGAGGCGACGGACGACGGCGGAACCGCGGACGCGGACGACGGGCCGGGCGACGAGCCGGGCGAGTCGGGCTGCGGGTGCCGGGCGACCGGCGGGTCACGCGCCGGCGACGCCGCCGGCTTCGCGCTGGCGCTCGGGCTGCTGCTCGCCGGCCGCCGCCGATCCGCCGCCGATCCGCCGATTCCCGCCGATCGGAACGCCGTGATTCCGCGCCGCTCGGCGCGGCACGCCGGCCGCTTCCCGGAAGCCGATCGTGGTTCGACCCGAGCCGGCCTACCGCCC
>JAFGHH010000317.1 GCA_016930215.1 Deltaproteobacteria bacterium
ACCGCCGCCGCCACCCCCACCGCCACCGACGCCGCCACCCGAACCCCACATGCCGACCATCCGGTCGCCTCCTTCACGCTGGAACGACGCGCCCGCCGGGAGCCCGCGCCTTCCCGGTCTCGCCTCCGGGCGCGCGGCCGGAACCCGACCGCGCACCCACGACCCGGCTACTCGTTGGGCTTCGTTTCCGCCTCGGACCGCAGTTCATCCAGCCGGCGCCGGAGCACCTCGAGCGACCGCTCGAGCCACGCGGCCTGCTGCTGCAGCGCCTCGCGCTCCTGCTCCGGGGCCACGGTCGGCATCGGCGGGACCGGCGGGACCGGCGGGACCGGCGGAGCCACCGCCGGTCCGGGCCATCCGGTCGCGGCGCGCTGCCAGCCGGTCATCCCGGTGGCGTAGTACACGTTGCGGTGCCGCCAGCCGCCGCCGCGGCCCCGGCCGCCGCCACCCCAGCCGCCGCCGCCGCCGCGGCCCCAACCGCCGCCGCGGCCCCAGCCCGCGTTCGCGTAACCCGGCACGGGGTACCCCGCGCAGTACCCGGCCGCCCGACCCGTCAACGGCCCCATCCCTCCGGGACCCGTCCTGTCTCCACCTGGCATCTCACGACTCCTTTCCCGCGTCGCCACCGCGACGCGCCAAGCACGACCTCACCAACCCCCCCGACCGCCGCGGTACCGGTTCCGGAATCTCCGGCCGCGCCCCGGGCCGCGGCAGCCCGGCATCAGGAAGCGGTCCTCCGGCACCCCGCCGGCGCGCAACGCCGCGAGCACCTCGTCCACGGACCCGCAGGTGTTCGGCACCACCCGGACGCCTGCCGAAGCGAGCAGCGACTCGAGCGGCCGGGAAACGGCGCCGCACACCAGCACCTCGCATCCCAGGCCGGCGATGCGCCGCGCCCGCGCCACCAGTCCCGCTTCCTCGACCACGACCTCCCGCCGGGACCGTTCGTCCGTGCCCGACAGCTCCACCACGAGGAACCGCCGGGCCACGTCGAGCACCGGGGAGATTCGATCGTCGGCGACCGGGATGGCGATCCACATCGTCCGGGTCGAGGAGCGAACGGCGTGCCAGGGGCCCGCGGGCGTCCTCCTTCCACGATCCCGAGATGTTCCAAGTCGGCGCCCCATCGGCATAATCATGCATTATGCAATACGATGAGACATTGTATTGCATACAGCAATCACGAGTGCTACAAACGACGAGGGGGGAACGGGAGCGCGCGACGATGACGGGACGGTCCGGGAAGCGTACGACGGCGCGACGACGCGCGTCGCGGCCGAGTCCGCAGGACCCGATCCTCGACTCGATCAACGAAGGGGTGTTCACGGTCGACCTCGAGCGGCGGATCACGAGCTTCAACCGCGCGGCGGAGCGGATCACGGGGGTGCCGCGCGACCAGGCGCTCGGGCAGCCGTGCCGCGAGGTGCTCCGGGCCAGCATCTGCGAGCAGGCCTGCGCGCTGCGCGAGGCGATGGAGACCGGGCGGCCCGCGCCGCCGCGGACGATCTACATCATCGACGCCGCGGGCGAGCGGATCCCGGTGCGCATCTCGGCCGCGGTGCTGCGCGACGGGCGGCGCATCGTGGGCGGCGTCGAGACCTTCCAGGACCTGCGCCCGCTCGAGGCGCTGCGCAAGCAGCTCCGCGACCGGCACACCTTCGCCGACATCGTCGGCCGCAGCCCGGCGATCGTGCGGCTGTTCGACCTGCTGCCGCAGCTGGCCGAATCGGACGCGACGGTGCTGCTCGAGGGTCCGAGCGGCACGGGGAAGGAGCTGTTCGCGCGGGCGTTGCACGACCTGTCCCGCCGGCGCCAGAAGCCGTTCGTCGCGGTCAACTGCGGCGCCCTCCCCGACTCGCTGCTCGAGTCGGAGCTGTTCGGCCACAAGGCCGGAGCGTTCACCGACGCCCGCCGCGACCGTCTCGGGCGCTTCGCCGCCGCCGACGGCGGCACCCTGCTGCTCGACGAGATCGGCGACGTGTCTCCGGCGATGCAGGTCCGCCTGCTGCGCGTGCTCCAGGAACGGACCTTCGAGCCGCTCGGCTCGACCACCCCGGTCCGCGTCGACGTCCGCATCGTCGCCGCCACGAACCGGGACCTCGCGGCCCTCGTCCGGGCCGGCACGTTCCGCGAGGACCTCTACTACCGCATCCACGTCGTGCACCTCGAGATCCCTCCGCTTCGCGAGCGGCGGGAGGACATCCCGCTGCTCGTCGAGCACTTCGTCGAGCAGCTCAACCGCGTCCACGACCGGGAGCTCGACGGCCCCTCTCCGGAGGCGCTGGCCCTGCTGCTCGAGCACGACTATCCCGGCAACGTGCGCGAGCTGCGAAACGCGCTCGAGCACGCCTTCGCGCTGTGTCCCGGCGGTCCGATCGAGCCGCAGCACCTGCCGGCCTCGATCCGGCACCCGGACGCGGCCGCCGGACACGCCGCCGGGCTCGCCGGCCTGCGGCTCGCCGACGCCGAGCGTCGGTTGATCGAGGACGCCCTGCGCCGGCACGAGGGGCACCGGGGCCGCGCCGCACGCGAGCTGGGCCTCGACCCCTCGACGCTCTGGCGCAAGCTCCGGCGCCTCGGCCTCGAACCCCCGTCCGGCGACGGCCGCCGCCGCCCCAAGACCTGACCGCGGCGGCTACTTGCTGCCGCGTTGGACCATCAGGTCCAGGTCCTCCTTGAGGCTCTGCAGGTCCTCCTCGTGCTCGATCTCGTCGGTCAGGATCTGCAGCGCGAGGTTGTACGTCACCATGTCCTTGTCCTTGGTGGCGTCCATCAGGCCCTTGTAGGCCGTGATCGCGCACTGCTCGCCGGCGATGTTCTGGTCGAGCAGCACGGCGACGTAGGGGTCCTCGGGCGAGTCGTACTTGCACGGGCTGGCCTTGCCCCACCCCTCGGGCGTCAGCACCGGCGTGCCGCCGAGCTGGATGATGCGGGTCGCCAGCAGCACCGCGTGCCCCAGCTCCTCGGTCGCGTGCAGGTTCAGCTCGGCCGCGACCGCATCCTTCATCGGCCCCTTGATCAGCTTCGCCCCCAGCCAGTACTGGTAGTAGGCGAGCCACTCGCTGGCGTAGGCCGCGTTCAGCAGCCCGATCAGCTTGTCGACGTCCATCCCGACGATCTCGCGTCCCCTGGTTCCCATCGTTTCCTCCTTCTCCTGTCCGCCGGTCGCGTCTCCCGCGCGGCCGGTCCCGTGGTCGCGGTGCGGCCCGCGGCCGCGTTCAGCGCAGGTCGAACCGGTCGAGGGTCATGATCTTGTCCCACGCCGCGACGAAGTCACGCACGAACTTCTCCTTCGCATCGTCGCACGCGTAGACCTCGGCGACGGCGCGCAGCTGCGCGTTCGAGCCGAACACGAGGTCGACCCGGGTCCCGGTCCACTTCGGCTCGCCCGTGACGCGGTCGCGCCCCTCGAACAGGGCACCGTCCTCCGCCGTCGGCTTCCACTCGGTGCCCATGTCGAGCAGGTTCGCGAAGAAGTCGTTGGTCAGCGTCTCCGGCCGTTTGGTGAAGACGCCGTGCGGGGTCCCTCCGTGGTTCGCGCCCAGCACGCGCAGGCCGCCGACGAGGACGGTCATCTCCGGCGCGGACAACGTCAGCAGCTGCGCCTTGTCGACCAGCAGTTCCTCCGCCGGCACGCTGAACTTCGTCTTGAGGTAGTTGCGAAAACCGTCCGCGAGCGGCTCGAGCACGGCGAAGGAGGCCGCATCGGTCTGCTCCGCCGAGGCGTCCATCCGTCCCGGCGCGAACGGAACCTCCACCGCGAACCCCGCCTTCTTCGCGGCCTGCTCCACGCCGGCGCAACCGCCCAGGACGATCAGGTCGGCCAGCGAGACCCGCTTCTTGCCCCCGGACTGCGCGCCGTCGAACGCCTTGCGGACGCCCTCCAGCACCTCGAGCACCTTCGCCAGCCGGGCCGGCTGGTTGACCTCCCAGCCCTTCTGCGGCGCCAGACGGATGCGGGCGCCGTTGGCGCCGCCGCGCTTGTCCGAGCCGCGGAAGGTGGACGCCGAGGCCCAGGCGGTGGACACCAGTTCCGACACGGACAGCCCGGTGGCCAGGATCTTTCCCTTGAGGGAGGCGATGTCCCGCGCGTCGATCAGCTCGTGGTCGACGGCCGGAATGGGGTCCTGCCAGATCAACTCCTCGGCCGGGACTTCCGGACCGAGGTAGCGCGTACGCGGGCCCATGTCGCGGTGCGTCAGCTTGAACCACGCCCGGGCGAACGCGTCCGCGAACTGGTCCGGGTTCTCCATGAAGCGCCGCGAGATCTTCTCGTAGGCCGGGTCGAACCGCAGGGCGAGGTCCGTGGTCAGCATGGCCGGCGCGTGGCGTTTTTCCGGGTCGTGCGCGTCCGGCACGGTACCGGCGCCCATGCCGCCCTTCGGCGTCCACTGGTGCGCTCCGGCCGGGCTCTTCGTCAGCTCCCATTCGTAGCCGAACAGGTTCCAGAAGAAGTTGGCGCTCCACTTCGTCGGCGTGGTGGTCCAGGTGACCTCCAGGCCGCTGGTGATCGTATCGCCCGCCTTGCCGGTGCCGAAGCCGCTCTTCCAGCCCAGGCCCTGTGCCTCGAGGCCGGCCGCCTCGGGCTCCGGCCCGACGTGCTTCGCGTCGCCGGCGCCGTGCGTCTTGCCGAAGGTGTGGCCGCCCGCGATGAGCGCGACCGTCTCCTCGTCGTTCATCGCCATGCGCGCGAAGGTCTCGCGGATGTCCTGGGCCGCCGCGAGCGGGTCGGGGTTTCCGTTCGGGCCTTCCGGGTTGACGTAGATCAGGCCCATCTGCACGGCGGCGAGCGGATTCTCCAGATCCCGGTCGCCGGCGTGGCGCTGGTCGCCCAGCCACTTGTCCTCGGCGCCCCAGTAGACGTCCTTCTCCGGCTCCCAGATGTCCTCGCGCCCGCCGGCGAAGCCGAAGGTCTTGAAGCCCATCGATTCCAGGGCGACGTTGCCGGCGAGGATCATCAGGTCGGCCCACGAGATCTTCCGGCCGTACTTGCGCTTGATCGGCCAGAGCAGCCGGCGGGCCTTGTCGAGGTTGACGTTGTCGGGCCAGCTGCTGAGCGGAGGGAAGCGCTGGTTGCCGTGGCCGCCGCCGCCGCGACCATCCGCCGTGCGGTAGGTGCCGGCGCTGTGCCAGGCCATCCGGATGAACAGCGGTCCGTAGTGGCCGAAGTCCGCCGGCCACCAGTCCTCGGACTTCGTCATCCGCTCGCGCAGGTCCTGCTTCACGGCCCCGAGGTCGAGGCTCTGGAACTCCTTGGCGTAGTCGAAGTCCCCGCCCATCGGGTTGGACCTGGGAGAATGCTGGTGCAGGACGTCCAGCCGCAGCTGGTTGGGCCACCAGTCCCGGTTCGTCGTGCCGCCGCCGGCGGCGTGCTCGCGGACCCTGCCCGACATCGAACCCTTCTTGTCTTCACTCATGCTCGTTGCTCCCCTTCCCGCCTTTCGGCTCCTTGTCGTTCCTGCCCCCCGACTTCCGGCCCTGCTTCCTCGCGCAACCGCTGCACACGCCCCGCACCTCGACGTGCGTGGCCTCGACCCTGCCGAACCTCGCCGCCGACGCCGGAACGCGCAGCGCGTCCAGCTCGGCGCTCTCGAAGTCGCGCACCAGCCCGCAGCGCAGGCAGACGAAATGATGATGGCGCTCGAGCTTGGGATCGAAACGCACGCTCTCGTGGCGCGGGCCGAGGGTGTGGACGAGCCCCAGGTCGGTGAGCAGCCACAGGGTGCGGTAGACGGTGTCGAGCGACACGGTGGGCATCCGCGCGTGCAACGCCTCGAACACCGCCTCGGCGCTCGGATGGTCCGCGCTCGCCGCCAGCTCGCGGAAGATCTCCAGCCGCTGGATCGTGAGCTTGACGCCGGCGGCCTTCACCGCCGACGTGATCCGCTCCATCCTCCGTTCCGTCTCGCGCGCCCCGATCTTCACCTCAAGCTCCTACCTGCGAATCATTCGCAAGTAGGTACGTAGCGACAACCCGGACCGCCGTCAAGCGGAATCGACGCCCCGCGGCCGGGACGCGCGGCCGACCCGCTCACGCGACGTCCAGCGCCTCGAACACGACCCGCCAGGCCGCCGGGTGGATCAGGTACCCGTAGTGCGTGAGGCCCGACAGCTCCACGTTCTCCGCCCCCTCCACCGCGGCCGACCGTGCCGGGAGGACGATCACGTCCGCGGCGCTCCAGCACGCCACCAGCCGCGGCTGCCCGGGCGGCCCGCGCCACGGGAGCTGCCGCGCCAGCCGCTGCAGCACCTCGGAGTCGGGCCGCAACGCCAGGCTATGCGCGGTATGGCCGTAGCGCGCCAGGTGCGAGCCCGCGTGCGGCACCCCCAGCGTCACCAGGTTCGCCACGCGCGCCCGCGTCGGCTCGTCCTCCAGCGCCAGCCGGGCGACCAGCCCGCCCATGCTGTGCGCCACCAGGTCGAGCCGCGCGCCGTCGCCCAGCCCGTTGACCCGCACCAACTCGCCGACGAAGCGGCTCAGACGGTCGGCCAGCTCGGAGAGCGAGCCTTCCCCCGCGAACACCGCGGCGTACGTCCGGCTCCGCCCGCGGGCGCGGAAGTACAGCCGCATCGGCCCGAAATTGCCGGGCGCCCCGCCCAGCCCGTGGACGAACACCACCGGCCGCCGGCCGTCGTCCGGCAGCGGCTCCGGCTCGGGACGAGGCCGCACCAGCAGCGTCAGCCCGACCAGCGGCAACTGGGCCAGGTGCAGGCGAAGGTCGGGGTCGATCGCGCGGTAGCCCGCGGCCACCGATCGGCCGACCCAGCGGCCGGCCGCGGCCAACGCCCGTCCCGTCGCGACGAACGCCGCGCCCCCGGGATTCGCGGCGGACGGCGGCTGCAACAGCTCCGGGTCGTTCTCGGACATCGTCCTCCTGCGGTTTCCACGGACCGACCCTCGCGGCGCGGCGTCGGACCGGCCGAGGTCCGCCTGTGCGCGGAGTCTACCGGTCCCAGGGGGTCTCGCGATAGGCATTCGCGCGCCGCTGCCGTCCGGCGCCGTTCCGCGGACCCTCCGGTCAGAGGGCCTCGATCCGCTCCACGCCGAGTTTCGCCGTCCCCAGCAGCCGCTCGACGCGCTCCCGGTCGCCCCAGGCGAAGCGCAGGCAGAACCCGCAGTCCGAGCTGAGGTGCCGCGGCACGGTGATCAGCTTGTGCGCCACCCCGGCCGCCAGCAGCAGCTTCTCGGCGCCCAGCGCCCCCTGCACGGAGTGGAACAGCACCACTCCGAAGCCGCCCTCCGGCTCAGACGTCGACAACCCGCCCCGCCTCGAGCAGCGTCTTCGCGATGTCGTACATGTTCGACACCTGCCCCACCCCGAGCCGCTCCGTCAGCTCGAAGTACCCCAGGCACGTCCCGCACACCAGGATCTCGATCCCCTCCGCCGCCAGCGCCCGAACGTCCTCCAGCACCCGCGATCCCTCGACGGCCAGCTTCACGCCCGCGTTCATGAAGACGATCGTCTTCGGCTTCGACTCCAGCTCCCGCAGCGTGTGGAAGAACGCCCCCATCAGCCGCTCCCCGAGTTCCGCGGACCCCCGGCCGAAGACGTCCGAAGACACGAACAGGACCAGCGGCCCCCTCGCCGCACCGGCCGTCGAGCAGACCACGACGTGCTCCGTCACCGCCGGCGCAGCCGGCGCGCCCTCCCGCGCCAGCGTCACGTACGTGCCATCCGCCCGCTCCTCGACCCGCACCGCGCACCCCTTCGACCGTGCCAGCCGCGACACGTTCTCGACCGCGGCCCGGTTGTCGACGATCGTCGTCACCTCGGACGCCTCCACCAGCGCCTTCAGCGTCAGCACCACCGGCTGCGGGCACGACAGCCCGCGCGCATCCACCGTCTTCTTCACAAGGATCCTCCCTTTCCCTCCCCCGCCAGCTCCCGCAGCACGGCGAGTGCGGTATCGAGCTCCTCTTCCCGGTTGAACGCCCCCAGGCTGAACCGGACCGTCCCCTCGGGGAACGTCCCGAGCTGCCGATGCGCCAGGGGCGCGCACTGCAGGCCCGCGCGGCAGCAGATCCCCGCCCGCTCCTCGAGCGCCGAGGCGACCTCCGAACAGCTTCGCCCGTCGAGGTTGAACGACACGACCGCGGTCTGCCGCGCCGCGTCGCCCGGCCCGAGGATCCGGACCCCCGGAATCGCCTGCAGCCCGTCGAGCAGCCGCGCGGTCAGCATCGCCTCGTGCGCCCGAATCGCCGCCACGCCCCGCGCCTCGACGAAGGCGAGCCCGGCGCCGAGCCCCGCCGGGCCCACCGCGTTCAGCGTCCCGGCCTCCAGCCGGTCGGGGAGGAAGTCGGGATGAACGTCCGAATCCGACGCGCTGCCGGTGCCGCCGTACGCCAGCGGGCGCAGCTTGTCCCGCACCCGCTCGCCCACACACAGCCCGCCGGTCCCCTGCGGACCGTAGAGCGACTTGTGCCCCGTGAAGGCCAGCAGGTCGATGTGCATCGAGCGCATGTCGAGCGGCACGGCGCCGGCGGTCTGCGCGGCGTCGACGCAGAACGGGACGCCCCGCTCCTCGGCCAGCCGGCCGACCTCGGCCAGCGGGCACAGCGTGCCGACCACGTTCGAGGCGTGGCTCAGCACGACCAGCCGCGTCTTCGGCGCGAGCGCCCGCGCCACGTCGGCGGGGTCGAGCGTCCCGTCGGCGGCGCAGGCGACCCGGGTGACCGCCACGCCTCTCGACTCGAGGTACCGCAGCGGGCGCAGCACCGAGTTGTGCTCCATCACGCTGGTCACCACGTGGTCGCCGGGCGCGAGGAGCCCCTGGAGCGCGATGTTGAGCGGCTCGGTCGCGTTCTTGGTGAACACCACGGACAGCGGGTCGGGATGGCCGAACAGCCGCGCGACGCGCTCGCGGACGTCGTAGACCACGCGCCCCGCCTCGATCGATAGCGCGTGCCCCGAGCGGCCCGGGTTCGCGCCGACCTCGCGCAGGAACCGCGTCATCGCCGCCGGCACGGCCTCCGGCTTGGGCCACGAGGTCGCCGCGTTGTCGAAGTAGGTCACGGCGCCCCTCCCGCCGTGGCGACGGCGACCGCCTGCCGATGCACCGCGATCGTCGGCCCGCCGGACTTCTCGACCACGCGGCCGACCACGCCGCAGGGCGCGGACAGCTCCGCGCGCGCCCCGGCCAGCAGCTCGGCGACGCGGGCGGGCGGACAGCAGAGCAGCAGGCCGCCCGAGGTCTGCGGATCGCAGAGCAGGTCGCGGGCCGGCTCCGGCACGTCGTCGTCGAAGCGGACGGCGTCCCCGGCGTAGTCCCGGTTGGTGTACGCCGCGGCCGACAGCAGCCCCTGCTCCGCGAAGGCCGCGACGCCGTCGAGCAGCGGCACTCCCTCGAGGCCCAGCTCCAGGGCGACGCCGCTCGCGCGGGCGAGCTGCAGCGCGTGGCCGACCAGGCCGAAGCCGGTGACGTCGGTCGCGCAGCGCACGCCGCAGCGCAGGGCCAGTTCGGCGGCCTTGGCGTTGAGCGTCGCCATCGTACGGTTCGCGGCGCGCTCCTGCTCGGCGCCGGCCAGCCCGGCGCGGACCGCCATGATCGTGACGCCGGTCCCGAGCGGCTTGGTCAGCACCAGCACGTCGCCGGGCCGCGCGGCGGCATTGGTCAGCATCGCGTCGCGGCGGACCAGGCCGGTGACGGCGAGGCCGAACTTGGCCTGCGGGTCGAGGACCGAGTGGCCGCCGAGCAGGACGCAGCCCGCCTCGCGCAGCTTCTCCACGGCGCCGCGGGTCACGTCGCCGAGCACCCCCTGCCGCACCAGTTGCGACGGGAAGCAGACGATCGCCAGCGCGGTGAGCGGCGTGCCGCCCATCGCGTAGACGTCGGAGAGCGAGTTGGCGGCGGCGATCCGGCCGTAGTCCTCCGGGTCGCGCGCCACCGGCGGGAAGAAGTCCACCGTCTGCACCAGGCACTGCTCGTCGGACAGCCGGTAGACGCCGGCGTCGTCGAGCGTGTCCGGGCCGACGAGCACCGCGGGGCTCGTCGGCAGCTCCAGGCCGCGCAGCAGGCCGGCCAGCTCCTGCGCCGGCACCTTGGCGGCGCAACCGCACTCCGTCACGGACGCGAACAGGTCGATGCTCGTCGTGGGGCGCTGGTCGGTCGGCATCGCGCACCTCCTGCAGCAACGGGCGGATCCTCGCCGCCCGCGGCCCAGGCAGGGCGCTCACACGGGCGGCGGCTCCGGTTCGGGACGCGTCTTTCCCGGAGGCAGACCTGCCTCCGCGCGGACGCGTCAGCTACGGTTTCTGCTCCACCACTTCGCCATCTTCGCCTCGCTTCGGCCCCCGACCGTCCGGGTCGAGGGACCGTCGAACGCTTCGAACGAGTAGCACAAGTCGCCGCCCCGGGCTACGGGGCCGCGGCGAAGTGGCGGAACACCAGCGACGCCGTGCCGAGCACCGCGCCCTGGGTCATGGTGACGGTGCCGTAGCCCAGGTCGTCGGCGGCGACCGCCAGCACCCAGCCGATCGTCGTGACCTCGCCGTCGCCCAGCACGGGGGTCGGCGGCGTGATGACGTTGCCCCAGTCGTCCACCGTCACGAGCATCACCGGCCCGCCCGCGGTCTCCCCGTCGCCGAGGCCCTGCCAGTAGACGACCGCCGCGCCCGCCGGGCCGTCCGCGAGCGCCAGCTCCGGCACGATCGTGCCCGGACCCGTTCCTCCGTCGCCGATCGCGCGCGGCGCCGACTCCACGATCGGCCGGGGCGGAAAGCACGGCTCGCCCGTCAGGTCGAGCTTCACGATCCACAGGTCGCGCAGCCCCGGGTAGGTCGGGCCCTCGCGGTAGACCGACCAGGCAAGCCAGTACCCGTCGGCGTCCGCCGACAGCCCCAGCACTCCGCCCCAACTGCCGTCGCCCGGGACGGAGCCGCTCCACGAAAGGACGTTCAGCCCGGCGTCGAGCACCACGACGTGCTGTCCGGCTCCGACCGCGAATCCGGTGCCGGCCGGGGCGCTCTCGACGCAGAGGCCCGAGTTGAGCAGCGCGATCACGTCGCGGTCGAGCGGGCGGCCGTCGGCCGAGTAGGTCTCGAGCAGCCAGCCGTAGAAGTCCGTCCCGTACAGGCTGCTGACGGCGAGCCATCGTCCTGCGGACCAGGTGCCGCCGGTGAGGCCGTCCCACGGGTCGAACCACGGGTCGGGAATCACGCGAGCGGGCCGCAGCAGCAGGAACTCCTCGAGCGGCGCGCCGGCGGACGAGAAGCGGCTGCGCTGGAGCCCGTAGGTGTGCGAGCCGGAGAGCAGACCGAAGCCTTCGGCGGTCCGGAACAGGGCGTGCGCGAACAGACCCCACGGGGTCTCGTGCTCCCACGGCGTCCCGACCGTCCGGCCCGCGCGGTCGAGAAGGCGCAGGCGGACGCCGTAGTACGGCTGGTCGTAGTTGTAGGCGACGGCGAACCGGTCGCCGGCAGCGGCCAGCCACAGCGGGTGGCAGGCGAAACCCGGACCGCCGACGGCGATGAACGCGCTCAGCTCCGACTCCCCGGTCACCACCGCCGGCGGGTCGGTCGGCTCGACGGGCGGCGTGTCGGGATCGGGCGGCGGATAGGGGAACGGCTCGTCCGAGCGCCGGCAGACCCAGTTGCAGCCGTCGCCGTTCAGCCGGTTGCCGTCGTCGCACTCCTCGCCGGGGTCCACGGTCCCGTCGCCGCAGGTCGGCGGCAACGGCATCGCTTCCGGCAGGTCGCCGTCGCCATCGGTGTCGGCATCGGCGTCGGCGCCGGGCACCTCGCGGAAGTCGGGAAGAGTCCCGTCTGCGTCGAGGCCGTCGAACGAGTCGCCGCGGTCGTCGCCTGCGTCGGCTCCGTCGTCCGGCGCGACGAACTCGTCGGGCCAACCGTCTTCCGAGCCTCCGTCGTCCTCCGTCCCCCCGCCCGAGCCGGAGCAGGCGGCCGCGAGGAGGCAGGCGAGCGGCAGCAGGCCGCGCGTGATGGTCACGGCGCACCCCCTTCCGGCAGCGGCGTCCAGTCGCCCTCGGGGCCGCCGAACGCGCCGACGTCGTTCCGGGTGCCGTCGCTGTCGGCGAGGAGCGGGTCGGGATCGCCGGCGTCAATGGCGGCCGAGCCCGCGCCCAGCCGGTAGGCGGCGTCGACGAAGCGCGGGTCGGCCTCGAGGTTGCCGTCGCCGAGGCGCACGCCGTCGCCCCAGACCGGCTCCGGCACGTTCCACCAGGCGTTGTAGGACATCTCGGCGGAGACGCCCCAGTCGGGATAGTCGGTGCC
The DNA here is from genome assembly GCA_016930215.1 of Deltaproteobacteria bacterium. Lineage (GTDB taxonomy): Bacteria > Myxococcota_A > Polyangia > DRWM01 > JAAZOP01 > JAAZOP01. The sequence continues at coordinate 12,231 of JAFGHH010000317.1, forward strand.
GACAGCCGCGCGGCCCGTTCCGCCGACGAACAGATTCGAGCGGACGCGGCCGAAGACGGAGTCGTAGGACAGGTGGACGATGCCGCCTTCGCTGGCGTTGTCGACGAAGGTGTTGTTGCGGAGGTCGATCGAGGCTGCGGAGCCGGCGGGGACCCAGACCGCCGCCGTACACCAGGCGGATTCCGGGGCGTTCCGGCAGGTGTTGCCGACGAACAGGTTGTTGGCCACCAGGCCGCGGGAGGCCGTGAGCGCGATCGCGCCGCGGCCACAGCGGTTCTCGAGGAACAGGTTGTGGACGATGCGGGTCTCCGGCGTGCCGTCGACCCCGACGATCGCCCCCTCGATCTCCAGCTCGTTGGCTTCGAACCGGTTGTGGGCCAGCTCGCCGAGGATTCCGCTGAGGGCGGTGGGGCCTTCGCGGGAGCGGTTGCGAAGGAAAACGCATTCGCGCACCACGGCGTGCCGGGTGCGGGCCCGCTGGTGAAGCGCCGCGCCCCAGTCGGCATGGTTGTCCTCGAAGCGGCACCGCTCGACCAGGACCCGGGCGGTGTCCGTCGGGCCGGTCGTGCACAGCGCGCCGACTTCCATGTACGACGTCGGGTCCGCGGAAACGTCGTTGCGCAGGAACCGCGAGTCGGAGACGAGGATCTCGTCGGCCCGCGCGTCGACCGCGCTGCACTCCTCGACCGCACGGCAGTCGGACCACTCGGTGTCCTCGAGCCGCAGG